>CBDTZL010000064.1:0-12119 GCA_965364895.1 uncultured bacterium
CAAGATGTGGAGGGGGCTCGGGAGTAGTGATCCCCGCTCGAGAGAAGCCAAGGCGCAGTGCTTCAGCCTTCACATATAAGGTGAGGTCACGCAGCTCCGCTCGATCAAACTTTAGTGCCATAGGCAAATGTCCAAATCAGGACCTAGCATACCCCAGGGTGCGAGCGCGCCCTTTATCAGCGATTTAACAGATTTCTTAGGCCATTGTGAAGCAGTGCACGATAGAATCCGCTTGTATCAAGTGGGAACGCTAATCAAGGGATAGATTATGAGACGCAGAATCTGGATTCCAATACTGATAATCGGGGGCCTGGTTGCGGCATTCCTGGTTCTTCGCCCCCGCTCAGAGCCTGAGGTAGCCGCGGAGCGCACGGCCATTATAGAAACCGGACCGCTCCAGGTTTGGGTCACCGGGACGGGAAAAGTAGAACCGTCCGCACAGGCGGCTTTGTCTTTTAGGACCGTCGGCACACTTGGTGAACTTACGGTCGAGGTTGGCCAAATGGTCCGGGCCGGGCAAGTTTTGGCTTCGCTCGACCCAGGTTCGCTGGATCCGGAACTGCTTGGAGCGGAGGCGGACCTAATCGTTGCCAGGCAGGCGTTGGATGATTTAATGGAGGGCCCCACCGAGCAGCAGATTGCAAAGGCTGTTATGGCCCTGGCTCAAGCCAGGGACGCCCTTCGAGTTGCGGAGTACAGTTGGAACAATCAGCAGGAAGGTCGCCGTGCGAGTTCTGACACGATACGGGGCGCGGAAGCACGACTGACGCTTGCGCAAGTTGAGGTCGATCAAGCCGCATCGGATTACAACTCGCTGTCGGGCAGATCCTCCGACGACCCCGTGAAAGCACTTGCACTTACCAAACTGGTGGCCGCGCGCGCAGACCGCGATTCTGCACTGCGCAATGTGAATTGGTACACCGGCCACCCCACAGAGATCCAGCAAGCGATCCTGGACTCGGAAGTGTCAGTGGGTCAGGCTAATCTGCTCCAGGCGGAGAAAGATCTTGCGGATCTCAACGCTGGGCCTGAGGCGGATGCCGTCGAATCCGCTAACGCGCGGCTGCGTGCCGCGCAGGCGGTAGTTGACCAAGCGCGGTTAATCTCACCGATTGACGGCACAGTAATGTCTGTGAACCACAATACGGGTGACAGCATTGTTCCAGGCGAAGTAGAGATCGTTATCGCCGATCTGGCCTCATTGCACATCGACACAAGTGTGGATGAACTCGATGTCGGTGACGTGGTCATTGGCCAGCTGGTTGAGATTTCCCTGGATGCGCTCCCGAATCTAGCGCTTACAGGTTCGGTTGCCGGAATCGATCTGTCCCCGGAAGTTGGAACGGCCAACACGCAATACCCGGTGCGGGTTGAGGTGGAGTCAATAGATGACCTCGTACGAGTGGGCATGACGGCCGCTCTGAACATCCTCGTGGCGGATGAGAAGGATGCGGTGCTCATTCCCAATTGGGCGTTGGGATTCGATCCGGGAACCGGGGATATCTTTGTGTTCGTGGGTGATGGAGAAAGTCGTGAGCGCAGGGTACTTGTGCTTGGATTGCGCAATGACACGGTGAGCGAAGTGCTTTCAGGCCTCGATCCCGGTGAAACTATCAGCGCTTCGATCGAGGAACGACCGCGCGGCAATGGAGGTTTATTCTTTGGTGGAGGTTAGCCCCAACGGACCGGTTATGGTGGTTAAGGATCTCACTCGCACCTATATGCTGGGCGAGGTGGAGGTTAGAGCGCTCCGCGGGGTCTCATTTGAGATCAAAGCCGGGGGTTTGCTGGCCGTGATGGGCCCTTCCGGTTCAGGAAAATCGACTCTCATGAATTTGCTGGGCTGCTTAGACACGGCTGATTCCGGCAGCTACCTGCTTGAAGGTGAAGAGGTGGGCCAGCTAAGTGACGACCAGCTGGCACGCATCCGAAGCCGGCGTATAGGATTTGTGTTTCAAACTTTCAATCTCTTGGCCCGAACGACTGCCCGGGCCAATTGCGAGCTTCCCATGCTCTATGCCGGCGTGCCGAATGGTGAACGCCGCGGACGAGCCGAGCATGCGCTGGAAATCGTAGGATTAGCCGATCGGATGAATCACCATCCCAATGAGCTCTCAGGGGGTCAACAGCAGCGAGTGGCGATCGCTCGGGCGCTGGTCAATGATCCGGCCATTATCTTTGCCGACGAGCCGACCGGAAACCTGGACAGCAAATCGGGTATCGAGGTTATGGAGATTCTTCAGGGCCTCAATCGTAATGAGGGAATCACGGTCATGTTGGTGACCCACGATCCCTTTATCGCGCGGCATACGGACCGAGTGCTTCGCCTTCAAGACGGGCGCGTCGTGGCCGATGAACTCGTTCAGGTTCCTCTGGTAGCCGGCGAGGCTGAGCGGCCTTCTGAGATGGATCTGGAAGGGGAGATTGCCTGAAGATGGGCATGTTGGAAAGCGCGGTGGTAGCCTTGCGTGCGCTCTCGTCCAATAAATTGCGATCAGGGCTCACAATGTTGGGCATCATCATTGGCGTTGGGGCAGTTGTGACACTGATGTCGGCCGGCAACGCGGTCCAGAGTTTTATCACCGATCAATTTAGGAGCATTGGCTCCAATCTGTTGTTTGTCGCGCCCGGTACCTTCGATACACAACGGGGTCCAGGATCGGCGCCATCAGGAAAAGGATTGACTAACGGCGACGCAATCGCGTTGCTCGACCCATTTTTGGCACCGGATGTGGCGGCGATTGCGCTCGAAATCACCGGCTCAGACGTGGTGAGCAGCGGCGTCGAGGAAGCATTCTTATCGATAGCGGGAGTAAGCCCGAATTATGCGGATTTGAGGAACGCAGGACTTAGCGCGGGAAGATTTTTCGACGAAGGCGACCAAGTGGCCGAATCGCGGGTGGCTGTAATCGGACCGCAAGTTGTAGATGAATTATTTCCCGAGAATGCTCTACCAATCGACGAGCAGATTCGAATTGGAGACCTGCCCTTCCGAGTGGTCGGGATTCTCGAAGCTAGAGGAGGGTCCGCGTTTGCCAACGAGGACAACGTAGTCTACATCCCACTTTCAACTGCCCAAACGCGTGTGTTCCCTTCCCGCGGTAGTCGGGGCGATTTCCACATCTCCGTGATTTATGCGCAGGCCGTGAGTGAGGATCGAACTGCTGAAGCCGCCGATCAAATCGAGCGCATACTGCGACAACGGCACGAGATCCTGCCGGGGGATGATGACGATTTCACGGTTATTAGCCAGGCCGAGATTGTCGCTTCCGCAGGTGACGTTTTGGGGGTCATCACCATTTTCCTAGGCGCCATAGCCGCCATCTCGCTACTCGTTGGCGGAATCGGGATCATGAATATCATGCTGGTGTCTGTGACAGAACGTACCCGAGAAATAGGTCTGCGCAAGGCGGTTGGCGCGCGCAAGCGCGACATTCGCAATCAGTTCCTCATTGAAAGCGTTGTGTTGGCGGTGGTTGGGGGTGCGATCGGGGTGATGCTGGGATTGTTGGGGACGCTGGCCATCGGCCTGCTTGCCGCGGATCTGAATCCAACGCTCTCGATGCAGGCCGTGGTGCTTGCAACGGGATTTTCGGCGCTGGTGGGATTGTTTTTTGGAATCTACCCGGCGACACGGGCGGCGGCGCTCAATCCGATTGACGCTCTAAGATACGAGTAGGCTCTAGCCTGCTTTCAGGTGCCGCTTGAGGAATTGGCCCGTGTATGAGGCTTTAACCTTGACGATCTGCTCCGGTGTGCCCTCTGCCACCAGACGCCCCCCGCCGTCGCCGCCTTCCGGACCCAGGTCGATGACCCAATCTGAAACCTTGATCACATCCGGATGGTGCTCGATGATGAGCACGGTGTTGTCCTGATCGACCAGCCGCTGCAGCACCTCAATGAGCTTGTGCACATCGGCCGCGTGTAGTCCTACCGAGGGCTCGTCAAGCACATAGAGCGTGTGCCCTGGACCGCGCTTGGAGAGTTCGCGGGAGAGCTTAACGCGCTGTGCCTCGCCACCGGACAAGGTTGGGGCGGGTTGACCAATCTTGATATAGCCGAGCCCCACATCCTGTAGGGTGTCGATCCTGCGCATCATGGCAGGAAATGCCTCGAAGAACTCTGCTCCCTCAGCAATCGTCATATCCAGTACATCGGCGATCGTCTTGCCTTTGAAGCGCACCTGCAAAGTTTCACGGTTGAAGCGCGCCCCGTTGCAGACTTCGCACGGAACGTAGACGTCTGGCATAAACTGCATTTCAATTCTGAGCTGGCCCTGGCCCTGGCAGGCTTCGCATCGGCCACCATGTACATTAAAGGAAAAACGGCCAGGTTTGTACCCACGTACCTTGGATTCAGGCAGTTCGGCATACAGCTTTCGTATCTCGTCGAACAAGCCCGTGTAGGTTCCGGGATTGGAGCGCGGCGTGCGGCCGATGGGGCTCTGATCGATATTGATGGCTTTGTCGATCAGGTCAACTCCCTCCAATCGCTCGTGTGCACCCGGCAACCGACGTGAACCTTGAAGTTCTCTCGCCAGCGCCCTATACAGCACTTCCACCATCAATGTGGACTTGCCTGAGCCAGAAACGCCAGTGATGCATACGAATCTTCCAAGCGGGATTTCTACTGAGAGATTGTCCAGATTATTTTCGCTCGCACCGAAAATCTTTAGGCTGCGCTCGTCGCCGTCCCTGCGTTCCTTGGGGGTTTCGATGCGGAGCTTTCCCGAGAGAAACCTTCCAGTCACGGACTTGCGCTTGCGTGACACCTCATCGACGGTCCCCTGCGCCACAATTTCTCCGCCCGCCTCACCGGCGCCCGGACCGAGATCGATCAACCAGTCCGCAGCGCGAATGGTAGCTTCGTCGTGCTCGACCACCAGTACTGTGTTGCCCAGGTCGCGCATACCTTCCAGAGTGTGGATCAAGCGCTCGTTATCTCTAGGATGCAGGCCAATCGATGGTTCATCCAGTACGTAAAGCACCCCCATGAGCCGAGAACCGATTTGCGTCGCCAGCCGGATGCGCTGAGCTTCGCCGCCCGAAAGAGTGGCTGCTGAACGATCCAGGGTCAGATACTCAAGACCCACATCGACCAAGAAACCAAGCCGATCTCGGATTTCTTTCAGCACCAGATCGGCGATCTTGAGCTCGCGCGCCTTCAACGGACCCGACTTTTTCTTTTGAAGCTTTAAGACCCATTCGAGTGCGGTCGCAATCGGACGCCCCGTAATCTCGACGATGTTTGCCTGGTTAATGGTGACGGCCAATGCTTCCGGGCGCAGTCGATTGCCTTCACAAGCGGGACAGGCCCGCTCAGACATGTATTCCTGGATCTTGCCGCGTATGTATTCGGACTGGGTTTCCAGGTAGCGCCGTTCCATGTTGCCCACAATGCCTTCAAAGGAAGTGGAAAAGGTCGATTTTCTCCCGTCCCGGCTGGAATATCGCACGGGGATTTCTTCGTCGTTTGTGCCGAACAGAATGAGATCGAGATGCTGCTTTGGGAGTTCAGCGACTGGAGCTTCCAAATCAATTTCATAGTAGTCGGCGACGGCTTCCGCCATCTGCCAGTAGTAGCCTTGTCGATCTCGCGCTTGATTTTGCCACTCCATCGCGACTACTGCGCCCTCGGCGAGCGACACCGAACGATCCGGAATGATCCGGTCTGGATCGATCTCCAATTTGCTACCGAGGCCCTGACACTCTGGGCAGGCGCCGTGCGGGGTATTGAACGAGAACGTGCGAGGCTCGATCTCGGCTAGCGTCGTTCCGTGTACGGGGCATGCTAGATTCTCTGAATAGGGGATATCCACCTTCTCGGTGAGATCGGATACCGTGATCGTGCCTTCGCCCCACTGGAGGGCGGTTTCTACCGAATCGGTCAAGCGGGTCCGAAAGGCGTCATCGGACTCTGCGGGGATGACCAGCCTGTCCACCACCGCCTCAATGGTGTGATTCTTGTATCGGTCGAGTTCGATGTCTTCCTCAATCTCGAGCACCTTGCCATCCACCCGAGCACGTACGAAGCCGGAGCGTCTCAGCTCCTCCATCACAGCCAGATGCGTTCCCTTTCGTTCACTCACCAAGGGGGCCAGGATCAACAAGCGCGCACCGACTTTGAGGCCTTCAATAGCTTCCACAATTTCCTGTGCCGACTGCTGTACAACTTCCCGACCGCAAATCGGGCAGTGCGGCTGACCGATTCGGGCAAAAAGCAGGCGTAGATAGTCGTACACCTCGGTAACCGTACCGACGGTTGAGCGCGGGTTGTGAGATACCCCGCGCTGATCGATGGAAACTGCCGGCGAAAGACCCTCGATATAGTCCACATCCGGCTTGTCTAACTGCCCCAGAAATTGGCGAGCATAGGAAGAGAGCGACTCGACATAGCGTCGCTGACCTTCGGCAAAAATGGTGTCAAAGGCCAGGGATGATTTGCCGGAGCCTGAGATCCCAGAGATTACGACCAGCTTGTCGCGTGGAATCCGCACCGAGATGTTCTTTAGATTGTGTTCTCGTGCACCAACGATTGTGATTTCGTCTTGAGGCATAATCCGTACAACTGTTCTATTGAGGGACGCAATCGGAGATTATAACAGAGCGGTCAATAGGACCCTTTTTCGCTCTGCGATGGCGCCGTATCGGAGCCATTGGGGACGAAATCTTGAGGAAAATCTAAGGGTCGTCGGAAAATGGCTCTCCGCACCATTGACAGTGCGTATCATCGACCGGACTGGCAGATTGGCAGTTGCTGCAAATGGGGAGCTTGGCCTGAGGCTGTACGCCGCCGTCTAGATCAGCCGCCAACTTCACAACTTCGGATGGGCTGAAATCAGCTGCCTGGCCCGGAATAGCGGATAAACGGGCACCGCGCGCGTCCTGGCTGACGATATAGCCTTGATCTCGCAATATCGAGGACGTTGCCTCACTGAAACTAGGCGTGTTGGAGTCTTCAGCGGACTTTAGTCTCGCGGCCAGAACGCCGCGCATTTCTTCTGGGACCTGATCGAGAAGATGCTCAGGGTCGTTGCCTGGTTCCAAGAGTTCGCGGAATTGTGCCGGGCCCGTTTCAATAGACTCGATCGCATCTACGTCGGATTCTTCAAATAGATTGGGGGTCCAGCCGCAGTATGGGCAGGTGGGATGTTCGGGGGAGGGAGCCCCACAGCCCGGACAGGTGCGCAGATCCTGTTCCATGTTGCCTCGCCTTGATTACAAACCGGTCAGCGGACCGATACAGTACACTCACCGAGTGGTCACTCGGCGGTTTGGAACACAATAATCTCCCTAAGAATCCTTCGCATCGTCGTCAGAAACTCTGACCAGATCCCCTAAACGGGTTTCCTCGTTAGCACTTGAAAATAGCTCGGCATAGCCACGATTGCGCCAGCCGAAGTCCAGACCCTCGTGATCCCGAAGCCGCAGCGTTGACCGAACGAACTGTGCATCTTCGGAGGGAGGATATCGAGATGTTCTACGCAACAGGATAAAGGCAGTAACTCCGTAACCCAGCAACCCTAATATGCCAATCAGCAGCAGATCAACCACTTCAATTTGCTGGGGGTTAACCAATCCAGCTACCAGCGCGCCGACGATTAAGACGCCGGCAACCAATATAGAACTCAAATGCGCAACAACCTTGGATATCTTCTGCTCCTCGCTTCGAACGCTTGCGCGCTCGTGGCAGGATTCGCAGAGCGGGATCTGGTATCCAAGATTCTGGTCTCCGCCAAGCGCAAAAAGCAGTTTTCTAGGGGCAGGGCGCCGCAAGCAGTGTGCGCACCGCTCGGAGGGTAAGCTAGCCGTCTTTTGTGCAAGCGATATAACATATCGATGGCCGGGCTCCGGCTCTGATACGTCCGCCGTCTCTTCCAGCTGTTCCGATAAATCCGTCGCTAGAGAGGAGCCGCCGTTAGCGCTCTCCGCTACGAATTCATCCAATTCACCGATGCCAAAGGGAGGCGTAGGAGCAATTTCGGCTTCGGCCATCACCTTCCCATTGCTGCCTATTCCGAAGGGGGGAGTGGATTCGGATCCCAACTCCGAGACCATTCTGGCTTTGACTTCGGGCTCGCCACCATCCTGCTCCGATGTCCGTTCAGAGTCGGCCATGGATTCTACTGCTTCCAACGTGGTCCACCGTTTGAGCACCATTTGTCCGGTCGCAGGATAGTCATTCGAAATAGACCCGTACATCGCCCAATCCGCCGCCTGATTGAGAATAAATGCAGAATCGCAGTTCATACAAAGCACGTAATCTGGCAGGTTCTCTACATGAATGACAGATAGCGTAGATTCACCACAAACGGCGCATGCGCGGCCGGTAGTGTATCCGTCGTCGAGAGTTTTTAAAGGTTGATGCTCCATAGTTGCGGCCAAGGCCTCGCTCTCAATCTAGCACAAGCCTGATTCTGAGATAACCGACCCACTTTCCTATGCGCCTACTCTATTGAATCGAAGGCGTCCGATCCAAATGCTTCCATCAACATCAACTGAATGCCTGGCCGCTTGGGCAGCAGAACGGCGCCGCCACTCGGTGTTCTCCAGGAATCCACGAGATCTCGGTCCACCCGGAAAACTTTAATTCGTGTTGGATCCGCACCAATCTGGATAGCAGCAGGAACTAACGGCAAGAGCTCGGCCAGTTCGATATCGGTAAAGAAGGTAGTGTAGAACTGGTTGTAGAGTTGAGGAATTCGAGCAAGCCCGTTGAAGGTCAGCAGCTTAGAAAAGACGGCCTGCACGATTTCCTGCTGTCTTCTCATGCGGTCGAAATCACCACCCCAATTTCGCATGCGCGCATAGCAAAGCGCCTCATAACCATCCATGCTGTAAGAGCTTCCTGGCTGATACGTCAGGATTTTCCCGCCGCATTCATCCCTTGTAAACGCGGTCGCGTCGACGGTAACCCCGCCTAGGGTATCGATCGCAGAGATGAATCCATCGAAGTTCATCCGCGCCCAGCCATCCACAGGAATTCCGAAATTGTAGTGGATGGCTTGCTTGGCCATATCGATTCCGCCGCGGACAATCGCTGTGTTGATCCGGTCCATCCGCCAGCCCGGAATGTACACGTACAGGTCTCTTGGGATCGAAATCAAGGTGGCCGTGCCATCCTCGGGATCAATGGACACCACCATTATGGCGTCCGTTCTAAAGCCGCCCGAATTGGGCCGCTTGTCGCTGCCAAGTAGAAGAATGTTGACCACGTCGGGCCCGAATTCGATCTCAGGCATCGGCGGTGGGATTTCCGTTGCTGAAAGCTGCGTCGGGGCGGGGAAACTTCTCCAAATCGGAGGGGGTGTAGCTGAAATTTTGGGCCTAGGGCTGCTGCGCACACCGGCTGAAGATGAGGTCTCCGGACTTGGAGTAACAGGTGGAAGCGTGATAGCCGGAACCGGCGTGGCGCTGTTAAGCGCGTTGACGGTAGCAACCACACTTGTTTCCAGCGGGCCATTCGGCAAAGGATCTTGAGGCGAGCTGGAAGCCGCTAAGCTACAGGCACCAACCAGCGCCGAGCCGGCGATGGCCAGCACGAGATTTTTAATCTTCAGCGTGTTCTCCACTCCATCATGGCTAAAACGAATCGTACGGTGTTCAGGTCGGCATCCATTCGTATTCAAGAGACGAACCTCTGATGTAGTTAGATCCCGCGGATTCTAGTCGAAAGCCTCATCTCGGGCATCCCTCAAATGGATAAATTGTGCGGATCAAAGGCAAAAACTGCCCTGGAAGTTCGCCTCCGTGCGAATAAGTGCAAGTTCCTGGTCAGATCCGACCAAATTCGATGAGCATCCCACCTGAAAACTTTTAAGTAGTGTCGGAAATGGCAGCCGCCCGCTTAAGCCGGAGGAAGAGGGGCGCGGGCGGCTTTGAGGCCTGGACACTCTGGGGGGATATGTCCGCAACTATGGTATGCGATTTGAGCCATATCCCACCTTACGGAGACCTTACAGGAGAGGCAGCGCCTTGTTCTTCGGACACAGGAATTCAAAGCTTCAATCGAAATTATTGAACGCAACAGGTCCGTATTTTCGTGATTTCCCCTTCGAACGAGCGGCGGCCCCTTGACGCTGGATGCTTTCCTCGTTGTAATTCAGGGGGCCGGAAATTCGACGTGACCCGACGACGCATATGACACTCGATATCGCACTTACTCTTCTTATTATCCTTGGAGCTTTGATCCTCTTCGCTACCGAGAAGCTGAGGGTAGATGTCGTTGCATTGATGGTGTTGATCACAGTTGGGGTACTGGGATTAGTTCCTTCCGACAAGCTATTCTCAGGCTTCTCAAATTCGGCGGTGGTTACGGTGTGGGCTGTTTATATGGTCTCCGGGGGGCTCTTCAAAACCGGAGTTGCGAACGCAATGGGAAGCGGCATTCTAAAAGTAGCCGGTAATACGGAGTCACGGCTCATTGGTACCATCATGCTTACTGTTGGCGTGCTATCGGCATTCATGAACAACGTAGGCGCCACGGCGATGTTGCTCCCTGCCGTGGTGGGCATATCCCGCGTAACCAAGGTCGCAGTTTCCAAAATGCTCATTCCACTCGCATTTGCCTCGCTTCTTGGCGGCGCGATGACCTTGATCGGTACCCCCGCCAACATCCTTGCGACCGGGATACTTGCCGCGCGCGGGCTGCCTACTTTCGGATTTTTCGAGTTCACCCCAATGGGCATCGTGGTACTCACAACAGGTGTCTTATACATGGTCCTGATCGGAAGACACCTGCTGCCGGTCCGCGAAGGGCCAGGCAGCAAGGAGGAGGACTACAACATTCGGGAATATGTGACCGAGGTTCGAGTTTCTCCTGTGAGCTCCTTGATCGGCAAGACTCTGCTCGAATCACGGCTCGGCCGGGATTACGACCTCTCAGTGCTCGCCCTTCAGCGGGAAAACGGCGACCGTCCTCCATTGAATCGAGATACGGAGATTAGAATGGGCGACTTGCTGGTCGTTGAGAGTTCGGCCTCCGACTTAATGGCGGCCCGTCAGTCGTTGGGGCTGACGACTGAAGCGGAGCGAACGCTCGATATTGAAAGCCTTGAACGCGGGGACGTTCAAATAATTGAGGCTACGCTTGCGCCACGCTCGCACATCGTGGGCCTCAGCCTTCGGGACGTACGATTCAGAGATCGCTACGGCTTCACCGCGCTTGCAATCTCGCGACACGGCGAACTAATCACAGAACGATTACGCGATGTACCGCTGCAATTCGGAGACGCCCTCTTGCTGCAGGGCCCTAAGCATCGAATAAAACAGCTGCAGGAGGGGGAGAACTTCCTGGTTCTGGAACCGATCGAAACGGAGCAGTTCCGCCGGAACAAGGCGCCCATCGCCATTGGAGCGCTGGTGCTCGCTATTGGATTGACAATCTTTGCCGGGATGTCGATCTCTCTTGCCATGGTGATCGCGGCCGTGATCATGATTCTTGCTGGAGCGCTGAGGATCGACGAGGCCTATGAGGCTGTCGATTGGCGAACGGTATTTCTGGTTGCCGGGATGCTCCCGCTTGGGCTTGCCATGGAACTCACGGGCACCGCGGAATTCCTGGCCGACATCATGCTGGGGTTGTTTGGACCTTTCGGCGCCTTGGCCACGCTTGCTGGGATCTATCTTCTGGCCGCGCTTATCACCCAGCCGATGTCTAACGCGGCCGCTATTGTCTTGGTTGTGCCTATCGCGTTGAATACCGCCATGGGACTGGGCGCCAATTACAAAACCTTCACGATGGCGGTCGTGATCGGGGCAGCAACCAGCTTCCTATCACCTGTGGGTCACAAGGCCAACGTACTGGTGTTCGGGCCTGGTGGGTATAAATTTACCGATTATGCGCGGGTGGGGGCGATTCTGACTGTTTTGCTTCTCATCGTGTCGATGATCTTCTTGCCTATCTTCTGGCCGCTATTCCCAGAGTAACCCAATCTAATCAGCGATTGCCGCTTGGCTTCGTGAAGCAGAGCGAGTTGCGCTCTCCTTTTTGGCCTGGGCGAATGTCTCAATCCGCGCTCGCTTGCAGAGCCGCATCCCGAGCGTGGTTCACGTACTCCAACGATTGATGCCGAAAATAGGTGTTGTAGAGCTCCGCATAGTGGCCTTCGGCATTCAGAA
>CBDTZL010000065.1:0-12083 GCA_965364895.1 uncultured bacterium
TGGCCTATTTGTCGGGTAAGATGCGCAGACACTACATCCGGATCTTGCTAGGGGATAGAGTTCAAATAGAGCTTTCCCCGTATGATCTGACCCGCGGCAGGATAACCTACCGCTTCAAGAAAGGGCAAACTACCCGCGGGCCGGTATCAAGAAAAAACAGGTAAATCCTGCGGGCGCTTTCTTACAGATATAGATAACCCGCCAACTGGCGGGTTTTTTCGTTGGGGCTGAACCTACTGCGCGCTTGCGACGGTGCGGATTCGGAAAGCTCGTGTGAGGCTAAGAGCGCTTAGAAAAGACTAGCGAGCGCCAATCCCCCTCTTGCATGACTTGCTCGGTATGCAAACCCCCCAACTCAGCCTTCTCGACGATAGAATCCAGCTGCTCTTCCAGAATGCCAGACATCACAATCCGGCCGTTGGCCGTCAAATCCCGGGAGACACCTGCCTGAATAAAAGCCTCAAGCGCCGAGGCCCGGATGTTGGCCACTATCAGGTCAAAATCGTGTGGTTGGTCTACAGTTCTGAGCTCGGCTAAAGAACCCTCAAGCACCTGGACTCGATCTCCGACTCCGTTCCGCAGCACATTTTCCTGGGCGAGTACCACTGCCTGCGCATCAATATCAAGAGCTACTACCAACCCTGCGCCAAGTCGCGCCGCAGCAATTGCCAGGATGCCTGATCCGCATCCAAGGTCAGCCACGGAGTTGCCTTCCATCACCAGCAGTTCCAGCGCTTCCAGGCATTGCCGTGTGGTGGTATGCGCTCCAGTCCCGAACGCCATGCCGGGCTCGAGAATGATTGGAATCCGTTCATCATTCTCGGGTTCCATCCAGGATGGGACGATCCGAAGTTGCTTGCCGATCTCGAGCGGCTGATAGTGCTCATTCCAGGTAATTTCCCAGGGCTCCTCTTCGATGAGTTTGTAAGCCGGTTCTGGGAAAGGCTGGATCTGGCTGAGATGCCACAATCCCTCTTCAAGCTGCTGTTTGCGAGCCGCCAGCTCATCGTCTTCCGGCAGCCAGGCTCGCACCCGCACGCCCTCATCCAGCATTTCAACCGCCGCGCCGTTAGGCGCGATCCGACCCAGCAGCTCTGCCGCCGGCTCTGCCAGGTCGGTATGGAGCTCCAAGGAAATTTCCAGCCAGTTCAATCTACGATTAGGTCCTTGAGGTGCTAAAGGAAGGCGAAATCATGCTCGGCGCCCTCGCTCCAGATCAGTCAACGATACCGCTGACGAGATCCTTAAGGTCGTCGAAGAAGCTGCGATCCTGGGGGATGACCTCGCTGCCAAGTGTTTCCGACAGCTGTTCAAACAATTCGCGCTGTTCTGAGGTCAGGGATTTCGGGATGTCGATTGAGATCACGACCAACTGGTCTCCTCTCCCGTTGCGCTGCAAATGAGGCACACCCTTGCCGCGCATTCGGAAGATCCGGCCCGGTTGAGTGCCGGCCGGAATACGTAATTTTTCATCTCCCTCGAGAGTGGGCACCTCAATCTCTGATCCGAGCGCGGCCTGCGAGAGGTTGATAGAAAGATCGAGCAAGATATCGTCCTTCCGGCGCCGAAAGTAGCGGTGATTGCCCACTCGGACCACAACATAAAGATCGCCGCGAGGCCCTCGGTTTGGCCCGGGCTCTCCCTCTCCACCGACTCGGATTTGAGTTCCGTCATTCACGCCGGGTGGTATGGAGATTGTGCGTTCTACATGCAGTTGCTCAATTCCAGCCCCACCGCAGTTTTGGCATGGGGTGGATACTACTTCTCCGCGCCCGCCGCAGTTCGGGCAGGCAGTCACGTTGACCATGGAGCCTAGAAAGGATTGTCTTACCTGGCGAACCTCTCCAGAGCCATCGCAAGTCGGGCAGCGAACCGGCGTGGTTCCTGGCTCCGCGCCGGAGCCTTTACATCGGGAGCAGGTATCCCGGCGGGAAAACTCGATCTGCTGTTCGATCCCGAAGACCGCCTCTTCGAATTCCAAGTTCATGTCGTAACGCAAATCTGCCCCTCGCCGGGGAGCGTTGCGCCGCTGCCTTCCGCCCAGCCCAAATCCAAAAAATTCTTCAAAGATATCGCTAAACCCGAAATCGAAATCGGTGGGCATGCCTTTTAAGCCGGCATGTCCAAAGCGATCGTAGGCCGCGCGGCGTTCATCATCGGAGAGCACCGCATAGGCCTCGTTGATCTCCTTGAATCGATCCTCGGCGCCAGGCTCGCTGTTCACATCAGGATGATATTCCTTAGCAAGCTGCCGGTAGGCGCTCTTCAATTCGTTTGGGGAGGCACTCTTGCCTACACCCAGCGAGTCGTAATAGTCTCGTTTCTCTTCCATGCTGGTCTACGATACGGCGAAGGCCTGGGCCTTCGCCGCGGATCCTTGAAGGAGAGCCCTTTCAGGCGCTCAGGCCTCGGTGACCTCCTCGTCGACTACGTCTGTCCCGCCCTCGTGAGGCTCTGCCGCAGATTGCTGGGCGCGCACAATGACCTCTTGAACCGCAGTCGATAGGTCTTGCGTCATCGTTTCAAGTCGCTCCGTGTCTGCTTCGTCCAACGCTAGCTCGAGTTCTTGAATCTTCTCTTGCAAATCAGCTCGGGCGGTCGTTGAGATGTTTAGCTCATGGCGATCGATTGCCTTGCGAGCGTTATAGATCGTGTTGTCCGCTGCGTTCCGCGCCTCGGCTCGTTCTCGCCGCTCTTCGTCGTGTGTGGCGTGGACCTCTGCATCTCCGGTCATGCGGTCGACCTCATCTTCGGTCAGACCTGACGAGGCGGTGATCGTAATGTGCTGGCTGCGACCGGTAGCCTGGTCCGTCGCACCGACTTTCATGATGCCATCTGCATCGATGTCAAACGTTACTTCGATCTGAGGCACGCCGCGCGCCGCAGCTGGGATGCCATCCAATCTGAATTTCCCGAGCGATTTGTTGTCGGCCGCCATCGACCGTTCGCCTTGAAGCACGTTGATTTCGACTTCATCTTGATTATCGGCTGCCGTTGAGAAAACCTGCGTCTTGCGCGCAGGAATGGTTGTATTGCGGTCGATCAGGGCGGTTGCAACTCCTCCCAGGGTTTCGATAGACAGTGAGAGCGGGGTGACATCAAGCAGCAAGATGTCTTTTACTTCTCCACCGAGCACGCCAGCCTGAATTGCAGCGCCAACACCGACCACCTCGTCCGGATTCACACCTTTGTGAGGCTCCTTGCCGAAGATCCCCTTTACCGCCTCCTGGACGGCCGGCATACGCGTCATTCCGCCCACCAGGATCACCTGGTCGATATCTTCCGGCTTGAGATCCGCGTCACGTATGGCCTGCTCACAGGGTCCGGCCGCACGCTCGATCAAATCCTCAGTTAGCTGCTCAAGCTTTGCGCGCGAGACCGTGATGTTTAGATGTTTGGGCCCACTTGCATCAGCGGTGATGAAGGGGAGGTTGATCTCGGTCTCGGCCACACTGGAGAGTTCAATCTTGGCCTTCTCAGCCGCCTCTCTCAGCCGTTGTAATGCCTGGCGATCCAATCTGAGATCGACGCCCTGTTCCTTCTGGAAATCGTCCACGACCCAGTCGATCACTCGTTGGTCGAAGTCGTCGCCACCCAGGAAGGTATCCCCATTGGTCGCCTTGACCTCAAAGACCCCGTCACCTACGTCCAATATCGAGATGTCGAAGGTGCCGCCACCCAGATCGTATACGGCGATGGTTTCTTCGGTTTTGCGATCGAGGCCGTACGCTAATGAGGAGGCGGTTGGCTCATTGATGATGCGCAGCACCTCGAGGCCGGCGATCTTGCCGGCGTCCTTCGTGGCGTTGCGCTGCGAGTCGTTGAAATATGCCGGTACCGTGATGACGGCCTGGGTTACGGTCTCGCCAAGGTAGGCCTCGGCATCTGCTTTGAGCTTGGAAAGAATCATGGCCGACACTTCGGGAGGAGCATATTCTTTGCCACCCATATGCACGCGCACGTCGCCATTCGGCGCCGAGGTAACTTTATAAGGCACCAGTTCCAGGGCGCGCTCTACTTGCGCGTCGGATGTCTTTCGGCCCATGAAGCGCTTGATGGAGAAGATCGTATTTTCAGGATTTACGATTGCCTGCCGTCTTGCGACCTGGCCAACCAGGCGCTCACCGGTCTTGGCATTTACCGCCACTACGGACGGAATCAGGCGATTTCCTTCTGAGGAAGTAATTACAGTGGGCTCGCCACCTTCCATGACCGCTACAACCGAATTGGTGGTGCCCAGATCGATCCCAATGATTTTGCTCATTTTGCGATCCTTTACTTGGCTACCCGAACCATCGCAGGCCGAAGGACTCGCTCGCCCAGGCGGTACCCAGGCTGAACGACCTCGATCACATCACCTTCTTCATGATCGTCGCTCTCGTCATGGGAGATGGCCTCGTGCAGCGTGGGATCGAAATGCTCGCCCTCTGCGTCGATAACCTTGACCCCTTCCGTCTCTAACACTCCAAACATCTTGCGATAGATGAGCTCGATGCCCTCTGCCCAGGCGGCCGCCTCGCCATCGTCTGGCCGCTCCTTCAGTGCCCGCTCCAGGTCGTCGATAACGCCCAGGTATTTTGAGAGCGTATCGGCTGCAATTCGCAGGCGCGCATCCTCTTGATCTCGGGCCACTCGTTTTTTGTAATTAGCGAACTCTGCCCGCGCTCGTTGCCAGCCTTCCAGGTACTCCTGAGATTGAGCCTTGGTCTGCTCCAGTTCGTGTTGGAGCATGATTTCAGAAGGCTCGAGTTCGGGATTATCAGAAAGCTCCTCAGGCCGCGCCTCGACCTCTTCCGGCTCAACGTGCTGCTCGTCGTTCGATTCGACTTCTGGTTTCGAATTCCCGGAATCTTGATCGCTCACAGGCTCCCTTTCTTGTGGCTCGGCTTATGCATCTTTGTTTTCCATAGTCTCTTCTGAATGTCTTCGCTGATCAAGCATCAAAGGCTTCCACCACCAGGTTGCTCATCAGGCCCGCTACATATCGAACGGCCGAAATGCTCCGGCCGTAGGACATGCGGGTGGGGCCTAGAACGCCGAGCGTGCCGGTGGCTTTTCCAGTTGCACCATATCGAGCCAATACCATCGAGTAGTCCCTGAGCTCCTCCCAGGCACCCTCTCCTCCGATCACAACTTGTACACCACCGACGGTCGGGCTCAGTGCCTTTGCCAGGACCTCCTCAAGCAGGCTGCGCTCCTCGAGCAGTTTCAAGGCATTGCGTCCCTGTTCAGTGTCCGAAAACTCAGGTTGAGATAAAACATTGGCCAGGCCGTCTCGGTGGATCTCGCCAGATGAGAATTCATCCGCCCGCTCCAGAGTTTCGGCGACGAGGCTGGCGATCTCCCTGCCGAGTACGTCAAACCGCGGGCTCTGCGCTTTCACTCCATTGGCATCTCGACCCTCGCATGCGGCGGTAATTTGCTCTGCGGTCAGCCGCAGCTGGGTCTGGTCGATGGGGTCCGACAGCGTGAGCATCTGTTGTCGCACATCGCCGCCTTCCAGAACAAGCACCATCAAGACCTGGCGTCCCTGTGTCCCAATTAATTCCATGTGTTTGAATACCGTTCGATCGGGCAGGGGGCTGGTCACGAGCGATGCCACACGGCTTTGTGTGGCCAAAATGGAGGCGGCCAGGCGAACCCATTCGTCTACGTCGCCTCGCATTTGATGAAATTGATGGCTGATGAGGCGCTTTTCACTTGCGGGGAGATCGGTATCGCCCTGCAATCTCGCTACGAAGTAGCGGTAGCCCTGCTCGGTAGGGACTCGTCCTGCGGAAGTGTGCGGTTGTCTTAAGTAGCCGGTTTCCGTCAGGGTTGCTAGTTCGTTGCGCACGGTCGCCGAACTGACCCGCAGGCTGTACTGATCAACAAGCCGTTTGGACCCTACAGGGCGTGCGCTCTCAATATATTCGTGGACGACTAGCGCCAGTACGGTCTCTTGCCGTTCGGTTAGGGGTTCGGTGCTCATAGTTCCTTTGTTCCACCCAATAATTTAGCACTCTCGTAATGAGAGTGCTAACGAAGCAAGATTCAGTTTACCATGGGGCCGCAAAACGCGTCAATAGGGGGTAGGTTGGAGCGTAAGATCGAGGCGATTCTCCATATCTAGTAGGTGTGGATGGTGCGCAAGCGCCACGCAGAGTGCTAAACTTGACAAGCCGCCGGCGCGTCCAGTAAACTCTCACGCCGACGTCAAATCCAACCGTCTAGAGGGAAACATGGCAGATATTGCTGAGCTTGAGACAGAATCGTTTGAATCGGAGGTCCTCAAGGCCGATTTACCGGTAATTGTGGATTTCGGAGCCGATTGGTGCCACCCCTGCAAGCAGCTCGACCCGGTTGTGGACGAGTTGGCAGAGGAATGGGATGGCAAGGTAAAGTTTGTGAAGATGGACGCCGATCGAAATACCGAAACCACGATGCAATATCAGGTTTTTGGATTGCCCACGCTAATCCTATTTAAAAACGGCGAGCCTCTCGAGCGTATGCAGGGTTATCAACCGAAACACCGTATCGTGCACAAATTCGAGCCCCATCTGGAAGAGGCGGCCTAGTCTTCAGGTCATCGGCCGTGCAGAAGTGCCCGGTTTTGATTTAGTACATTGACATCCTTCCCCCCGCCACGCATTCTTTCCCGATAATGCATTGACAGTCTTCCATCTGCCACGTATTCTTTCCCCATTATGAAAGATAAGCGAAAACGAATCCTCACCGGCGATCGCCCGACGGGTCAGCTCCACCTGGGACATTACGTCGGTTCGCTGGAAAACCGAGTACGTCTTCAGGATACCTATGAGTGCTTCTTCATCATCGCGGATTTGCATACGTTGACGACGCGCCCGGAGCGGGAGCAGATCACCCAAGTGGGCCAATCTGTTCATGACCTAGTCTTGGACTATCTGGCGGTCGGGATTGACCCTGAAAAATGTACAATTTTCCTGCAATCAGGTGTGCCAGAGACGTATGAGCTGAACCTGATCTTTGAAATGCTGATAACGGTTCCTCGCCTGGAGCGGCTGCCGAGCTTGAAAGACATGGCCAAGGCCGAGAGCCTGGAGGCGATGCCGTTCGGATTGCTCGGATATCCGGTGTTGCAAGCGGCCGATATTCTGCTTCCCCGAGCAAACCTAGTGCCGGTAGGAAAAGACAACGAAGCTCACGTGGAGGTGAGCCGAGAGATCGCGCGTCGCTTCAACCGTCAATACAGTGAGGTTTTTCCTGTCCCGGACGTGATGGTTGGAGAAATCCCCACCCTAATCGGAACGGACGGTCAGGCGAAGATGAGCAAGTCCCTGGACAACGCCATATTCCTTGGTGACGACGCTCAAACGGTCGAGAAAAAGGTCATGAAAATGTATACCGATCCCAACCGGATATCGGCGGACGTTCCCGGTACCGTGGAAGGCAATCCAGTCTTCATCTATCACGATGCCTTCAACCCGAACACCGAAGAGGTAGACGACCTTAAGGACCGATATCGCAAGGGCAAAGTCGGCGATGTTGAAGTGAAGCAAAAACTGAGCAAGGCGCTCAACGAGTTTCTTGAGCCCATACGTGAGAGGCGGTCAGGCTACGAACAACGGCCGAAAGAGGTGGATGAAATCCTGGCCGAGGGCACGCGTCAGGCCGGAAAAGTGGCGAGGGAAACCATGGGAATGGTCCGAGAGGCCATGGGCTTGTTCCGGCTGGAACTTTAATGCGCGAATCCGGCAGGGGATTGGGAAAAGGCCCCTAAGGTATACTAGGCCGCTCTATGCCAGATACCAAGATTCGTGTCCTGGTAGCGAAGCCCGGCCTGGACGGCCACGATCGTGGGGCGAAAGTAATTGCACGTGCCCTGCGTGACGCGGGCTTTGAAGTAATCTACACCGGCCTGAGGCAAACCCCAGAAATGATCGCCGAGGCCGCCCTTCAGGAAGATGTTCAAATTATCGGTTTGTCTGTGCTCTCCGGAGCGCATATGACGCTTGTACCGCGCATCATGGAGCTGCTTAAAAAGCAGGGCCAGGAGTCGGTCAAGGTCATGATCGGGGGCATCATTCCCGATGATGATCGGCCAAAGCTTGAAGCCCTGGGTGTGGCCGGTATTTTTGGGCCGGGAACAAGCACCACCGAGGTGATCGAATATTTCGAAGGAGCCGTCACCCCCGCTCCTGCAGAGGGCTGAACGCTTGAAGCTCGCTGAGCGAGTACGATCCGGTGACAGACTTGCACTCGCCCGCCTTCTCACCCTCGTAGAAAATAATTCCCAGGAAGGCCAGGAAGCGCTATCCGAGTTGCATGCGTCAACCGGCCGCGCGCATCGAGTGGGAGTGACCGGTGCCCCCGGCACGGGCAAGTCTGTTTTGGTCAATCGACTGACCCTCCACCTGCGGGCTCAAAACGATCCGCCTCAGGTGGCAATCGTCGCCGTCGATCCCACCAGCCCTTTTACCGGAGGCGCAATTCTGGGCGATCGCATACGCATGCGTGAGCTGTCCGGAGATGAGGGAATATTCATCCGAAGTATGGCCAACCGTGGGGCGCTGGGCGGCCTTGCGAGGAACACCTCCGGCATCGTAGATGCATTGGACGCAGCCGATTTTGAAACCATTCTGATTGAGACGGTCGGTACCGGCCAGGCAGAAGTGGATGTAGCCAGCGCCGCTCACACGGTGGTTGTGCTCGAGGCGCCGGGTATGGGGGATGCGGTTCAAGCCCTCAAGGCCGGCCTGCTTGAAATCGCGGACATCCTGGTGGTAAATAAATCCGATCTTCCAGGAGCAGAGAACACCGCACGGTCCTTAAGAGCCACGCTCGAGATTGGAGCTGCGCCAACGGAGTGGGTCACCCCCGTGCTGCTGGCGAGTGCCGAAAATGGAGATGGAGTCCCGGAACTAGCAGCGAAGATTAAGCAGCACATGGAGCATCTGCAGAAGACCGGTGGGCGAACTGCGAGAGACAGGGCAAGGGTTGAGGATGAGATGGAGCGGCTCCTTCATCACCGACTCACAGAACGCTTTATGGAGGCCCAGACCGATGGCTCCTTTGAGCGGGCGGTGGAGCGGGTGGTGGATAGAGAAATCTCTCCGGCAACAGCCATCGATGAACTTCTGCAAAACGCGGGTTGACACCGGGGCTATTGTAGAATCTCCATGAATATATCGAATCGAGAATGAAGGTGGGAAGCATGTATGGATATGGCGACATTAAGCTGTTCGCAGGATCTGCAAGTCAATCACTTGCGGGCGAGATCGCAGAATATTTGTCCTTGCCGCTGATTGACTACGATCTGATCGAATACGCCAATCAAAATCTGCGCCCCCGCCTGCATGGAAGCGTACGTGGCCAGGACGTATATCTGATTCAATCGCTCAACGCGCCGGTGCACCGAAACATCATGGAACTCTTGCTGATGATGGACACGTTGAATCGAGACTCTGCGGGAAGGATCACGGCCGTCATTCCTTACATGTCCTATGCTCGCTCAGACAAGAAGGATCAGCCCCGGGTCCCGATTGGGGCTCGTTTGCTGGCCGACATGATCGAGGTGGCTGGCGCCGATCGATACATGACGATCGATTTGCATGCGGGTCAGATTCAAGGCTTCTTTTCGATCCCGGGGGATGTACTGACCTCATTTCACTTGCTAAGCGACTATTTCATGGGCAAGGACCTTGAAAACACCGTCGTCTCCACGGTCGATCTCGGCTTTGCAAAAAAGGGCCGCAACTTTGCCGCCAAGCTCGGAACCCCGCTGGCATTCGTCGAAAAGCGCCGTGCGCAAGACAACCCACGGGCTCGAGCTACTTCGGTTATCGGCGATGTAGAGGGAGCCAATGTAATTCTCGTAGACGACGAGGTGCTGACTGGCGGCTCCGTGGTGGAGGCGGTCGAAATTCTGAAACAACACGGAGCGCTGGAGATCTCGCTCTCCTTCGCACATCCGCTTCTGGTGCCCCCGGCAGTTGATAACCTGCGCGGTTTGCCATTGACCGAAATCGTGATGACCAACACCGTGGACATTCCGGCTGAGAAGCGGCTGGACAATATGACTATCCTGTCCGTTGCGCCGCTGTTGGGAGAAGTGATCCGTCGCGCCCACGAGGGTCGATCAGTAGGGGAGCTTTTCAACGAGTGAGCTTATTCGACAATGGGTGAATCAGAATCTGAATTAAAGACTGCCGGCGGGGGCCCAGAAGATACGCTATCCAGCCTGCAGCCACGAGTTGAGGCCATAGAAGAAGCGCGATTGGGATCTCGACGCTCTGTTCCCTGGCGCAGCGCCTGGGACGTAATCAAGGAAACCGCTGAGGGTGTGGATCAGCTCGAGGTGCCATTGCGCGCAGCGGCTGTGGCCTACTACGGGCTGCTCGCCATCTTCCCCCTGCTCTTATTTCTCATCTCGCTCGGCAGCGCTTTACTCTCGAGGTCAGAAGTTCGATTGGCGCTGGATGAGTTCTTGGTACGTGCTATCCCGGTCCCGGAAGCCTTAAGCTTCGTGCAGGACACCATTGGAGACACGCTCGAGAGACGCGGAACGATTGGAGTGATCAGTCTGGTCGTTTTGCTGTGGTCCGCTTCGTCGCTATTCGCCAATTTGGAGATGAGCCTCAATAGGATCTGGAAGGTCCCGCGGCGGCTCGTGTGGCATCGGCGTCTGCTGGGAATCCTGGCGGTGATGATCCTGGCAGGATTGTTCATCGTTACAATTTTCTTGAGCACGCTCGAAGCTCTTCCAGCTCTGGAGGAGTATGCCGTTTTTGAAAGCCTCGATCTTTGGATTACCTTCTTCGCGGCTACCCTCTTTTTCTGGCTGATCTACCGATGGCTCCCAAATGCGAAAATACCGGCAGCGCCCTCGTTGATAGGGGGCGCGTTTGCGGGCCTGATCTGGGTCCTCGCGCAGGCCATCTTCCGTTGGTATCTGACCTCCGGGCTCTCCGATTTGGGCGCGGTTTATGGCACACTCGCTTCATTAATCGGCTTGATCTTGTGGGCATTTGTTACCGGGATGATCCTGTATGTTGGGGCCGTGTTCAGCGCCGTCATTCAACGCCGATATTGGAATTGACATGACGACTCTCTTAGTTCGAAATGCTGAGCTGCTTCTAACGATGGACGATGAGTCGGGATCGATTGCGGACGGAGGTATCTTCGTCCGAGACAACGTGATCGAGGCTGTCGGGCCTACGGACGAGCTAACCCAAGAGGCGGACGAGGTGATTGACGCCAGCGGCATGATCCTGCTGCCTGGATTCATCAACACTCACCATCATCTGTATCAAACTCTGACACGCGCCCTCCCCGGAACTCAGGACGAAGAGCTTTTTGATTGGCTTCTTCGCCTCTATCCTGTTTGGGGAGAAATGAGCGACGAAGCGGTGTACACCTCAGCCATCATTGGGATGGCAGAGTTGGTGCTTAGCGGTTGTACAACCTCATCAGACCACCTTTACATCTTTCCGAATGACAGCAAGCTCGACTCAACCATAAGAGCTGCGCAGGAACTCGGATTGCGATTCCATCCCACGCGCGGCTCAATGAGCCTCGGACAATCGCAGGGAGGGCTACCGCCTGACCACTTGGTTGAAAATGAAAAAGACATCATGATAGATAGTCGGCGTGTGATCGAGCAATATCATGATCCCAACCCTTACTCCATGCTGCGTGTGGGGCTCGCGCCATGTTCTCCCTTTTCGGTAACCGGTGATCTAATGCGGGAAACTGCGGAGATGGCACGTAGTTATAAAAATGTCAGCCTGCACACGCATGTAGCGGAGACGGATGATGAAGAAATTTTCTGCCTGGCAGAATTTGGAGAACGACCGGCAGAGTACATGCGTCAGCTGGGGTGGGTAGGTCCGGACGTTTGGTGGGCACACGCAATTCACCTGAACGACGACGAGATTCAAATGATGGCAGACACCCAAACCTCAGTGGCGCATTGCCCAACCTCGAACATGCTCCTGGGATCTGGCATTGCGAAAGTACGACAGATGCGTAGAGCTGGAGTCAATGTTGGAATTGCGGTAGATGGATCCGCGTCCAATGACGGGAATGACATTCTCCTTGAAACCCGTATGGCCATGCTCTTACAG
>CBDTZL010000066.1:0-11685 GCA_965364895.1 uncultured bacterium
ACCAACCGAAGAAGCTTCCTGTGCAGTTCGGGTGTGTATCTTGTGGATGAATTTGGAAAAGCCAGGTCGTATCGACCGGCATCTTCGTACACCTTGAAGGCGAAGCGGTCGTTGCCCGGATAAGACGCGAGCAGCGCGTGAATGCGCCGCATGCGCCTGGTATCTCGTTGTCGATCTCCTGAGGAGCGCAGCATGATTGTGACCAACGATGGCTCAGGCCCCTCCCATACCGCAAAGTAGTCGGGAAGAGTTTCTTGCGAAAAGTGGAGATCATCGCCAGGCGGACCCAGTACAGGCGCCGGCGGCGCTTCTGCTGGGAGCGAGCCAACCGGGTCGCTCAAGGGCAGCTCATCCTTGGTGATCGGTACACTATCCACGCCGGTCGGTTCTTCAATCAAGCCCTCTGTGACGGGCGGCTCTCCATTCCCCGCACCAGCGTCAAGAATCGCAGCGACTTGGGGTGAACTCGGCTGTTGAGGAACCACCTGGGCGGGACCCGAGTTGTTCGTTGAACCATTTCCGCGCTTTCCGTTATGCAGATTTTCTGATTCGCGCGCAGCCCTGGCAAGATCATGGTTTACGCCATCGACCAGCAGCTTGGGCTCGCCGCGGTTTCCGTCGACACGTCCTTCCACGACGACGATTTGATTGAGTTCGATATCGCTGGAAATCTTTCCCCAGAGCCGTGGGAATACCACCAGCTCAACTGTTCCCTGCAAGTCTTCTAACGAAAGGAAACCCATCTCTTTCCCGGCGCGGGTGAGGTAGGGCCGAATAGCGCCGATCTCGCCAGCGACGGTTACCTTTTCACCTTCCGTGGTGTCACTAATTTCACCACTGTAGTGAGTAACCACCTTGGACAGGTCTTCCATCCTCTCCGCCAGCGGATGGTCTGAAACGTAGGACCCAAGCAGTTCCTTCTCCCAGCCAAGCTGGCGTCGCCAGGAAACATCGACAACCGCTGGTTGAAGGACCAGTTCCTCCGCAACTCCGGTCGAGTCGCCGAAAATCGAGAGCTGGCCCACTTCAGCAGCCCTGAAGTGCGTAGTCGAGTAGCTCATGATGCGCTCAAGGGATTCCAGCAGATCAAGCCGCGCGCCCAATTCGTCCAGCGCTCCGACGCGTATCAAGCTCTCCATGGCGCGTTTTCCAACCTGCCGCAGGTCTACCTTGCGGGCGAAATCCTCCAGGTTAGCAAACCCCACCTCAGGCCGGGCCGCGATGATCGTCTCCACCGCGCTCTGACCGACGTTCTTGATCGCTCCAAGACCGTAGCGAATAACGGCTTCGCCATCCGCTAGATCCTCAATTTCAAAGTCCAATCCGCTTCGATCGACACTCGGCGGAAGCACCTTCAGCCCCATCCGTCTGCACTCGGCCGCATAGAGCGCCACACGATCGGTAACTCCCTTATAAACCGAGAGCAACGCCGCCATGTACTCCAGTGGATAGGTAGCCTTTAGACAGGCGGTTTGTACGCAGATGACCGCATAGTCGGCGGCGTGTCCCTTCGGAAAGCCGTATCGAGCGAAGGCTTCCCAGTCATCAAAAATCGTATCCGCCGTCTCCCGTGGAATCTCATTAGCGACCGCGCCCTCAACAAACTTCTGCCGCTGTTCACGCAGGGCCTTGGCCTTCTTCTTAGCGACCGCCTTGCGTAAGTTGTCGGCCTCGGACGCGGTATATCCTGCCAGGTTCATCGCGGTGTACATGATTTGCTCCTGATACACCGTGATCCCATACGTTTCTTTCAGGATCGGTTCGAGTGAAGGATGGCGATAGGTCACATCCTCCTGCCCATGCATGCGCCGAATGTAAGCCGGAATAAATTCCATAGGACCTGGCCGATAAAGCGCCACCATCGCGGTTACATGAGCGAGGGTACGCGGCTTCATCTCCATCAAGTACCGGCGCATTCCAGCGCCTTCCACCTGAAATACACCCAGGACATCGCCGCTCCCCAGCAGGTCGTAAGTTTCTGATTCGTCCAGCGGAATCGAATTGATGTTCAGCTCCACTCCATGACGCTTTCGGATGAGCTCGCAGGCCCGGGCCATGACCGTCAGAGTCGAGAGGCCCAGATAGTCGATCTTCAGCAAGCCAAGCGACTCGAGAACGCCCATGTCGAATTGGGTTACCGCACGGATGGGATTGTCTTCCTGGCTGCCCTTGGTTGGCCTGTGAAGGGGAATGTATTCAGTAATAGGCTTATCCGTGACAATCACACCCGCCGCATGCGTACCCGCGTTCCTTGCAACGCCCTCCAGCTTGGCGGCGGTTTCGATCAGCTCCTGAATGTAATCGCTGCTCTGATAGGCTTCCTGCAAACTCGGAACCGTTTCGAGCGCCTCCGGTATCGTGACTGGTTTTCCAGGGATACTCGGAACAACTTTGGCAATCCTGTCTACTTCGGGCAGTGGGATATCCATAACCCTGCCAACATCTCGAATGGCTGCCCTGGCGCCCAAGGTTCCAAAGGTAATGATTTGGGCTACTTTGTCCTCGCCGTATTTCCTGGCAGTGTATTCGAGCAGTTCCACACGCCGGTCGTCCTGGAAATCCATATCAATATCAGGCATTGATACGCGGCCCGGATTCAAGAATCGCTCGAAGATCAAGCCGTGTTCAATCGGATCAACAAGCGTAATGTCCAGACAGTAAGCCACAATCGAACCAGCGGCAGAACCGCGCGCGTTGTACCAGATGCCCCGCTCAGCCGCGAACCTGCAGAGGTCCCAAACGATCAGGAAGTAGGCATCAAAGCCCATCTCATGAATCACCCCCAGCTCATAATCCAGCCGCTCTTTATTCTCGGGCTCGTTCGCGCGTGGTCCGTAGCGGCGCACCAAACCTTGCTCGCAAAGTGATCGGAGGTAGCTTCCGGTAGTTTCGCCTTCTGGCACCTCGAAAGGAGGAATTCGGTAGCCTTCGAATTCGAGATCCACATCGGCTCGCTCGGCAATCCAGAGCGTGTTCTCGAGCGCTCCCTCCACCTCCCCGAACAAGCCTGTCATTTCCTGAGTCGAGCGGAGATAGTAGGAGTCGTTGTTCATACGCATGCGATCCGGATCGCTGAGAACCGAGCCAGTCTGAATGCAGAGCAACACATCCTGCAAGTCGGCTTCTTCTGGCCGGACGTAGTGCACGTCGTTGGTCGCAACAAAGCGCGCCTTGTACTTCGGCGCCAGATCGATGAGAGCTTGATTTAGGCCGTCGAGTTCCGGGATGTCGTGGTTCTGAAGCTCGAAGAAGAATCGATCTCTTCCGAACACGTCAAAGTACCAGTCAAGGCGCTCTTCAGCGAATGTCTGTCGACCTTGAACCAGAGCCCTGGGGATTTCGCCCGACATGCAACCGGTGGTCGCGATGAGCCCGTCGCTGTGAGCTGCCAGAAAATCACGATCGATTCGAGGGCGGTAATAGAAGCCTTCGAGCTGCGCTGCAGTCGCGATCTTCAGCAGATTCTGATAACCGTGATTGTTTTCAGCCAACAGCAGTAGATGGGTGGAACGGCTATCTTGCTGATGGTCGCGATCGTGCATGCTCCTGGGCGCAAGGTAGGCCTCCATCCCGATTAAGGGCTTGATGCCTTCTTCTTTGGCGGCGTTGTAAAAGTGAATGGCGCCGAACATGGTCCCATGATCTGTAAGCGCGACCGCAGGCATGTTCAACTCCTTAGCGCGACTCACCAGGGCCGGAATGCGACTCAGCCCGTCAAGCAGTGAATATTCTGAGTGAACGTGCAGGTGAACGAAGGACATGGCCCCCGGGACTTGGACCGGGGGATTATATCGAAGCCTCGCGTGGGATGCTACCAATTGAGCGTTTTGAGCAGGATTTTTAAGGCTTCCGATGCCATGCAGTACAAAAACAACAAAATGGGGCCAGCCCATCGGGCTGGCCCCATTTCCACAGTCGTCTATCCTCGACTACTTCTTGGTGGAAGTTTTCTTTTTCTTAGCCGGCGCCTTTTTCTTCTCAGGCGGCGGAAGTTCTGCGGTCGCGGAAGCCGTTTGATACTCGCGCGATCCAAAGCGAGTCAAGATCACCGCTCCTAGGCCAGCTGAGCCGACCAACAGCGGTGCCAGCCAGCCTACGCACGGGATCAGTCCAATTCCGCCTATGACAAACCCGACTGCCAGCGTTCCGATACCCGCCGCAGCCGCGGCGTGCATTTCCCATTCGAATGCTTCCGCCATGCGGCGGCCGACCTCCACTCCAATGGCAACCCAACCAAACACAACTGCAACGACCAGCGCCACCACCGTCAAGAAGCTCAGTGGCAGGCCGATGATGGTAATTGCCATCAGAAGGATCAAGATGGGTACTACGAGGAACGTAAGGCACCCGAGCCCGCCAGCGACGATTGGTTGTGACACCGCCGCGCTGCCTACCCGCTCTGCAGGCTTCGGCCAGAACAGTACGACTAACACAGCCAGTGCTGCAACAAACAGGGTTCTAAGAATGAACCAGAGGATTCCCGACACCGGGGAAAAGAACGGTCCGATGCTGCTGCGGCCAAATGGCCTTATGCGGATCGAGTCTTCAAAGCTGCCAAATTCTCCAAGACTCGGCAGATCGAAGCCAAACGGAAAGTAAGCGCCGTCGGAGGAGCGGAAGTCGCCCTCAACAACTGCTCCTTCGGCCTGATCGACATTCCCTCCGAGGGTGACGACATCGCCGGTAACGACGGCGGAGGGCCCCAAGTCCACACTACCTCCAAGCAGCGCAAGGTCTCCGTCAATCGTTCCGTTGATATCCGCATTACCGCCGAAGAGAAGAACATCTCCCTGGACGGTCGAGCCTTGTTCTATATCAACCGATCCGCCAAATATCACCAGGTCGCCGTCCAGCACCTCACCACTGTCAAGGGTGAAGGTGCCACCGAACACGACCTGGCCCTGTTCGGCTTCGCCCGCAAATGCTGCCCCAGGTAAAGCCAGGACCGCTACGAGCACTACCACTGGAACCAAAACAAACTTCTTCATCATCCCACTCCATTCTGAATTCGACTAAAACTATATCGATACATTGCAGCGACCCATACGACACTCAACCATGCCAGGGCAGCGCTCAATGCTAAACCACCTAAGAGAGCCGGCCAGCCATCGCCTAAAATGCTGAGGTAACGTACACCCGCATCCAGGAACTGGCCCACTCGAATAACGGTCTCGATTCCGGCTGCGCCGAACTGGGCCGGCGAGGCCAGAGCCTCTAATCCAATAAGCAAAAACGCAGCAATCGCGCCCACGAACAGCGCGCCCAATAACCACTTGACCTGTCGTTGATGCCGACGCGCTCGTTTTTCCGCCACCCTCAATTGCCATCGCCGAGCAAATCCGCTCTTCGGTTCCACCATTGGCGCCGCTTGAAGGGATGCCTCAATCGCCTGCCAGGCACCTAGCCCCTTCCGTAGTTCTGGCGATTGCCTGAGCTCTCGCTCCAGTCGCTCCCTTTCAGAAGCGCTCAGGTCGTGCTCATCCATCGGCCATTGATCAAGCGGGTGAGACTTCATTTTGGCCTTCTCCAAGTGCTTGCTGTTCGGCGGTCCAAATATCCACAAGCTCGCGGCGAGCGCGGTGCAGCCGGCTTTTCACAGCACTATTTGTCAAACTGAGTGTTTCTGCGATTTCGTCGTATGAATAGTCGTACCAATACTTGAGAACGACTGCAGCACGGTCATTGGCGCTCAGTGCTGACAATGCCTTCTGAACACTCTCAGCCTGGCCTAAAGCATCCACGGCGATCTCGGCAGATGGCGATTGCTGGTCTGATCTATTGAATAACGCCTCAAGGCCTACCCACGAGATACGCCGCCTTCGAAGTTGATCCATGCATTGGTTGTAGGAAATGGCCAACATCCAGGACATGAATGGGCGCTCGGGGTCGTACTTTTTCAGCCCGCGATACGCCTTCATGAAAGCTTCCTGGGATGCGTCTTCCGCATCTCCGGGGTTTCCCAACAGCCGGTAGCAAAGGTTGTAAACCGGTTTTTGATATCGCTCGACAATCTCGCTGAATGCATCGTCATCGCCATTCGCGGCTGCAGCTATCTGTACTCTCTCGTCGTCACGCGCCATTGGCAGCCGTTTCCGTTCTACTTCTATATACGCAGCCATTGATAGAAGGTTGCATGAGTTTCCGGAACGCGAATACGTCGTTTAGCACACGGGTGGATATGGGATGAGAGCTTGAAGATTGAGAACTAAGGGTGGTGGAAATCAGCAGCAGTCGGCGGGCCGTCCATCGCCTCGCCTTCGTCCATGAGACCGCGCTCAGCCCTAAACTGCGTCTCATACAGCGTCTGGTAGAGGCCTCCCTGCGCAAGTAGCTCCTTGTGCCCGCCCTGCTCGACCAGTCGTCCTTGATCCATGACCAGGATTTTGTCTGCCCCGATGATGGTGCTCAGGCGGTGGGCGATGACGAGCGAAGTTCGGCCCTTCATCACACGTTCCATTGCGTCCTGGATAAGAGACTCCGACCGGGAATCCAAATGGCTGGTGGCTTCGTCAAGGATCAACACCTTGGGATCCTTGAGAATGACTCTAGCAATCGCTACGCGCTGCTTTTCTCCGCCGGATAATCGGTAGCCTCGTTCACCCACCAGGGTGTCATATCCATCAGGCATTTGCTCGATAAATTCGTGAATGTGCGCTGCGCGGCCTGCTTCCTCGATCTGCTCGTCGGTAGCGTCATCTTTTGCGTAGAGCAGATTGTTGCGCACGGTGTCGTGAAAGAGAAAAGTCTCCTGCGTAACCATTCCTACCTGGTCGGCAAGCGATTCAAGCGAGATATCCCGCAAATCGACGCCGTCCAGGGTTACGCGTCCCTCGGTCGGATCATAGAGCCGAGGCAGCAGATACGTGATCGTTGACTTGCCTGCACCGCTAGGTCCAACCAACGCTATAACCTGGCCGGCCTCCATCTCGAAATTGAGGTCCTTCAGTGCCCAGCGTCGCTCTTCTGGCTTGCCTTCCCTACCATTCTCGCCCGTCTCTTCACCGTCACTCGACTTCTTTTTTTCCGGCGGCACGTAGGTTCCACGGCCGCCCCATGAAAAGCGTCGCACATCTTCCAGCCCCGATTGCACTTCGCCTTCTTCAATGTAGCTAAAGGAAACCTTTTCAAATCGAACCCTGCCTGTTGAATTTTCGACCTTGATAGCGTCCGGCCGATCTTGAATCTCGACAGGCAAGTCCAGTACTTCGAAAACGCGTTCGAAACTCACCATGGAGGTGGCGAAATCGACCCTGGCATTGGTTAGCGCCATAAGCGGGCCATAGAGATTGGCCAAATAGGCGGTGAAAGCCACTAGCGTGCCGATAGTGAAGATATCTGCGATAACCAAATATCCGCCGAGCCAGAACACCAAGGCTGTGCCAATGGCACTTACCAGGCTGAGCGATAAGAAGAACCAGCGGCCGACGAACGCCTGTCTGATTCCGATGTCACGTACATCGCCGGCGCGGTCTCGAAAGCGACCAACTTCTGTATCATAGCGACCAAAGATCTTGACCAGCAGCGCACCGCTGATGTTGAGTGTCTCGTTCATCAGCGCGTTCATGCGCGCGTTCATATTCATTTGCTCACGCGCAATCTTTCGCAAGACCCGTCCGATTCGGCGTGCGGGGAAGATAAATAACGGCAGGATGGCCACACTGATCAGCGTCAGTCGCCAGTCCAATGCCAACATTATCAACACTGTGGCGATCAACGAGATCGAATCGCTCACAATCGTTACCAACGTTCCGGTCACCGCTCGCTGAGCTCCGACAACATCATTGTTCAAGCGTGACATCATCTCGCCGGTTTGGGTGTGGGTATAGAAACGCAGGCTCATGCGCTGCAGGTGCGCATAGACTTCGCTTCGGAGATCGAAGATGAGCCCCTCGCCGACGGTTGCGCTGGAGTAGCGCTGCGCAACGCCAAGCAATCCGTTGATGACTGGAACCGAAATCATCCCGAGCGCGAGCAAACTCAAGCGCTTGATGTCCCCCTCTGGAATAGCGACATCAATGAGATTGCGGATCAGAAGTGGCGGCAGCAGGCTCAAGAGCGAAATGCCGATAATGGTGACAAGTGTGAGCGTGACCCAGCGCCAGTAGGGTTTAGCGAAAGCTGCCACGCGCCGCAGCAGCCATGCGCTGACCTCTGGTTTATCCTGGTCTTCGTCGTAGCGAATGAAGGAATACCAGTTCCCCGAGTGAAATCCCATTCTCAGATTGCCTACCTAAAAAGAAGGTTGGCATTATATCGCACGCGGTTTTTCATCAATATTTAGCACCAATGTTCGCCCATATATGCGGGGGACGGAATTCCTATTTCCACTACATCTTCCGAAGAGTAGAGTCAATGCGGGTTTGTCGGAGGGCCCAACTATGGCGACTTTGAATTCGGCATTGCAGCTGAGTCAAACCACTAGAACTGAGCTCGACCACCTCGTAAGCCAGATTGCAGAGCGCGTTTCACAGGCAGCAAACTTCCTAGATGTTCGAGCCGCCCCTATCAACTGGCCAGCAGGACCGCCTGACGACATGAACGGCGTTCGGCCCCATGTGTCTGCCCTTGAATGGAAATCGATGAAGTGGCGCGAAGCTACCTGGTACGTGATTAACCGGGATGGCTTATCGTCAAGCGTGTCTGAGGAGTCCTGCAAGACGTTGGCTCGCAGGGCGAAAGTCGGGGAAGGTTCGTTCTACGTGGTCGCGGCCGATGAGTTGGCGGGGAAAGTGAAAGACTGGGCAGATCGAAACGAGATCCGGGTGACGAGCTTCTGGATATTCAACGAGTAGATGTTGGGAGCGGGTCGCGGAAATTCGGGTTGATTGGTAGCCTCAATTGACTACCTCTCAAGCCTGAAATACAATCGAATCAACAGGCGGTCACCGGCTTAGTTGACCGGTCGGGGCAGCTGCGAGAGCGGCTGCCTTTTTTTTATTAGTGGTTTCAAATCAGAGGCTGTTGACGACGATATTGCGAAGAATACTCAGCCCAAGGATGATCGTGACGAGGCCAACCCCAAGCCGGAAATTCCATTGAGCACGCTCGAAACGATTGGATGAAAGCCGTAAGGGAAGAGCGATCACGACGGAAAGTAACGCCATCCCGAGGATCGAGCCGATGCCGAACACGATGATGTACACAATCCCACTCGCTATTGATGGGCCAGCCGCGACGGTGAGCAGAACCAATGCCGCGGAGCCCGCTAATCCATGCATGAGGCCAACTATGAGCGCCCTTAGCGGGATGACCGGAGAGTGGGAATGTTCGTGGCGATCTACCTGAGCATGTGAGTGGGCGTGCAGATGCGATGCGCCATCCCTGTGATCGTGGCGGTGCACGTGAATTCGTTCCTTCATAATTCGTCGCAAGACATCGGCTCCGAGCAAAATCAACATCACACCAACTGCAAACTCCAGGAGATCTTCCGGAACTGCCAGACCCAGCACCAATGCAGCTCCTCCAAACAGTAGAAGGGTTACCGTGTGACCTATGCCCCACGCCACCCCTTGTTTGAGACCGTCTGAAAGAGTTCGGCTGCTAGTTGAGATGGTCGCTACCGAGGCTAAATGATCGGGATCCAGCGCGTGCCGCACCCCTAGCAAGATACCAACGACCAGTAGGCTGCTTAATTCCATGGTGGCAGACCTATGTTATTCCTTTGCTCGACCAGCGGGAGGTGACAAACGCCTGGAATTTCAAAGCTGCTTGATCATATAGCTCTCACCCAGCTCATACCCAAGCTTGCGGTAGTAGCCCCGGGTGCCGAGCGCTGAGATCACGGCTACTCGACCGTAGCCTGCTCGAATTGCAAGAACCTCCGCTTCGCGCATAAGGCGAGTGCCGAGCCCGATGTGCTGTGCGGCGCCGGATTGGTCAGCCCCAACTTCTAATGATTGGCCGTAGACATGCACTTCGCGCACGATTGCCGCTCCCTGGAGATCTCTCAGGCCCACTCCGGGTGCATCTGGGCTGGGCAGGCTGAGCCGTAAAAAACCGGCCAGCCGATTGGCATCGGTGGTGAAGGAGAGGAAGTGTTCCTCCGCTGCTCCCGCCTCGTAAGGGAGGTCCCCAAGTTTGAGCGTGCCCCAATCCACTTTCTCGTCACGAATTTCGCGACACCGTATGCAGCTGCAGTGCGTTCCACGCAGCTTCATCTCAATGTGAACGTCCTGGCGAAGGCTGGTTCGCTTGTTTCCAGCGACCACATTGGTTGAAGGAATGTCTCGGATTATACGGTTGACGCGGCAGTATTCAGGAATCGTAGGCTTGATATCGGTGATAAGGTCAATCAATTCCTCCGTTGAGTACGGCTGGTACTCACCTCGCTGCCAATACTCATATAGCTCGGCATTCTCAAGCAGCTGACAAGGGTAAATTTTGATCTCGTCGGGGCGCAGATCTTGATCGTCCCATAGCTTGGCAAAGTCGAGGCGGTCCAACTCGGGCGTGGAGCCCAATAAATTAGGCATCCAGTGCAACACGATCTTGAAGCCTGCCGCGCGAATCATTCGCACCGCTTCTCGCATCTCTGCCACAGTGTGGCCACGTGCGTTCAATTCAAGGATTCGGTCGTCGAGGCTTTGCGCTCCGAGCTGGATCTTCGTGACGCCAAGCGCCCTCAGTCGGGTGACCTCAGCCAACGATATGTGATCTGGCCGAGTCTCGATGACCAATCCAACGTTTTTGTGATCGGCACTTTCATTCGCCTCTTGGGCCTCGATCAGGGAGGATGAATCAAACCCATTCATGGCATCCAGACAGCGCTGAATGAACCACTCTTGGTAGTCCTCGCGATACGAACTCCAGGTCCCTCCCAAGATTAGCAGCTCGATCTTGTCCGTCGGATGCCCGATGGCTTCCAATGCCGCCAACCTGGCAACCGTCTGATCGAAGGGTTCGAACTCGTGATGGAGTGCTCGCATTGCTCCCGGCTCATCGGGCAAATACGACTTGGGCATACGGAAATCGGTGGGGCAGAAGATGCACTTTCCGGGGCAGGGATACGGCTTTGTGAGGACGGTGACGGTCGTGACGCCGGATAACGTCCGTGTGGGCTTCATGCGAATGCGGCGTAGCACCTGCGCCTCAAACTCCCAGGTTCCAGCCTCGGTCAGTTCCCGATAAGTGTGCACAAGCACGTGTTTCCCGACGAAACCGCCGGCCGGCAGCGGGTGTGCGCGCACCGCATTTGAGACCTTTTCACCGGCACGTACATCTTCGAGAATCTCGCGCGCTGCGCTGAGTTTTTCAGGTGTGTACTTGCGGGCTTCGTACCAGTCCTGGGCCACCGCTATAATCCGCCTGCACCCGCAGGGGTGCCTGCGCCGCTTGAGGTGTTTGTGCGTCCTGAAGTCGTTGAACGTCTGCTAAGCATCAATCGCGAATTCTATCAGAGCTTTGCCGAACCTTTTCGGGCCACGCGTGGACGTCTGCAACCGGGGGTCAATCGCGCCGTAGAGACAGTCCCGTTGGAGGCGAATTTGCTGGACCTCGGCTGCGCTCACGGATTGTTAGCCGCGGAAATGGCTAAACGCGATTTTTCCGGAATTTACCTGGGGCTTGACTCCAGTTCGATACTTCTGGATTCTGTCCCTGATCACCTGCAACCACCGCACTACCGGTTCGCGCTCGCCGATCTCAGCACGGATGATTGGCCCGAGACTGCGCGCACGGTTCTCAACC
>CBDTZL010000067.1:0-11569 GCA_965364895.1 uncultured bacterium
CGTGCAATACTCTCACATCCGAACACCCCAAAATTGACCGCAAGGTTCATCTCAAAGTCCGACCGCAAGGCTCGTTAAATGAAAAGGCCGTGTGGTCAAACGGTTGAACCGCCGACCTCACGGACCCGAACCGTGCGCTCTACCGGGCTGAGCCACGCCCCGTCTTCGTTGCGGAGTATACCTTAGGGTTTTGTCTGGAAACCACCGTGCAGCAAACGGGCGTTCGAGCGCAGAAAGTTGGGAGCTAGCCGGTCGTAAATACCTTGGCGGCAGCCTCAGCGCGCTCTTCAGTCAGCGGGAGCATGAAGCAGAAAAGGCTGCCGACATCCACTTTGCTCTCGCACCAGATTTGTCCCTGGTGCATTTCCACCATGGCTTTGGCAATGGACAGGCCTAACCCCATTCCGCCGTGCTTGCGGGTCAGGTGCGATTCGACTTGATAGAACCGCTCAAACACCCGATCGATATCTCGCTCGGGAATGCCGATTCCAGAATCAACCACGAAGACTCGCACATAGTCATCCGAGGCTTCCGCTTTGACTCCAACCTCTCCGCCCTGGTCGGTGAAGATCAGCGAGTTTCGGATCAGGTTGGTGAGCACGATCTCGATTTTTTCCCGATCTCCCTCAACCATGAGCTGGTCCTTGCTGGGGACATCAGCGCCTAATTGGATCTTCTTTTCCTTCGCCATCTCCCCGAATCTTCCAACCACCGATATGACCAGCTCGCTGGCTGAGAAGGGCTGATGACTGACGCGTGACTGACCTTCTTCTTGGTGCGAGATCCGCCCTAAGTCCTCGACAATCGCTTTCAAACGTTCTGCGCTTCGGATGATGACTTCAATTTGGTCCTGGTGTTGTTCGTCAACAAGCTCTGTCAGGAACGTCGCGTGGCCAAGGATCAGCCCCAGTGGTGTGCGAAGCTCGTGAGAAGCGATTGCAATGAAGTCCGACTTCATGCGATCTAATCGAACCAGCTCCTGGTTTGCATCCTGGAGCTTGGTCATGAGGCGAGCATTCTCGATCGATATTGCGGCCTGTGCTGCCAGCGTTTCCAGTGAGGCTTGATCTGCGCCGGTATAATTTGCATCGCCCAGCTTGTTAACCGCTTCCAGCACCCCGATGGGCTCTTGCTTGATCATCAGTGGAACCGCCAGGATGGACCGCGTTTGGAACCGAATCAGCCTGTCGACTTCCCGGTAAATTCGGTGGTCGGCCATAGCATCATTGATGATCGCGGGGTTAGCAGTTTGGAATACCATACCCGCAATGCTGGAAGCTACCGGAACGTGAATTTGCTTCATACCCTCGCCTTGGATCTCCGGAACGGCCTCAAATACCAGGTCTCCCGAGGCGGGATCATGGAGCAGGATCGAGGCAGCTTCACTGTCAGTAATCTCGGCCGCTACCTCCACAATTGATTGCAGTAGGGAGGGTAGGTCAAGATTCGACGTCAGACCGCGACTGATTTCAAGAAGGCGTTCTAGTCGCTGAGCTTGATCAAGGGCGATTGGTTTATCCATCATATGGGGCTCCACGCGCGATTTTAGCACAGGCACCCTGCCTGCCAAACTAGGAAGACAGTCTTCCTAATTGCAGAGGCCAAATGAGGGCTATCCGCACTAATCTTCTCGTCCGAATTGGAAATTATGTGCCGCATTTTAGGCAAGAAATGGACGCCGGACGCGGTGTCGGGCGGAAATGTCATCCGTGATTCGTTTCGGCACTTCAGGCTTCTCCTACGACGATTGGATCGGGCCTGTATACCCGGAAGACTTGCCAAAGAGGCAATGGCTCGAATTTTATTCACAAGAATTCGATACGGTGGAGCTGAATGTTACATACTACCGAGTCCCGTCTGCCAAGACCTCAACCGGCTGGGTCGATCGGACCCCAGAGGGTTTCCTTTTCTCAGTAAAAGCCAATAGATCCATCACACACGAGCGGTCAACTCCAGAATTTGAGGCCTTTAGGGAAGGAATTGGGCCTATGCTCGATTCCGGCAAGCTAGCGTGTGTGCTGGCGCAGTTTCCCTATTCCTTTCACCCGACTCCGGAAAATATTCGCTATCTGACTAAGGTGCGCGATGGGCTGAAGGGTATCCCCACCGTGATCGAGTTTCGCGATCGAGCCTGGGTTTCCGAGCAAACGTTTTCCCTTCTAGAAAAACTTGACTTTGGCTACTGTGCGGTGGACGAACCACGTTTGCGTGGCCTGATGCCCCCAGTGGTGCGGGCGATCGGGCCTGTATCGTACGTGCGCTTCCACGGGCGCAACGCCGATAAATGGTACGAGCACGAACATGCTTGGGAGAGATACGACTACACATACTCGGAGGAAGAGCTGAAAGAATGGGTTCCGCGTATCCTGGAGCTCGATGCACCGGATGCGCTTGTTCTGCTCTATGCCAACAATCACTTTCGCGGCCAAAGCATTGACGCCATTCGAAAATTGCGGAAATTGCTGGGGGCGGCTCATTAGCGCACCAGGATTTGGTGTGGCCTGCTGCCGTTGGTATAATCGCCTCGATCCCCATAAAGTGTGACCCGTGTCCGGACATTCCAAATGGTCGACAATAAAGCGAAAAAAGGCCGTCACAGATGCGAAGCGCGGCAATTTATTCACGCGGTTGGCGCGTGAGATTGCCGTGGCTGCCCGAGAGGGCGGGAGCGATCCGGAGATAAATGTAGGTCTGCGGCTGGCGGTGGATCGCGCCAAATCAGCCAACATGCCAAAGGACAATATTGAGCGCGCCATAAAGCGCGGCACGGGCGAAGATAAAGAAGGCGCCAGGTTCGAACAGATCATGTACGAAGGATACGCCGCCCATGGCGTGGCGCTGATGATCGAGGTACTGACAGACAACCGGAACCGAACGGTGGCGGATCTCAGGCATGAACTCATGAAGGCCGGCGGCAATATGGCAGACGCGGGAGCAGTCTCCTGGCAATTTGTGCGCTCCGCCTATTTTGTGGTCCCCTCGGTTTCATCCGATCCAGACGCCGTCTTTGAAGCGACGGTTGAGGCCGGGGCAGAAGACGTCATCCTCAGTGAGGAAGACATCGAGATCGTTGCGCCGGTCGAAGCCTACAAAGCCATTAGCGATGCATTGGAAGCGCTAGGTGCCGAAGTTGCTGACGCCAGCTTGCGAATGATCCCAAACTCAGTCGTTAGCTTACCTCCTGAGGAGTCGCTCCAGGTCATGCGAATGATGGAGCATCTTGAAGACCTGGAAGATGTACAAACCGTTTTCTCTAACCTTGACGTTACAGAAGAAGCTGTGGCGATGCTAGAAGTAGCCTAGGAGCCTGAGCAGCTGCTTGTAATCGGAATTGATCCCGGAATCGCTCGAACCGGCTACGGGATCGTAGAACAAGAGGGCGACGGCTCCCTTTCTGCGATTGAATATGGGGTAATTGAGACCTCGGCAGACCTGCCCCAGGCTAAACGGCTGCTGGACCTCTCCGACAAGCTTTCCCAGATCTTATCTCTCCATCGGCCTGAAAGCGCGGCGGTGGAGAAGCTATTTGTGCGAGAGCACGTGAATACCGCGTTGAGAGTCGGACAAGCTTCTGGTGTCGCTATGTTGATATTGGCCGAAGCAAAACTGGAAGTGCTTGAATATCCGCCGGTGGTCGTCAAGCAAGCCATCTGTGGCTATGGGGGAGCCGGCAAAGCCCAAATGCAGGAAATGGTCAAGGCACTGCTGCGATTGGAAGAACTGCCGCGACCCGATGACGCGGCGGATGCGCTGGCGGTAGCCATCTGCCATATCCACACTGAGAGCACTCGTCAGAGGCTTTCGGAATCCTAAGGTCAGGCTTTGAGCACATAGCATGATCACTTCGCTTAGAGGCATACTCCAGGGGCTGGGCGAACAGAATCTAACCCTTGAAGTGGGAGGCGTCGGCCTGCGGGTGGCGGTTACGAGTTCTGTGCTCGAAAGCGCGCCACTTGTTGGCAGATCGATCTATATTGAGACCCATCTAGTGGTTCGGCAGGACGCGCTGCTGCTCTACGGTTTCAATAGCCAGGAAGAGCGCGAGATCTTCTTAGAGCTCTTGAACGTAAATGGTGTCGGTCCAAAATTAGCCTTGGTGACGTTATCGAATCTCTCGATCGACACGATGCGATTGGCAGTGTCAAATAACCAGCCGGAGGCATTCGTACGAGTCCCGGGGATCGGAAAAAAGACCGCAGAACGGATCGTATTTCATTTGAAAGATCGAATCGCCATGGCTCCCACATCCGATACCGCTCCAACAGAATCAGATGAGGAAGTCGTGTCTGTGCTTACTGCTCTGGGCTACAGTCCGGTGGAGGCTCAATCGGCGGTGCGTTCCTTAGGCGAAGAGGCGCCGGATGAGGTCGAGGAACGCGTAAAATTGGCTTTGCAGTATTTCGCGAAGCCATAAGCTGAGGAATATTGGTTCAAAAGAGATCAGGAGAGCAAGTGTCTCAAATCCAAAGGCAGATGAAAAGCACATTGGAATCTGAATCGTCGACCAGGAGTCAGCACTGATGTTTGACGACAAGCCGATCGCATTTATTGGGCCGGGCGTGATGGCCGAAGCGATGGTGGCCTCTCTGATCGAGCGCGGCGGGTTGCCGGGCGACCGGGTCCGTATGAGCGGACCGAGGCCCCAACGCCTGGAGCGATTGCATAAGAAATATAGTGCGGAGACGACCACCGAAAATCGAAAGGCAGTCGAGGGCGCTTCAGTTGTAGTGCTCGCTGTGAAACCTCAATCTCTTGGTGAGGTCCTCGATGATCTTCAATCCGGAATTCCTGAAGGGGCGCTGGTAGTGTCGATCATTGCTGGCGCTAACTTGACCCAATTAATGGATCGCCTCAAACATCCCGCGATTGTGCGCGCTATGCCGAATACACCGGGGCAGGTGGGTGCAGGGGTTACGGTGTGGACCAAGACCGCGGCGGTCACCGATAATCAACGTGAGCAAGCGCGAGATTTGTTAGGAGCGTTGGGCAAAGAGATTGAGGTGGAAGAAGAAGACTATCTGGACATGGCCACCGCGCTGTCGGGTACCGGCCCCGCCTATGTCTTCTTGTTTATGGAGGCCATGATCGACGCAGGGGTGCATATGGGCTTTCCACGTAGGCTCGCCGAGGAGCTGGTATTGGAGACGATCCGCGGCTCTCTCAAATACTACGAACACTCAGATAGCCATCCTGCACGGTTGCGGAACCAGGTCACCTCTCCTGGTGGAACCTCCGCCGAGGCAATTTATTATCTCGAGAAGGCCGGGTTCAGGACCGGGTTGGCACGGGCAATTTGGGCCGCCTACGCGCGCTCTGTTGAGCTTGGCGAAGGCAAAAAACGGGGCCCGAACAGTTTGTAGCGGACGCAACACATCCGTTTGTGAAAGTGTGGACAATTAGGAGTCGAGATGGTAGAACAGCGTTGGAGGCGCCATGACTGAATACGTAGAAAATCTCTTCTCCGACCTGCAGAAGCAGGTCGATGATTTCTCGCCTGAGATAGAGCGCAAGGATGTAGGGACAACGGTCGAAGCCGGTGACGGTATCGCCCGCGTATCTGGCCTTGCGGACGTGACGGCACAGGAGTTGGTGCAGTTCGAAAATGGGGTTTTGGGAATTGCATTCAATCTTGAGGTCGATTCGGTCGGCGTCATCATCATGGGTGAGTATTCCGAGATTGAAGAGGGAATGACGGTTTATTCCACAGGCCGCATTGCTTCGGTGCCCGTCGGGGCCGGGATGGTCGGGCGGGTTGTGAACGCGCTTGGCGAATCGGTTGATGGCAAGGGTGTCATCCAAACCGAGGCTTACCAGCCGATAGAAAGGATCGCCCCGGGCGTCGTCGAGCGACGAGATGTCAACACTCCGGTGCAAACCGGTATCAAAGCCATTGACTCCATGATCCCAATCGGACGCGGCCAGCGCGAACTGATCATTGGGGATCGTCAGACTGGGAAAACTGCGCTGGCGATTGACGCCATTATCAATCAAAAGGGGAAGGATCTAATTTGCATTTATGTGGCGATTGGTCAGAAGCGAGCCGCGGTTGCTAGGACCGTCGGAATCCTGGAGCAATTCGGGGCTATGGAGCACACCATGGTGATGATTGCGGCCGCCGACGAACCGGCTGCACTGCAATACATCGCACCCTATGCGGGCTGCGCCATCGGCGAGTTCTTTGCCGAACGAGGCCAGGACGCGCTGATCGTGTACGACGACCTCTCTAAACATGCCTGGGCGTACCGGCAGGTATCGCTGCTGCTTCGTCGGCCGCCAGGTCGGGAGGCATACCCAGGTGACGTGTTTTATCTTCACAGCCGTTTGCTCGAGCGGGCGGTTCGGATGGCAGACCGTTACGCGATAATGCCGACGGATGCCGAAGATGAGGTAGGTGCGGAGCAGGTTGGAGATGGGAAGATCTACGATGGACCGCTTGCACGACACGAGGCTGAAACCGATTTGGAACTCATGGACGAATCTTCCAAACATAAGGTTGTCCATATTCAGGGCTCGGGTGGTTCCGTCACCGCCTTACCGATCATCGAGACACTCCTCGGTGACGTATCCGCCTATATCCCCACCAATGTGATATCGATCACCGATGGACAGATTTACCTGGAAAGCGATCTCTTCAACGCCGGCATCCGACCTGGAATCAACGTTGGACTCTCGGTCTCGAGGGTGGGTGGAGATGCCCAGGCCAAGGCTATGAAGCAAGTGGCGGGCGGACTGCGCCTGGATATGGCTGCTTACCGTGATGTTGCGGCATTCGCCCAGTTCGGTTCGGACCTGGATAAGGCCACACAAGATCAGTTAGCCCGTGGACAGCGGTTGCAGGAAATCCTTAAACAGCCTCAATATGTTCCTCAAGAACTGGAGGAAGAGGTAGTGGCGATATTCGCAGGCACGCGGGGATATGCGGACGAGGTACCGGTCGATCAAGTAAGGGACTGGGAAACGGATCTGCTCCGACATGTGGAGTCATCACACGGCGACTTGCTGCGCGACATTGCTGAAAAGAAGGCGTTATCACCTGAGTCCGAGAGCCGCTTGGAGGAAGTCATCCAAAACTTTAATCAAGGCTGGATTCCAGACTAAGCCGTGGCAACTGCTCGCGAGGTCCGCCTCCGCATTCGCAGCGTCAAGAATATTGCCCAGGTGACGCGCGCCCTGCAGACTATCAGTGCCAGCCGCGTTCGGAAAGCGCAGGAGGCGGTTCTTAATTCGCGTCCCTACGCGCACAAGGCGCTGGAGATTTTGCAGCACCTCTCTGCCATCCCAGAAGGCGAACATGTTCACCCGCTGTTGGCTAAGTCCCCTCAGGAGCGGCGCTCTCTGGTGATCTTAATTACCAGCGATCGCGGCCTGGCAGGGGCTTACAACACCAACGTGCTCAGAATCGCTCTGGAGCAATTCAATCAGGATGAGAGTTTCCTCGCTATTGGGAGGAAGGGGCGCGATCTCCTGGTGCGGCTCGGAAAGAACTTGGTGGGCGAGTTCAGCAATCTGCCTCCGGAGCCATCGTTTATCGATGTATCGGCGATCGGCCAACTGGCGATTGAGGAATTTAATAAAGATGAGTTTGATCGAGTTTTCTTGGTGTACACGGATTACATCAACTTGCTGCGTCAAGAGCCGACGATCAAGCAGTTTCTCCCATTGGAACTGGAGATGGTCGAGAAACGGCCTGAAGTGGACGAGAAGCCGAGAGCCAGCTACATATACGAACCAGGCCAGTTCGAATTGATTGATCTGGTGCTGGTCCGCTTCATTCAGCTGCAACTATATGAGGGGTATTTGGAGTCGCTGGCAAGCGAGCACGCGGCACGCATGGTCGCGATGCAGAATGCCACCGATAACGCCTTGGATCTATCCGCAGCGCTGACGCTCGAGTACAACAAGGCTCGCCAACTGGCCGTCACCAGCGACATACTGGATATTGTCGGCGGCGCTGAAGCGCTTGCAGATAGCTAGAAATGAGTTGCTGTTCTAGAGAAACGTGAAAGACAGGAGTCAAGTATGGACGAAGCGACCGGTCGGGTAGTTGAAATTCAGGGAGCCGTGGTGGACTGCCAGTTTCCCCCAGGGCATCTTCCTGAGATCTATGACGCCGTCGCAATAAGTCGAGAAGATAAAGAAGATCTCATTCTCGAAGTGCAGCGCCACCTGGGCAATCAAGTTGTTCGGACGGTTGCCATGGATGCTACGGACGGGTTGCAGCGCGGAGTACCAGCGCACGCCACTGGTGCGCCTATTCAAGTGCCGGTTGGCGAGGCCACTTTGGGACGGGTCTTCAATGTCCTCGGCCGCCCGGTCGATGGAAGGGGAGAAGTTGATACCACTCTGACCTACCCGATCCATCGCCTAGCACCCGCCTTCCATGAGCAATCTCGCCAGGTGGAAGTATTCGAGACCGGACTTAAAGTCATCGACTTGATCGCCCCCTTTACCAAGGGTGGCAAGACTGGGATTTTTGGCGGCGCAGGAGTAGGGAAAACTATCATCATTCAAGAACTAATCCGTTCGATCGCGACCGAACACCAAGGCAATTCGGTGTTTGCCGGGATCGGTGAGCGAACCCGTGAAGGCACTCAGATGTATCGCGAAATGATCGAATCCGGAGTCCTCAAAGACACGGTCCTGGTTTATGGGCAGATGAATGAACCTCCAGGAGTTCGACTGCGAGTTGGGCTCGCCGCGCTGACCATGGCAGAGTACTTTCGAGATCAAGGGCGGGATGTCCTTTTATTCATCGACAACATTTTCCGTTTCAGCATGTCGGGTTCAGAGGTATCTGCGCTACTTGGCCGTATGCCTTCGGCGGTGGGGTACCAGCCGACCCTTGCTACTGAAATGGGTGAGTTGCAGGAACGAATTACCTCAACCCGAACCGGATCGATTACCTCCATGCAAGCGGTCTATGTACCTGCGGATGACTATTCGGATCCGGCCCCCGTTGCGACGTTCACTCACCTGGACGCAACCATCGCACTCGAGCGAGCAATCGCGGATAAGGGGCTCTATCCTGCGGTCGACCCGCTGGCCTCAACCTCACGCATTCTCGATCCAGAGATTGTGGGTGAAGACCATTACTCGGTGGCTCGAGAGGTCCAGCAGGTTCTCCAGCGCTACAAGGACCTGCAGGACATTATCGCCATCCTGGGGATTGAGGAACTAAGCGAAGACGACAAACTGATCGTGTCCCGGGCTCGCAAGATTGAGCGATTCTTCTCCCAACCGATGTCTGTGGCAGAGCAATTTACCGGGCAGGAAGGGAAGTATGTCAAATTGCGGGATACCGTGCGCGGCTTTCGGGAGATTCTAGACGGTCAGCACGATGATCTTCCGGAACAGGCTTTTTACTTAATCGGTCCGATCGAAGACGCGGTGGAGAAGGCTGAAGGCTTGAAGTAGCCATGCCAATGCGCTGCGCAGTCGTCACCCAGGATCGCCAGCTCTTCGAAGGTGAGGCGGATATGGTCGTCGCACCCGGGACAGAGGGCATCATGGGTATCCTGCCGAATCATGCGCCACTGCTGACGACGCTTGCCTTTGGCGAACTGATTGTGCGTCACGGAGAAGAGGAAGAGATCTTTGCCCTGGCTGGAGGCGTCATGGAGGTCCAGCCGGATGCAGTGGTGGTACTGGCCGATTCCGGCGAGCACATTGCAGAAATCGACGAAGAGCGTGCGGAGAAAGCACGCCTCCGGGCTGAAGAACTGCTAGCAGAGGGCCCTCCGCCGGATACCGACGAGTATCTAGCCATTCAAGCTTCTTTGAGAAGATCGGAGCTAAGGCTATCTACAGCCCGCAAGTACAGGCGAAAGGGACCTCGCGTGCGTATTGAGGGGGGTGGAGAAACCTAGCTCGATGGCATTGCTCGGAAAGGACCTCGGAATTGATCTCGGCACAGTAAACACCCTCGTCAGCGACGGGGGTGAGATCGTTTTACACGAGCCCACGATGGTCGCAGTGGATATCGAGGAGCTCAAGATTGTCGAAGTTGGACAGGCTGCGCGTGAGATGGATGGGCGCGTGCCTGATATCATCGATGTTATGCGCCCCATGCGGGAGGGGGTAATTGCCGACTTTGAAGTCACGATGCGCATGCTGCGGATCTTCGTAGAGAAAGTGTGTGGACCGGCGCGGCTCTTCAAGCCGCGCGCCATGATCACGGTGCCTTACGGAGTCACAAGTGTGGAATCCCGCGCGGTGCATGAAGCCGCGCTGCAAGCCGGTAGCCGCGAAGTGCATTTGATCCAGGAACCGCTTGCGGCCGCGATTGGGGTTGGCCTTCCGATTGCGACTCCCTCTGGCAATCTGGTCGTAATCCTGGGTGGCGGCGTTACGCAGGCGGCGGTGCTCGCGATGAGCGGGATCGTTGTTGCAGACTCGGTGAGGATTGGCGGCCTCAAGATGGACGATGCGATTGCTAGCTACGTCCGGAAGAAGTACGGGTTAGTGATCAGCCAGCGGACCGCCGAAGAGGCCAAGATTCGTATCGGAGCGGCCGTGCCTCAGGATGAAGAGCGTACGATGGAGGTGCAAGGGCAGGATCAGGTCACGGGATTGCCCAGGCCGATCACACTCACCACCAACGAAGTGGTTGAGGCGCTTCAGGAGACACTGGTGCTGGAGCTGGCGGCAATAAAGAGCGTGCTGGAACGCACACCGCCCGAGCTAGCCTCAGATATCATTGATCGTGGGATGGTGGTCTGCGGTGGGGGCTCTTTGCTCAGAGGAATCGATAAGTGGCTGACGCGGGAAACTGGTGTTCCAGCCTATCTGGCGGAGGAACCGGTGGATTCGATTGCAATTGGCTCAAATAGGGGACTCAGCATGTTGGATCGGCTCAGGAGAAATTTGCCGAAGGTTTGATTCCGAGTACTAAGGGACGTGGTACGTCATGCGCTGCAAGTGCAAAACGGGGTCGATGTACTGCACGCGCACGCTGGATGGAACGTTGATTGAAGTCGGAGCATAGCAAAGAATAGCGCGAATCCCCGCTTCCACGAGTTGGTCAGCAACTACCTGGGCTTGATTTGAGGGAACCGCTAACATCGCCACCTGAATGCCAGAGGATTGGATTTCACCACTCATCTCGCCGGCAGCTCGGATAGTAAATTCCCCTGCATGTTTTCCAATCTTCTCCGGGTTATTGTCGAAAACTGCCTGAATGTTGAACCCTCGATCAACAAAGCCGGCATAATTGGCGACAGCTCGACCCAGATCCCCAACGCCTACCAGGACGACATCCCACACGCGATCCACCTTCAAGATGGTTTTGAGTTGTTCGCCCAGGTAGCTGATGTTGTAGCCGGTGCCCTGCTTGCCGAATTCTCCAAATTGCGAGAGATCCTTGCGAATTTGAGCGGAAGATATCCCAAGCCGTTCACCGAGCTCCTGGGAGGAGGTGATTTCTTTACCTTCATCCTGCATCTGGGTGAGGGCCCGCAGGTACAGCGGTAAGCGGCCCACAACGATGTCTGGAACGGGGGAGGTGCGCATTGCAGCCCCTTACATAAGGTTATGCGCGTTGAATCTATCATAGCCACATGACAAGTGCAAA
>CBDTZL010000068.1:0-11482 GCA_965364895.1 uncultured bacterium
ATGGTGCCCTCGGCAGCGACCTGTTCCACAAAACCCTGCTTGACCAGCAGTTCCGCATTCAGCACGGCGCCGCCCGCCGCGCCACGAACAGTATTGTGAACCAGCGAAATCATCTTGTAGTCCAGCACAGAGCAGGACTGCACTCGTCCGACGCTGACCGCCATTCCGTTCTCGGCCTCCCGATCGAGACGCGGCTGAGGCCGATCTTCTTCGTGCCGCAGCAGAAGGGCGCGGTCAGGTGCGCTTGGCAACCCAGATATCGAATCTGATACTTTGAACGTGTCGAGGGCTCGGATGATGTCCTCCAGATCCGCCTTGTTCCGCAAACCTATAGAAAGTGCTACCAGGTGACCGTCCAACACGGGCACCCGGTTGACCTGGGCGCTCACTTGAAAATCGCCTGGCTCGATGGTTCCTGCACTCAGATCACCCAGCATTTTTCGTGATTCCTGCTCAAGCTTGGGTTCCTCACCTGGGATAAATGGGATCACGTTGTCGGTTATCTCGAGGGATGAGACGCCGGGGTAGCCGGCTCCACTGATAGCCTGCATCGTGACCGCGTGGACCTGACTCAATCCAAAGGCGTCGTCCATTGCCTTCAACGGAAAGACAATCGCAGTCGAGGCGCAGTTGGGACTCGTAACGATCAACCCGGGCCAACCTCGCTGAGCGCGCTGGTGATCGATGAGCGCCAGGTGGTCGGCGTTGATCTCCGGAATGAGCAGAGGGATGTCCGGCCCCATCCGATGGGCGGACGCATTGGAGCAGACCAGGTGGCCTCTGGATGCCAGCTCAGGTTCGGCCTCCAAGGCCACTCGTGAAGGAAGTGCCGAGAAGACCAACTGAATTTCAGGTGGAACCGCGTTGGTACGTTCGATCACCATCTCCCGCATGGCGGGCGGGATCTCAACCGGCAGCAGCCATTTGACGGCCTCTCCATAGGGCTGCCCCTGGCTGCGCTCTGATCCCGTAACCGATGCGATCTCGAACCACGGATGATCGGCCAGCAGACTCACAAATCGCTGACCCACCGCGCCTGTGGCTCCTAACACCGCTACCGGAATCTTTTGCTCCATCAATGCCTCCCTAAGCCATGAACTGACCAAACAACTCTAAGGTTTCGACCGATCTCATTCCTCGATGACCAGCTGGTGGATGGCGCGGACCGCTTTGTCTCCATCCTCGCTCTTTACAACGAGTGAGATGCTGCATTCGGAAGATCCCTGGGCGATGGCGACGACATTGATACCGTGATTTCCGGTGGCTGTGAAGACCTGACCCGCAACGCCTGGAGTCTGTTTCATCCCGCTTCCAACCACCGTCACGATCGTGATGTCGTCCTGCGCCCACACCCGGTCGATATTGTTCCGATTCAACGCAAGCTCGAACTCCGATTCGAGTGCCTCGACCGCGGCCGGCGCGTTGATCCGTGGAATCGCAAAGCATATGCTTTGCTCAGAAGAGGCCTGCGATATCAGCAGCACGCTGGCACCCGTACTAGCCACCGCTTCGAAGGTCCGCGCGGCGATACCGGGTATGCCGATCATCCCTTTGCCTTCTAGAGTGATCAGATTCACATTGGGAATTGCGGTGATGGCCTTGATTGCGCCGTTTTCGTGCTCGAGGTGCGGGACTATCAATGTACCGACGTTCGACGGATTGAAGGTGTTCTTCACCCGAACTGGTGTATTGGATTCGAAAACGGACTGAATGGTGAGCGGGTGCAGCACTCTGGCTCCGAAATAGGATAGCTCCCTGACCTCCCGATATTCCATCGCTTCTATCGTGCGCGCGGAGGGCACCACTCGCGGGTCGGCCGTCATCACTCCATCCACGTCGGTCCAGATCCACAGCTCATCGCTCCCGAGGCTCGATGCAATCACGCCCGCGCTCAGGTCGGATCCGCCGCGACCTAGCGTAGTAGTTACACCACCGGGTGTGGCTCCGATAAACCCGGTGATGACCGGCAATTCGCCCTTTGCGAGGCGTGGAGATAGTCTCCCCTTCACTTTTTCCCGAGTGGCGGACATATCCGGAGCAGCGGCCTGGAAGCGGTCGTCGGTCACGATCAAATCGCCGGAGTCGACCACCGCGGCCGGTAGGCCAATCACCCGCAAGGCGGCCGATAGCAACTGCACGCTCATGCGCTCGCCCAAGGCCATCGTATGGTCAAGTGCGCGCGGACCAGCATCTCCGAGAACGAGCACGCTTTCGCAGAACTGAAGGTAGAGCTCGATCATTGGGCCGATCTCCTGCAACACTGCCTCCCTCTCAGCGGTGGGTAGGAGTTCGGCGCAGGCCTCATGTTTCGCTCGCAGCTCTTCGGAAATCTGCATGTACCGGTCGTTGCCGCTCGCAGCATCGAGAGTGCCATCCCTGAGCAGCTCAGTGACGCCGCTTACCGCTGAAGCGATCACCACCACCTGCTCGGCGGAATCTGCGAGCGCCGATTTGGTGATCTCTGCAGCCTGTCTGATTGCGTCAGCTGAACCCAAGGAGGTCCCACCGAACTTCATCGTCAGGTTTTGCAGCTTTGCGAGCGGGTCAGCCATCCGTTTGTGATCCCTGGTCCTCGTTCCACTCCACGATCGCCTGAAGGCCCATTGTGTAGCCTCGCCAACCCAGGCCGGCGATAACCCCCTGGCATGCTCCTGCCGTCAGCGATCGCCTGCGAAAGTGCTCACGAGCGTGGATATTGGACAAATGGACCTCAATTACCGGATACTGGACCGCCAAAATCGCATCTCGTAGCGCGACCGAAGTGTGGGAAAAGCCGCCTGGGTTAATCACTGCTCCCGCAGCCCACGCGCGGGCCGCATGCAGTTCATCAATGAGCACCCCTTCGTGGTTGGATTGGATCGTCGTAATCTCCATGCCGAGCTGCTCGCCCTGGACTCGGATACGCTCGTTCAGTTCGGACAGCGTCATAGTGCCATAGACCTCATGCTCTCGCTCGCCGAGTAGGTTCAGGTTTGGACCATGCAGGATGAGAAATTTCGTCATTTCAGCCCCTCAAGGACCTGGCGGACAAGGTTCTCAGGCGCTTCAATCCCGAACTCGACCTTCCCTGGTCGAATCGGCAATACAAACCGCACCCGTCCGGCCCTTCCTTTCTTGTCGCGGGTCATCGCTTCGAGCACTGGATTTGTTTGCAGATCTTGATAGGTGGTTGGCAGCGCAAATCGGCGCAGCACGTGCTCCACACGGGACGGCAGATCTGCTTCACAGCGTCCCATCGCATTCGCCAGCCTGGCGGAGGCTACCAGACCAATGGACACTGCCTGGCCGTGGGTGAGGCTGTAGCCGCTGGTCACCTCCAGAGCATGCGCAAACGTGTGCCCCAGATTCAAAGCGGCGCGCCGACCGTATTCCTGAGGATCCTCATCTACGATACCCAGCTTTATCCTGATCGCACGCTGGATCCAATCCTGACTGATCCAACCAGGGCCGGATTCCATGCTCGCATACAGCTCGGGGTCCCCGATCAGCGCGGCTTTGACGATCTCTGCCAGGCCAGTTCCGATCTCTACCCGTGGGAGAGTCGCGAGCGTGGCAAGGTCGGCTAGAACGAGCTTTGGAGCATGAAAAGCGCCGACCAGATTCTTGCCAGCCGAAAGGTTGAATCCTACTTTTCCACCCAGGCTGGCATCCACAACAGCCAGTAGGCTCGTTGGCAAAGCGGCCCAGCTGACACCTCTCATGTAGGTTGCGGCCGCAAACCCGGCAAGATCCAGGAGAACTCCTCCCCCCAACGCGAGCACCGTTCCATTTCGATCGAGGCCGGACTCAATGAACGCCGAGTAGAGTGTTGAAATTGTTTCCTGCGACTTATTCATTTCTCCAGCCGGGATCATCACGATCGAGCATTCGAGTGCTGAAAGTATCTGTTCTTCGAAAAGTGGCCCAACGTTCGTATCGGTTACGAGCAAGTAGGGTGGGGAGAGGTTGGCCTGCTCAAGATAGGTGGCCAGGCTGGAGAGCAGTTCATGGCCAACCACGACCTCGTAGCCGGGTCGAGGATGGCTCGCGAGCATGCGATGGATCCTGCGGGCAAATGGGTAGCTCGCGACGCTGTCTGCAACCTGCTCCACGGTGAGGCTGGTCGTGTCAACTTGGTCCGGTATTGAATCATAGGTCGCCTGTCGCGCGGACAGCAGGGTTTCAAGCTGTTGCTCTGGGTGTTCTCCTGCCAGAAGCGGGCGGCGGCCATTGGATCCGATCCGCTTTATCAATGTGCTCGGCTCACCCGTCAGGCAGACCAGATAGCCGCCGGCCTCCAGGAGCGCGCGATTGCTCTTGCTCATCAGGGCGCCTCCACCGCAGGCGATTATGCGATCGGCCGGCTCGGCCAGACGCAGACAGGCATCCGCCTCTAGCTGGCGAAACACTGCTTCCCCGTCCTCAGCGAAAATGGTTTCGATGGATTTGCCGCCGATCTCTTCCACCACGGTATCGGTATCCGCAAATTCGCGATGTAAACGCTGACTCAACAGTCGTCCCACCGAAGATTTCCCAGAGCCCGGCGGCCCGGCCAACACAATGTTGGGCTGCTGCAGCCGAAGCGAGCCTAGACTATTCCCAGAAGATGTTTGATTCACTCGTAATCTCCAGGTCGTCAATTTGGCCGTGCGGCAATTCATCGAAGCGGCGGCGCAGTTCCTGCATTGAATCTCCGCCAAGCTTTTCGAGCAAAGCTTCAGCCAACACGAAACAAAGCATCGCCTCGCCCACGACTGCCGCGCGCGGCACGGAGCAAAAATCGGAACGCTCGTACTGGGTCTCTGCTGTCTCGCCGGTGGATAGATCCACCGACATCAGCGGGGTCAGCGTTGTCGAAATGGGCTTCATGGCAACCCGCGCAACAAGCGGGCTGCCGGTGGTTATGCCCCCCTCGAGTCCGCCGGCACGGTTGCTGAGGCGAGAGATTCGACCGTCGGAGATCTCGAATTCGTCGTGAATCTCGGTGCCTCGCTTGCGAGCATTTTGAAAGCCATGGCCGATCTCTACCCCCTTCATAGCGTGGATGCTCATCATGGCGGCTGCGACCCTCGCGCCTAGCCGGCGATCCCAGTGCACATGACTGCCTAAACCAGCAGGCACGTTTAGGGCGACAACTTCGAAAATGCCTCCGAGCGTGTCTTTGGCCTGCATGACAGCCCGGATTTCTTCCCGCATCGCATCGCTGCCCTCATCGGTGGGACAACGCACGTCGCTGCTTTCGGCGTCCGCTAACCGCTGCTCGTAGCTCAACCCATCGAGGTCCGCAACAGCGGAACCGATCTCGACAACGTAGCTGCCGACCACGATGTCGAATTCGGCGAGCAGCCTGCGGCACACCGCTCCAACCGCCACGCGCGCGGCCGTTTCACGCGCAGAAGCGCGCTCGAGGCCAAAGCGTAACTGGCTATAGCCGTACTTCAATGCGGCGGTGAAGTCTGCGTGGCCTGGCCGCGGGACGGTCATTGCGGTGACTTGCTGGCCCTCCCACTTTGCGTGATCGCGATTCTGGATGTGGAGGCCAATAGGAGATCCGATCGTGACTCCGGCAAGAACGCCGGAAACGATCCGCGCCTCATCCTGCTCAATGGTTTTCATCCTCGGGCCCACTCCATATCCGACCTGGCGGCGGGCCATATCGGGCTGCAAATCGGTTTCAGCGAGCTGCAAGCCGGCCGGAAATCCTTCGAGGATTGCGGTCAAGCCCGGGCCGTGTGATTCACCTGCGGTCAGAAATCTAAGCATTCAGCACCTCGCGAGTTCCTGAGATCGAATTTGAGTTCTCAGACGCTGCTTCCAACGCGACCCGCATCGTTCGGCGGGGGGCGCGAATACCAGTCCACAATTCGAGAGATAGCGCTCCCTGTTCAACCAACATCCCCGCTCCTGAAGCAGCTTCAAGACCAGCAAGCCGGGCATCACGCATCAGGCGCGTTTCGCTTGGCGTGTAAACAAGGTCGTACACAAAAGCCTTTTCGGGCAGCGCAATCTCACTAGGCCACGGAGTGTCCTGCTCATGAGGCAGCATGCCCACCGGTGTTGCGTTCACAACAAGTGAACAATCGCGCCCCGCATCAGTAAAGGAATCGTTTTCCCATGGCAAGAGCTCGACTTCGACTGAGTAGTTTCGAAGCACATCTTCAGCCAGCGCTTGAGCAGGGCGTATGGTCCGTGCGATGAGTTTCAGATTAAATCCTTGTTGGGCTAAGCCGAAGGCGACCGACCGGGCCGCGCCGCCCGCCCCCAGAATCAAACCTATACCAGTTGCGGGCGCATCGCGGCGTGCAGCTTGGTTGTTCTTGTTGGCACCGAGATCGACCTCTGGCTGGAGGCCAAGATCTAGGTGCGATCCCAGATCCTTCATGAACGCCGGCAGATCAGTGTTGTGGCCGACCACACGGTTGTCGTCGCGAACGATGGTGTTAACTGTCGATGTATGTACTGCCGACTCCGATAAATCATCGAGCAGCGGTATCACGGCCTGTTTATGCGGAATGGTCACGTTGGCCCCACGCCAGATCCCATTCCGCAGGCGATCGACCGCCCCCGAGAGCTCACCCGGTGCGACATCGATCGCCTCATAGGTCCAATCCAGGCCCATCTCATCGAAGGCCGCGCTCTGCATGGCAGGAGAAATAGAGTGCCCAACCGGATGCCCGAGCAGCACAAGGCGGCTCACTGCAGCTTGACCCCAATCGAATGCAGCGTCTTTGCAAAGTCCGGGAACGACTGCTGGATGATCTCCGCCTCGGTAATGGTGGTTTCGCCGTTTCCAACAATTCCTGCGATGGCCAAAGCCATCGCAACCCGATGGTCTCCTCGAGCGTTCACCCGAGCTCCATTCAAGCGAGTAGGGCCTTCGATGGAGATTCCATCAGGATGCTCTTCAATCTTTGCGCCCATCTTCCTGAGTTCGCGGGTCATGGCCGACAATCGATCCGACTCCTTCAATCGCAATTCGCTCGCCCCACGGACGTTAGTTTCGCCGTGGGCCTGAGTGGCGATTACCGCGAAAATGGGTATTTCATCGATCATCGAGACGACGCGATCTTCTCCTACATCAATCCCTTTTAACTCCGAGAAGCTGGTGTTCAGGTCGCCGAGGGGTTCGCCATTCTGCGTTGCCAACGGTCCCAGAGCGATCTGCGATCCCATGTCCCGCAATGCCTCCAGTAGCCCGGTACGTGAAGGATTCAATCCCACACGTTTCATCTCCACTTCAGATCCTGGGACAAGGTTGGCCGCCGCCAGCACGAAGGCAGCTGCCGAGAAGTCTCCTGGAACTACAGTCTCGAAATTTGGAAGCGGAGTATTGATCGGTTCCAGAATCACACTGCCGTCAATGGCCGATACTGACACGCCGAGCTCGCGCAGCAACCGTTCGGAATGATCGCGTGATGGAAAAGGCTCGCGGATGCGGGTTGTGCCTTCGGCATATAAGCCTGCCAGCAGTATGGCGGTCTTTACCTGGGCGGAGGCAACCAGCAATTCGTACTCGATTCCATGAAGGCGAGATCCTACGATGGCTAGTGGAGGCTGATCCGCGCCGTTGTGACCGGTGATGTCGGCGCCCATGCTCCTCAATGGCTTGACCACCCGGTCCATGGGGCGCTGAGAAAGCTGCTGGCTCCCAGTAAGCGTCGCCGAAACATGGGATCCCGCAAGTGCCCCCAGCAGCAATCTCATAGTGGTGCCTGAATTCTTGCAATCGAGGGCGTTGTCAGGCGACCGAAACGGCCCACCATTGACGATAGTCTCGCCCGCCCTGGGGTGCGTGATCCCGATTCCGAGCTCCGAAAGGCAAGCCTCCATTGCGTCAACAACCCCGGCTCGGAGCGAACCATGAATGTGCGACGGTCCGTTCCCCATGGAGCCGAGCAGCAACGCTCGGTGAGTGATCGACTTGTCGCCTGGAACCCGAACGGTCCCACGCAGATTCGCCGCGCCACCGGAAACTCTAAGCTCCATGGCCCATTCCATCATGCGCCTGCAGTGATGTTCGCCGCTGCTGAAGCGGCTGCAGGTGGTCGCCCAAGGCTTCATCATCTCCAGTGCTCAAAAGACTGCTCAGTTGTTCGAGTTCTGCCTGGGCGCCCTTAAGCGCGGCAAGAACCATGTCCCGATTGGTCTTGAGGATGTCGATCATCATGGTTAGATCGCTGGAGGCTAGTCTCGAGCCGCTCATGAAGCCCGAGGAAACGACATCCCATATTGCGGCATCATCTTTGCCGAGTGATTCCGCTGCGCCAGTGAGTGCCATCGCCAGGAGATATGGCAGATGGCTGGCAGTTCCCAGGAGTTGATCGTGCCGGGAGGCGTCCATGTGAAGCGGTGTGGCTCCGAGGCTGTCGATCAGTTGCTCAGCGATTGCTAGTGCAGCCTCGGTCGTGTGGGAGCCGGGTGTGAGCACGAAGCGACTGCCCTGGAATAGCCCGACTTGGGCCTGTTGAAAACCGGATAGCTCTTTGCCGCATAACGGATGACCTCCGATCGCTGCCAGGCCTTCTGGAAGCGCATCCATTGCTTCCACGATCTGCCGTTTGGTCGATCCAAGATCGATCACCAGCTCGAGCTCAGGCGGGTCAGAGCGAAGGGCCTCCAGCAAGCTGAGGGTCTCCCGCACAGGTGTCGCCAGCACTGTCACATCGCTGTTTGTCAGCGCTGTGCTGAGCTCCACCGTCGCAATCCCCGCCTCGCGCGCCAGAATGGAGGTGTTTGGATCAGAGTCCACCCCCGACACCTGCATGCCTTGCTCAAGCAGATCGAGTGCCAATGATCCGCCCATGAGTCCCAGGCCGATGATGGTTATGCGGCGGTCCGCGAGCTCCATTCCATCTCCAATATTTCCCGTCCAACGGCGCGCCCGATCTCTCGAACCCCCTGCACCATATCGACGAATCGCTCTGGTCGAAGGCTCTGCGCTCCATCCGACAGCGCTTGATCTGGCCTTGGATGTACCTCCACAATCAATCCATCCGCACCGGCCGCAATTCCCGCTCGGGCAACCGCCGACACATACTCCCATTTACCGGTGCTGTGACTTGGATCCAAAATAACCGGCAGGTGCGTGAGTTCTTTTACGACCGGGATGGCATTGATGTCGGTCGTGTTGCGTGTGTAGCTCTCGAAGGAGCGGATTCCTCGTTCGCAGAGAATGACCTGATCGTTGCCGAACGAGAGCAGGTATTCGGCAGACATCAGCCATTCCTCGATGGTGGCGCTGAGCCCCCGTTTGAGCAGCACCGGAACGCCGGCCTCACCTGCCGCCCGTAGCAGCTCGTAGTTTTGCATGTTGCGCGCCCCAAGCTGGATGATGTCGGCATACTCGGCAACCAGCGGCACTTGTTCGGGCGACATCGCTTCCGTGACCACCTTCAGCCCGGTCTCCAACCTTGCCTGAGCAAGAAGCTTGAGACCTCGCTCGCCAAGCCCCTGGAAGCTGTAGGGTGACGTACGAGGTTTGAAGGCGCCACCGCGCAAAACCGTGGCGCCGCTCGCCTTCACCGCATGGGCGGTTTCCAGAAGCTGATCGCGATCTTCAACCGAGCACGGTCCGGCCATGATCACGATCTCATTCCCGCCCACCGTCAGCCCATCCACATTTACCAAGGTGTCCAGCGGATGCATTTCCCGCGAGGCAAGCTTGAATGGCTTCAATACCGGAAGAATCTTGTCGACCCCATCGATTGATCCGAATTTTCCGGGATCAATTGGGCGATCGTCGCCCACTACGCCAATGATGGTTCGCTCCTCGCCTTCGATCAGGCGTCCCTCGTAACCGAGGTCCTCGATCCTGGAAACCACGTTTTCGATCTGCTGTTTCGATGCGCCTTGTTTCATAACGATGATCATTTTCTTAGTACTCCTCACTTTTAAACTAAAAAGCACCGAGCCGTTGCTCGGTGCTTGGAAGGTCAGAATGGTCTACCTAAGCAAGCCGAAGCAGCGGCTGAGCGCTCAACCCCCTAAAGTACATATAAGTGAAGCTTCGGCGATTCATTTGCAAGATCATACTACAGTGTGAAAACCTTGGTCAAGGGCGACTATTTCAGCTCAACGACCCCAATCTGATCAGTGGTAACATGCCGGTCCAATGCCTATCCGAGCCATCCGCGGCGCCATAACTGCCCTCGAAAACACTCGGGAAGCGATCGAGGAGGCCACCGGCCTGCTGCTGCGGGCGCTTATCGAGGACAATGGTCTGCTGGCAAGCGAGGTGATCGCGGCCACATTTTCCGTAACTTCGGATCTCGATCAGGCTTATCCGGCAGAAGTGGCTCGTGGTTTGGGCTGGACCGAAGCTGCGCTGATGTGCGTTCAAGAAATGCAGGTGGAGGGCGCGCTGAGTCAATGCATTCGGGTAAGCGTGCTTTGGGAAACCGACAGGCTGCAGTCTGAGGTCAGACATCGGTACATGCGAGGGGCAGCCGATTTGCGAAAGGACCTGTCAGGGAATTAGCGGACTCTCTGCCGGCACCTTCCTTTATGCATCATCCTCGGGAGTGAACTGCCGGCGAACCGAATCGAGGGCGATGCTCACAGCCCAGGCGGCCGCGTTCGGCAGCGGCCCGCCAAACGATCGTTCTTTGCGCCAGTCCGCCTCCGGCGATTGAAACAAGATCAGGATGTCGACTCCATCTTCCCTCGGCTGCAGCCGTAAGAACAATCCGATCTGTGCTTCCAATTGTTCTCGCAATTTATTTAGTGCTTCGGCTCCTTCTTTTTCAGAGGTTTCAGATTCGAGCTGCTCCCCGCCGGCGAAGACGGTTTCTTGAGCGGTCCCGGATCGAAGCTCGTCCCCGTCAAAAGGAGCGATACCCTGCCCAGTCAAGGCTGTATTTAGCGCTCCGCCAGTCCCACTCTCCAATACGGCTAATTGGTAGCCGGCTTCCGCTATGCTGGCCAGCGCGACAGATTCCAGGGTGTCTCTGTCTGATCCGTAGATGCGATAGCCGAGGCGCTGTTGCAGGGTGGCCTCGACCTTCCACAGCATCTGATCGACTTCCATTTCCGTTCCGGCCTTGGCGGTGATTCGGATATCAACTCTACCCGGATGTGCGGCAAGGCCAACGGTGGGATTGGTCATTCGTTCCAGATCTTCAATTCTCTCGTCCAGCCAAGACTCTCCGAGCCCTGCGGTTCGCACCGTCCGTGATTTGATCACTGCCGGTGATCCAAGACGGGTACGCAGATAGGGGAGAACCTCATGCTCCAGCAAGTACTCTAGCTCGGCCGGAACACCGGGGAGCGCGATCACCGCTTTCCCTTCCTTCTCGGCGATGAACCCCGGAGCGGTGCCCACCTGGTTTTCGATCCCGATCGAGCCTAGAGGGACGGTGGCCTGGCGCCGATTGTTGTCGGTCGGCTCTCGTCCGAACACTTCGAAGCGAGCGGTGATTTGCGCCCACAAATCCTCGCGAAATTCCAACTCGAGTCCCAGCGCCTGAGCAATGCCCTCGCGTGTGACGTCGTCGACGGTCGGCCC
>CBDTZL010000069.1:0-11469 GCA_965364895.1 uncultured bacterium
GGCGCTTTCGAGATGAAGCCCAGGCCGTGGCCGCCCTTCGACACCCCAATATCGTTCAGGTCAGCGACTTTGATGTAGTTGACGATCGGCCCTACATCATCATGGAACTATTGGAGGGAATGCCGCTGAACGAGTATCTGCGCGGCCTTCATGGCATGGGCCACACGTTGCCACTCGACACCGTAAGCCGCCTGATGTCTTCATTAACCGCTGCACTGGACTATGCCCACAACCGGCAGATTGTCCACCGCGATGTAAAGCCAGCCAATATCGTTCTTCGAGCTGGAGATACTCCAATCACGCCTCAGATGCCACTGGCTCCCGATGTCGAGCCGGTACTGACAGATTTCGGTGTTGCTCGGATCGCTACTTCTACGTCGGCCACAGCCTCTGGAACGATCTTAGGTACTCCGGCCTACATGAGTCCGGAGCAGGTGCGGGGAGAAGCAGTCGATCGACGTTCTGATATATACGCGCTGGGAATCATCCTTTACGAAGTCCTTGCCGGAAAGCTGCCTTTCAATGCTGAGACCGATACTCCTGCCTCCATACTCTACAAACATGTTCACGAACCAGCCCCCGTCGTCCCAGACGTTTCACCTTCCATTCAGCGGGTGGTCGAAAAGTCGCTCGCCAAAGATAGAGACGCACGGTATCAGCAAGCTGGGGAGCTGGCTGCGGATCTTGCCCTTGCGACTAAGTCAGACACGGCTCCGGCGACTCCAGCACTCGCCGTCACCGCGGTCGCGACAGATCCGCCCGCTGCACGGGTTCCGAGCGAACCTGCGCGCAAGCTCCGTCCATCGCTGATTCTGATCGCGGGGACTATATTTGGCGCGATCGTCCTGGTTGGTGGCGTTGTGGTCGGAGGTCAACTGGTGGGCGGCGCGGAAGATGAATCTTCCTCGCCCCAAACGCAGGCAACCGACGTCAGCGAGGTTGTGGCATCGGAGGTCGCCCCCCCAACTTCCGTGGCTGGTGCCCAGGCCGAGCCAACCATTGCCCCAGTGCCCGAGAGCGAACCAGCATCAGCGGTCGTCATCAGGGACAGCAGTCTGGAATCCCAGCTTCCAGGAGTGAACATGCCGCCTGCGGGACAGTCCTACCACGCTTGGTTGTTGGGCCAAGCCGGTGTATTGCCATTGCATCTCAACCGGAACGGCACCGTTGAGCTCTTGGGGGATGATTTGATTATCTCTTTCGTCCATCCCGATGGGGTGAATCTTCTCGCGCAATATGCGCAGTTTGTAATCAGTCTTGAAGAGGAAGGAAGCCTGCTTGCACAGCCCTCGACTGTCATATTTGAGGGAAGCTTCGACTCCGACGCCACCCAACTGGTGCGGCTTGCCGACGAAGAAAAGCGAGGGGATGCCGTACTGCAGAATCTACGGTCCTGGCTGCCTATTCAGGTGAATCACTTCATTACCCACTCCGGGTTTGCTTTGGACGGAATCCAGCGGGAAGATCTACCGTATGTAAAGACACACTCCGAGCATACTCTAAACATTGTTGAAGGCCGAACCGGAGAGCTGTATAAGGATTGGGATGGAGGCGGCACCGCGCAGAACCCCGGCGATGATGTCGGTGTCGTGCCATACCTTGCCCTCTTGCGTGCGGCCTCTGTGGGAGGCTCCCGCGCCGAAATTCTCCGCGGTGGATCAGGACAGGCCGGGAACGATATCGCGAATCGCGCAGACGAAATCGGCGATTTGATTGCTGACATTCGCGAAACCGTTCGACAAATACTGCTCGTTGATACGATAGGCGACATTTCCGCCTTCGGCTTGGATTCAGATCTAGCAATACAGCGGGATTTAAAGGCGTTGATCGATCAATTGGTTGCGGATTCCCTGGCAGTAGATCTTGCCTTTGCTTTCAATGTTTTTGCTCAGGAGTAGGCGAACTATTGACTAAACGAACAGCACTTCTGATTCTGAATTCAGAGTTTACCGATCCGGGAATCGCGAAGCTCCCGCGCGTCCAGACTGAAATGGAAGCACTCTCAAACGTGCTCTCCTCTCCCCAAGGTGGTGATTTTGAAGTTGCGCTGCTGGTAAATGAGAAGGTGCAGGTCCTGCGCGAGCAAATGGTCAGGCTATTCAAAGATCGGCAAGACGGAGATGTTCTGCTCGTTCTCTACGCGGGATTCGCCCTACAGGATCAGTTTGGCGGCATGTATCTGGCTGCCGCGGATACACAGTCAGAGTTCTTAGATGCTACCGGCCTGCCACTGAGATTGCTGCGCGATCAGCTCGATCGCACCCGATCTACTCACAACCTCGTCATTCTGGATTGCCCGACCATCGCCGCATATTCTGGAGCCACTGACATTCTCGGGAGTACTTCCGCGGTCCTGTCAGCGCTGGAAGGCGATCGGCACGGTCGAATGGTTGTCGCAGCAAGCGATATCGTTGCCGGCGCCCTGGAAGGCGAGCAGGTCTTCGGTGATGCTGAAACGAGCGCCTTGGGCCGATTGATATTGACCGGGTTGGCAGAGGGCAAGGCCGATCTAAATAGCGACGGCCAAATTAATGCCGAGGAACTCTATGAATTTGTATACCGTCAGTCGCTCTCTGAGGCGCCATCGATGCCGATGCCCCGAAAGTTTGCGAGCTCAGATTTTGGGCCCCTGAGAGTAGCCCGGAATCCGGTTCTTCAACCGGCGGATCTGCCAGATGAGCTCAAGAATGCACTGGCCAGCTCGCTGCCCTGGATGCGCGAGGGCGCGATCGGCGAATTAGAGCGCCTACTGACCAGCGAGGATAAAAGCGTATCGCACGCGGCCCATGACGCGCTGACCGGTCTCTCAAGCGATCCTACGCCTCAAATTTCAGCGTCTGCCACGGCAATTCTGCAGACGTATTCCGCCACTCACGGCTCGATTGAAATTGAAACCCCGAGCGAGTCGCTGCCCCCGCTCCCAGATTCAACTCGCCGGTCGCGTATGCCCGTTTGGGGATGGGTGGTCGTTGGGGTATTGCTGCTTTTCAGCGCGGGGGTCGTGGCAGGACTGGCCGGGGTTTTTGGCAGCCAGTCGGCTGCCCCTCTTCCGACCTCGACCGAGGAGTCGCAACCTCCAACCCTCCCTCCGAACACTGCTACAGCTGTGGCACCGCCCACCGCTCAGCCCACTGCTGCAACCGAAATCTCGCTTCCGTCCTCACTCGGCATGGTCCTTATTCCAGGTGGAACTTACCCCATCGCTGAGGACCGTGCCAGTTCGGTTGGCGAGTACTGGATCGATCGCTTCGAAGTATCGAACGGTGCATTTTCGGAATTTCTAGCAGATGCGGGCCAGCCATCCCCGCGCTATTGGGCGGATCAAAATATTCCCACCCAGATGGCCAACCATCCTGTCCGCGTGGTTACCTGGGACCTGGCACAGGAATACTGCGAGTGGGCAGGCAAGCGATTGCCAACCGAGGTCGAATGGGAAGTAGCGGCTCGAGGCAAGAATGCCCTGTCATACCCATGGGGTGAGGACGCGGCCGCGCTGACTATTCCTTCCAGCGGCACATATGCAGTTGGCTCCATCCCGGCTAATCGAAGCCCTTTCGGAGCCTTCGACATGGCTGGAAACGTCTGGGAGTGGGTTGGCCAGCCTTATCTTCCTGTTGAGCAAGGCCTGCGAGTGCTGCGTGGTGGGGCCAACAATTTTCAGAATGACCTGACCTACCGCCTGATTGGCGAGCCGGACGCAAGCTCAATGATCAACGATTCCGGTTTCAGGTGCGCCTCGAGCTCGGTGGAGCAAGCCGTCGAGCAAAGCTTGCTTTTGACCGACGAGTTCGCGGATGTGTCAAGCGGCTGGTATCAAGCCGCAGCTCCCATCGAAGATTACTTCTATGGTTATCATCCGGCAGACTTCTATCACGTGCAGGTAAGCTCGACTGAGGAATGTTTGGCGGTTCGATACGATCTTCCGCTCAATGACTTCATTGCGGATGTCGATATCTTCAAGGCAGCGGCCGAACTGGATGACGGCGACTTCCGACATGGGCTGGTGATACGCGAGGGTGACGGTGAATTCTACGCATTTCTGATTTCACCTCTTTCGAAAGAATGGCAAATCGTCAAGAACAGCCTGGGTGGAATCAACATTTTGGACCAGGGGGTGGACCAGAGTATTCGCGGTGAGACTCAGGCCGAACGAGACCGGCTGACGGTCACAGCCAATGGCCCAGAACTCAGTCTGGCCATCAACGGGCGACTGGTGAGCACCGTATATGATGACAGCTTTCGCGAAGGCAACCTTGGATTTATGGTAAAGACTATCGATCAGCCGTATGCACACATTCACTTTGATCGAATCTCTGTTTGGAACCTTCCCGAGACCGCGATGGTGCCGGAGATGCCAGAATCAAGCACCTCGGCCTCACGTTTTGATGGTCCAGCTTGCGGCGGCGCGGTTACTGGAGATGAGCTGCTACAGAGCTTCTCCACCTACGCGGTGAAGGATGGCGACACGCTATCTGCCATCGCAAATTTCTTTGGCCTATCTATTGGCGAACTCAAGGGGGCCAATGGTCGCAGAATTTCAGATCCAAACGTCATTTCCGTTGGCCAGATTCTCATTATTCCGGAAGCATGAGCGCCCCCATCGGACCAATGCTATAATCCTCCCCACTGTGCAAGAAATGCTTCATTCTCACGAAATAGCTGACACCCTGGAGGCCACCGCCTAGGCCTGCAGCATTTGGCGTTTGGTACTGACGGCGCGGGCGGAGCCCCCGCCGTCTTTTTATTATCTGGAGAGGACCAGCATCATGGAACCCATTCGAGCAGTAAAGGGAACTCGAGACTTCTATCCGGAGGACATGAGCTTTCGTCAATGGCTATACGCAAAGATCCGAGAGGCCTCGGAGCGATTCGGATATCAAGAATACGATGGGCCGTTTTTGGAGCGCATGGATCTCTATGCCGCAAAATCTGGCGAGGAGCTGGTCAACGATCAATCGTTCGTCTTCGAGGATCGTGGAGGCGAGATAGTCGCTCTGAGACCGGAGCTTACGCCATCGTTAGCACGCATGGTGGCAGCAAAGAGCAAAGCGCTGCCGCGCCCAATTCGATGGTGGTCATTTGGCCCGTTCTGGCGCTACGAACGTCCCCAGCGTGGACGATCGCGGGAATTCTTCCAGTGGAATATCGACATTTTGGGAGTTGAATCGCCGGAAGCCGACGCTGAGATCGTAGCGGCCGGAGCCGAATTGTTGCGTGGAGTAGGGCTTCCACCTGAGGCGGTCAGGATTCTGGTGAACGATCGTAGGCTAGCCGAGTCTCAGCTGGATGAAATTGGGATTGGCGCCGAGCGGCGATCTCTAGTATTCAAACTTATCGATCGTCGCGATCGAATGTCCCTGGGCAAGTGGACCGAATGGTCACTCGATGAGGGCCTCAGTCAGCAAGAGCTTGAGGCGCTCCAGACAATGCTGGAAGATCGGGAGGCCTGGAAGAATTCTGCCCCGCTGACCCGCTTCTTTGAAGCCACTTCTGCTCTTGGGGTTGCCGACTACATCGCCTACGACCCGACAGTGATCCGAGGCCTGGATTACTACACAGGTACGGTATTCGAGGCTAGAGATTCGGATCGGACTTTTCGGGCAATCTTCGGAGGCGGCCGATATGACGATCTGGTTTCTGCAGTTGGCGGCGATCCGGTTCCAGGCACCGGTTTTGCGATGGGCGACATGGTCATTCGCCTGGTACTCGAACAATATGGATCCACTCCCCCACTGAATCCGCGCCCGGCGGAGATCCTGGTCACAACCTTCGACGAAAGCATGCTGAAACGCTCGCTGGAGCTAGCAGCCGAGTTCCGAGCCATAAAGCTTCCGGTGGAATGGTATCCAGCGCCAGACAAACTGGCCAAGCAGCTAAAGTATGCCAATCGCGTGGGCGCTCGAGTGGCGGTCATCCTGGGGCCGGATGAATTTGCCGCGGGAACGGTTACCGTGCGCAACCTAATCTCTGGGGAGCAGCAGACCGTTTCTCGCGAAAACGCGCCTGAGCTTGCAAAGCAATTTATTGAGGCCGCAAACTGAATCGGCTTGACGGTGTTCTGGGCGCTTTGTAGAATACGGATAAGCGTGGCGAGCGTAGCTTAGCGGTAAAGCACCGCACTGTGGCTGCGGGGACCGCGGGTTCGAATCCCGTCGCTCGCCCCAATAAAAGGATCGGCGTTGATACGAGTCAACGCCGATTTTTTGCCTTCTGAGCGGGCCCATATCTCGATCATTCAATCAAGCCGTGGCGCTCCATGCAGTCGTAGAGAAGGTTGTTTGCTCGAATATATCGCAGCCGCGCCTGTCGCTCGCGCTCATGCGCCTCCTGCATCTGTCTGAAGAAGCCTGGATGAAGTGGCTCGACCTGAGCCGAAGAGACAGTGGGCATCTTCACCAGATATTCGCGCGTCGCCTCAGCCGCTTCCACCCATTCATCAATAATCTGTCTCAGGGCCTCGGCTTGCTCGTCACACGGAGACTGTACATCGCTCGTTTCAGACATTGCTCAATCAACATTCTATTCTGGTAAAGGGTGATAGCAACCCCCAAGGGTATACTTCCCCGGATTCCCATGTTATCTGATCACGCGCGCAGAGATCGCGGCCTATTGCTGGGCCTGGTGGTGGTTTCACTGCTTGCGGTTACGGTACTGGCAAGCGGACTCTCTTCTGTCGAGATCCAGAATAGCCGGCAGTTTTCCGTTGAATCTGCTCAGAGTGTGGCCGATTTCGTAAACTTATCTATACCCGCCTCGGCCGCATCTGCTTTTATATTTCTCGCGGGGTTTCTCCGCCTCCTGCTCTTGATACTTCTTCCTTTTTCAATCTACTACTTTATCAAATCCTCGAAGGCGAGAAAGCGAATATTGATTCAAGTACTGTATCTGGTTGGATTTACATACCTGATATTGGCACTTTCGAAAAGCCTGGGTCAATCCCCTTTGGAAGTTACGCCGGAACCGCTTGCCAGTATTCCAGGCCCTACTGCATCTCCAGATCTAGTTGCAGGGGTTTCTAATGTACCTGGCTGGGTATACGCCGTCGCCAGCGTCGCTATTGCAATGCTCCTGGCAGCCGTTGCAGTTTTGGCTTACCGCACGCTTCGAGCTTCTGAGGGATCGAATCATGATACAGCTGCAGAAGCTCGCTGGGCGCTAGACGCGCTGGATCGCGGAGTCGGCCTCGAAAACGTGATCTTCCGCGCGTATCAACAACTTTGCACGACCTCGTCAGACCGGCTTGGCGTGAGGCGGCATCCCGATATGACACCGACCGAGTACGAAAGGGTGCTCGCCAAAACCGGAATTCCCAGCTCCCCTCTCGCAAGTCTCACGCGCCTCTTCGAGAAGGCGCGCTATGGTTCCGTGGCTTTGGGCGACGACGATGAACGAGAGGCGGTTGCTGCACTGCGCCTGATCCTTGGCGAGGGTGGCTGACGGTGCGCAAAGCTGCACTTGGGATTGCCGGGCTCACCGCCTTTCTGGCAACTGTTGCGCTGATTTATTTTGTGGTGGTTCAGTACCTAAGCCAGCCATTGGGCCGGCTCTATCGCACTCTCGCACAATTGGCTGAGCTCGCGCCGCAAGACTGGATCTGGGCGACCATGATTGCACTGACGGTCCTTGTCGCGCTTCGAAATTTCGCTTCACGCCGCGAATCAGCCAGAGTAGCCGACCCGATCGAAGGTATCCAGATCGAGAGTTTGGAGTCCTGGTTGACATTACTCCAAGATCGTGCGCGAGGCACCTACTTCGGATGGCGACTCGCCAACCGTCTAGCCGAGCTTGATTCCCAGATCCCCGACCACCCGAAACAGCAGCCCTTCCGGCAGGTTCAGGAGTATCTGAAGATGGGACGTAACCGACGAACAATGAGCGACCGCGCCTTGAGAATCTCAACCAGCGATCCTATCGACGAAGTAGCTACCTATTTGGAACAACGGATTGAGGGCGACTATGGGAGCTGAGGTCGGCAACCTCGGAGAATTGGCGGAATCAGTGCTCGAGGAAGTGGAGCGAGCGATCGTCGGCAAGCGGGAAATCTTGAGGCAGATCATCGCGGCCTTCCTGGTTGGAGGGCATGTGCTTATCGAGGACTTTCCCGGTCTAGGAAAGACAGTGATGGCAAAGAGCTTCTCACAAGCTCTGGGGTTGGATTTCAAGCGTATCCAATTTACTCCTGACCTTCTCCCCGCCGATATCACCGGTTCCTATATATTAAACAGAGAAAACAACTCGCTTGAGCTTCAGCGCGGCCCTATCTTCACCAGCATCCTCCTGGCGGACGAAATAAATCGCGCCTCTCCTAAGACCCAATCGGCGTTGCTGGAAGCGATGCAGGAGCAGCAGGTCACCCTCGAAGGGGAAACCCTTGCCCTGCCCGAACCATTTGTTGTGATCGCGACTCAAAACCCAATCGAATATGAAGGCACTTTTCCGCTCCCCGAAGCTCAGTTGGACCGTTTTGCAATCAAGATCAGTGTCGGATACCCGACGCTTGAAGAAGAGCATCTTATCCTCACCCGCAGGCGCGAGCGCAGAAAAGAAGCATTTGAGATTTCACAGGTAGCATCGGCGGCCGATCTTTCCAATGCACGTCTGGTGGTGGAAGCCATCCATGTTGATCCCGACATCGAACGATACATCGTTCGGATCGTGGCTGCGACGCGTTCCGATAAGCGCGTGGCGGTAGGCGCCAGCCCACGTGGCTCTTTGGCACTGATGAACCTTTCAAGAGCGTGGGCAGGGATGCAAGGCAGGGAATTTGTGCTCCCGGACGATGTCAAGCAGTTGGCTGAACCAGCGCTAGCTCACCGCATCTTGCTGCAGCCGGAACATTGGATGGAACGAGACGCTGCCGCCGACGTGCTCGCAACTGCGCTTGCTTCCACGCCAGTCCCTGTCCTCGACGGCGCGTGAAGCGCGCCGCGTTCCTTAGCTTTCTGGCGTTCGCGCTGTTGGCCGTTGGCCTGGCGCTCCGGGACGGCAGGGTTGCTGCCTTATCGCTTCCTCTGCTTACCTACCTCGCGTTTGGACTTCTCCAGTACCCAGACCGGACTCAACTAGAGGTTGATGCGTTTATTGCTCAATCCAGCGTTACCGAAGGCTCGATCGTTGGTGTTTGGGTTCAGGTGCGTAACCCCGGGGCCTCGCTGCCCCAGCTCCGAATTCAAGATCGTCTTCCGCTTGAGCTGACCGTTCACGACGGATCGCCGGTCACTCTCGGCTCGTTGGCCCGCGGGGCAAGTCATCAGATCTCATACTCCATCCTTGCGACTCGTGGAGTTCACAGCTTTGAGGGGGTAGATTTCGTCGCCTCAGATCCGCTCGGCCTGTTCCACCGAGCATTCCATAAACCGACCACTCGAACGATGCTGGTTCGTCCCACTCTCCGCCGACTGCGCCACGTGGACCTTCAACCACTACGCACTGGCGTCTATGCCGGCATGTACCGCGCTCGCCGCGGCGGACCGGGGGTTGAATTTCATGGATTGCGCCCGTATGTTGCGGGAGACGCCCGACGGTGGATCAACTGGAAAGCCAGCGCCCGCCATGACGACGAACTATTCATCAATGAGTTTGAGCAGGAGCGCGCGGTGGCGATTGGGATCATTGTCGACGCCAGATTGAGAAGCAACCTCCTGGCTGGTGGCCGATCCTCGTTCTCCTATTCTGTCCAGGCGGCAGCCTCATTGAGCGATCTGTTCCTGGCCCAGGCCAATCGCGTGGGCCTCATGATTTACGGCAGCCATCTAGATTGGACAGTTCCAGGGTATGGTCGAATGCAGCGCGAGCGCATCATGCTCGCGCTTGCCGGAGCGCGCGCGGGGCACAGCGGGATCTTTGATCGGATGAAGTACCTGCCAACACGTTTGTTCGCTCCCCAATCACAGCTCATCTTTATTAGCCCTGTAATCAGGGAGGATGTTGGATTCCTGCGCATTCTGCGCGCTCGCGGCTATCAGATTCTAGTGGTGAGTCCCGACCGCATTACCGCAGAAGCCAAACTCCTATCGGGCAAGCCCGACCTAAGCTTGGCGATAAGGTTTGCTCGCATCGAACAGGTCTTGATCACTCGCGGGCTAGCGCACGTCGGAATTCAGCGCGTGGTTTGGGATATATCGCAGCCGTTGGAGAAGGTGATCGAAGCTCAAATCGGTCGACCGCGACGCTGGATGCGCGCGGTGGGAGCTAGAGGCCGATGAGCCAGCCTGCGCGCATTGCGCTATTGCTCTCAACGACGGCGCTGGCAGCCGGCCTTATCTTAGAAGGTTTGTGGCTCCTGCTATTTGTAGTTGCAGCGATTGGCAGCTTTGGATGGATTAGCGCTCGACAGGGATGGGAATCTGTCTGGTTGTTTTTGCAGTTGGCGCTTGCTGCCTTAAGCGGCATCCCGTTTTTGCTAGCACTGTTGGTGTCTGGTTTGAGCCTCGCAACCTGGGACCTCGCCGCGCATGATCGATTGCTGCAATCCGTAGACGAAAGGTTCGAGCTAGAGGCTCTCAAGAGCAGCCACTATCGCAGCTTAGCGCTGGCTCTGGCATCCGGAGGCCTTCTGGCAGTAATTGCGATTGGAATTCCGCTGCAACTCAGTTTTGTCGCAGCGGTCTTTCTCACCTTGTTGGCGGTTGCTGGAATTGCGGCGTTGGCAGGGAGGGCGCGCGCCGCCTCTAGTTAGCGGGGAACTGATACAGCCAGAGCCGATTTGAATTCAGCGGACGGTCTGCGACCATTTGCCATACCCGATCCGCTTCAAGATCGAAGAATATGCCTGCATTCAGGGCCGACAGTTCGTAGGTCTCCATTTTCGTCCGGCCGCGGGTTGCCATTCGAAATTCTGATGGGAGCGGGCCGGTCTTGGTCCTTCGCGGAGGAGATTTTAGTAACTTCTTCACTTGGTCAGGCTGCACAGGAGAGAACATCAAGTAGCCACCATCGGAGGCGGTGACCACAATCGCTTCCGGGTTGTCCAACACCTTGGCGATTGAGCGAAGCTCCCAGGCCTCGCCAGTCGCTTTGCGCGCAGTGTCGTTGAGCCACGCCAGTGGATCGATGATTTCAATATCGCGTGATGCTGTTTCGCGTTTAATTTCCAGGTCGCCCAGTGCCCAGTTGCGAACGTCATCTCTCAATTGCTCAATCGCCTTGCGCTGGCGCTCGTTTCCGATCGAAATCAATACTCCGACTACAACCACTGCCGCTAGTACGCTGACTGCGAGCACAACTTCAAGCATCTACGCTCCTATTCATTGAGAAGATTTCGAATTTGAGCCAGATCATCGTGAAGCGATTGGAGTGCCTTTGCTCGCGGGTCCGAAATCTTTGCGAAGCCAACCGCCGATAACAAGCCTAACCAGGCAATTGCCGGCCAGATCCAAGGTTGAGCCCGGATTTCGATAGGCACAGCCTCCGGTTCAACCGTCGCCGCCTCCAACTCAACATCGGTCGAGACCGAAATCGAGGCTGCCG
>CBDTZL010000070.1:0-11386 GCA_965364895.1 uncultured bacterium
AGCTCACCATCGACATAGAGCTGCGCGCGGCCGGGTGTTCCCTTGCCACCCCGAATATCGGGCTCCCCGGTGACCTCAAACTCGAACCGAAGCTCATGCTTGCCGGTCGGTACAGACCCTTTCGATTCGACGTGCAGGTAATCTCGGGCGACATAGTTGTGCACGTGGTGCAGCTTTCCGTCCTTCATATAGAAGGAAAAGCCACCGTCGTTGCCGCCGAACGAAAGCAGCGCTCCTTCGGCGCCGCCATCAGGAATCTCAACCTCCGCGGTAATGGTGTGGGTGCGGTTTAAGATCGCTGGACCCGCACTCGGGGGCACACCTTGCGTGCCGCGATAGAACGTGTACGAGGTGCGGTCCAGGGTGAGCTGCGGCCGCTCCTCGGCAAAGCGTGTGACGCCCCTGCCGTCAACCGGCATGACTTGGTACCTCCCGGCTTCGACGTACCACATGCCGATCATCTCGATCAGCTTGTCGCGGTTTTCCTCGGCCACGTTGTGGTTCTCGGCCCAGTCTTCTTCGACGTGGTACAGCTCCCATGAAGTCGCGTCCAGTTCGGTCAGCTTCTCGGCAGGGATCGGATCTCCGAACATGCCCCCCGATTCGGTAAACGATGGACCAGGCCAGGGGCAAATTGCGCGCCAGCCCTCGTGATAAATCGAACGATGGCCCATCATCTCGAAGTATTGAGTGTGTCGCCGACTTTCCGCTTCTGCATCACCAAAAGATGATGCGAATGAGACACCCTCGATTGGGGACTGTGTGACTCCCTTGATGCTCGTGGGCGGCTCGATTTCAAGCGCCTCGAGCACGGTCGGCACCATGTCGATGGCGTGCGCATATTGCGAGCGCTTCTCGCCCTTGGCTTCAATACCGTTTGGCCAGTGCACGATGAACGGATCACTGATCCCGCCTCGGTAGGTCTCACGCTTCCAACGACGGAAGGGGGTATTGCCGGCCCAGGTCCAACCCCACGCATAATGGTTGAAAGTCGTCGGGCCCCCGAGCTCATCGATCTGTTTCAGGTTTTCCTCGACCGATTCCGGAACGTAATTGAAGAACAAGTTTTCGTTGACCGATCCGGTCGGCCCTCCCTCGGACGAGGCACCGTTGTCCGAGATCACAATGATCATGGTGTTCTCGAATTCACCGATTGACTTTAGGTAATCAAGCATCCGGCCGATGTGGTGGTCGGTGTGGGTCAGGAAACCCGCGTATACCTCCATCATGCGCGCATAAAGTCGTTTCTCATCGTCCGTCAGATCGGCCCATGGCTGGACGTCCGGATCGTGGCGCGAGAGTTCAGCATCCGCTGGGATAACTCCCAGTTCCTTCTGCCTGGCGAAGGTCTGCTCGCGATAGGCTTCCCAGCCTTCGTCGAACTTGCCTTTGTATTGATCAGCCCACTCCTTGCGGACGTGATGAGGCGCATGCATTGCGCCGGTGCAGAAGTACATAAAGAACGGCTTGTCTGGCGCCACCTGTTTGGAATCCGCAACGAAAGAAATGGCCTTGTCGACCAAATCCTCGGTAACGTGGTAACCCTCTTCCGGCGTGGCCGGCGGCTCAACTTGATGATTGTCGTACACTAGCTCGGGATAGTACTGGTGAGTTTCGCCGCCCAGGAAGCCATAGTAGCGCTCGAAACCGCGCCCGAGCGGCCAGCGATCGTACGGCCCGGCGGCCGAAATCTGATCCGCGGGTGTGAGGTGCCATTTTCCGAGGGCGTAGGTGTTGTAGCCCTGCTGATGCAGCATCTCGGACAGAAAGCCATTTTCGAATGGAATGTATCCGTTGGCGCCCGGGTAGCCGGTGGAGGCTTCGGTAATCGAGGCCAAACCGTTTGAATGGTGGTTACGGCCGGTCAGGATGCATGAGCGGGTGGGTGAACAAAGTGCAGTGGTGTGCATATTGGTGTAGGTGAGTCCACCAGCCGCGAGGGCATCGATGTTGGGCGTCTCGATCGGGCTGCCATATGCTCCTAACTGGCCGAAGCCAGTGTCGTCGAGCACGATAAACAGGACGTTGGGAGCGCCTTCTTTGGCCCGAAGGGGTTTAGGCCACGCTGGCTCGGACTGGTCGTAGGTTCGGCCGATCACTCCGTTGAAGGCGGTTCCGGGTTCATATTCTTTCATTGGCATTGTAATCCTCCGAGGATTATGTTCTGCATAATTTTCGCAGCCGGGGGCCGCGATGGCATACGCAAAAATGATTAGATGTGCATCCGTAAAAATCCGTATTAATTCTCCGGGCGGGTCAGTAGACGGACGTCGGTTCCCAGATCTTCTAGGCTGTCGTGGAGAAGTTGGAGGTGATAGCGGCTGCTATGCGCGTAACCGCCGGACTCCTTCGCTACATAATGGTAATTGAATGCTGCGTGCAGCAACCGTGGAGTCCACGTCGAGTAATCATCGCCTGCAGCGTTGAAGAAGTACGGACGACGATCTTCGTACTGTAGCAGCTCGACTCCCTCTGTTTCCAATGCGTACAGATTCATTCGCTTCAACAGCAATCCGAGTATCGTCTCGACCTCGTGCTTAATTCCTTCGGTTACATCCCCATCTAGATCATAGTCGGTCCCAGTAACTCGAATGCTTGATAGATCTGCAGAGGATTCCACCCCCGCATGACAGGCACCGCAGCTTTCAACTTGAACAGTTAACGCGTGCGCATCGTGGCACTCAATGCAGGTTGTGAATTCCCTTGTGTGATTATAACGACCGACATATGTCCGGTCGCCGTATTCGTATCCACCCATGGCCAACGTCCCGTACTGTGTCGGGCCTGCGGCTTTGTTATGGATATTGATGAAGCTTAGCTCTGGATCGACGGAATCCAGCTCTTTGCCCACTATAGATTCTTGGATCTGCACACCTGAGGCTCGGCCCTGGTGACACTCCATGCAATTCGATTCGCGGCCTAGATCCTCAATCAATTTTCCGGAGGGCATGACCACATTGATCTTCGCCGAGGCTACATCGTTGTGGCATGCCTCACACTCAATCGTTGTTCCGACTTCTGCACGCTGGTTGACGACTCCCTGCTCGGAGCCATCGTCGCCCAGAAAGTCGCGATAGCCGTGCGTGCTGTGGCACTTTGCGCAACTCTCAGAGATAACAGGCGGATCTCGATCATCCCAATTTGTGAAAGCGGCGGCCTCAGCGTCCGCATGAGCCGACTGCCCCCATTTTTCTTCGGGAGTTGGTCCTTCTTCGGCGCAGACCACAAGTGTGAGCGCTGCCCCGAGCGAGAACGATGCGGCGAGCAGATTGCGACGGCTGAAGTGCATCAAAGGCCCGGACTGAACTGCATCATGCCGCCATCTGCGAACACGGTCGTGGCGGTGACATAGCTCGACTCATCGGAGGCCAGCCAGACAACCAATTCAGCGATCTCCGAAGTTTCGGCGATTCTTCCGAGTGGAATTGCGTTGGTCAGCTCATCCATCAGCTCAGGATTGCTCAAGGTTTCCTTATTGATTGGCGTTCCTACTGCGCCAGGACCCACTCCGACAACTCCGATTCCGTGCGGCGCCAGCTCGACACCCGCATTGCGAGTGAGCATGCGCATTCCACCTTTCGACAGGCAGTAGGGAGCGTTGCCCGGCATCGGCCAATCCTCATGCACAGAAGACATGTTGATGATGCGGCCTCCCTCGCCCTGTTCAATCATCTTCTTAGCCGCGATCTGAGTGCCGAAAAAAGCGCTCTTAAGGTTGACCGCCATCACGCGATCGTATTCGGCTTCGGTGGTTTCCAGTGTGGAAGTGCGTGTCTCGATGCCTGCGTTGTTGACCATCACATCCAGGCGACCAAAAGCCTCGACTGTGCCGCCGACCAACTTATCCAGATCGGAGATCACGCTCACATCACCCTGGATGGCAACCGCCTGACCGCCATCCTCCTCGATCAGCTGAACGGTTTTCTCTGCCGCTTCGGGGTGCGACCGGTAGCCAATGCCCACCTTAGCGCCTTCGGCTGCCATCGCTCGAACAATCGATTCTCCGATTCCGCTGGAACCGCCGGTCACAACCGCTACCTTATTCGAAAGATTCATGGTTAACCCTTCAGCTAGGCGGCGATGATTGCCGCAAATGCGACGGCCGCGATAATCAACAAAATAGCTAAGCCGGCCGCGAACACTTTGACGATTACGTGGTGCATCTTTCAGTCTCCAAGACCTGGGGAATTCGTTCCATCAACATATCCGTAGGTTCCTAGGCCATATCGAAGCGCTCAGTCAAGACGCTCTCGCGCGGGACGCCCAAATCCGGTAGGGCTTCATCCATCGCATCCATGAGCGGTTTGGGGCCGCAAATGAGGAATTTGAAGCGGTGATATTGCTTGGGCAGATAGCGCTGCATCATCTCCGCATTCACATATCCACGTTCTCCGGTCCAATTCTCGTCGGGCTTACTCAATACATGAACGATCTCAAGGTTCATACGTTCCTTGAGGGCGTCTAATTCCTCGCGAAAGGTCAAACTTTCAACATCGCGCCCGCCGTAGAACATCAGCACTGGTCGAATGTCTTCACGATCGGCCATGGTCTGACAGATGGAGTACAGCGGTGTGATCCCCACTCCGCCTGCTACGAGCACGTAACCCATCGCCTGCAGACGGTCGATAGAAAACACGCCATGGGGTCCATCCAGCCAAATGGTGTCTCCAGGATTGAGAGCCGGAACTTCCTCCCCCGACCAATCTCCGAGGTCCTTGATGGTGAAGGTGAGGCGGCCGTTGGGAGGGTCCTCACTGCTGGAGGAAATCGATATGGGGTGCTGCCCCATACCAAATGGTGTCCGGCCGGTCTTGAGCCAGGCAAATTGTCCGGGCAAGAATTCAAAGCCTTTGTGCCCGAGTGGCTCGAGCACAAGAGTATGAGCGCCTCCGCGTTCCTCTTTGTTCTCGACAATCTTCCATTTCTTGCGCCAGTTGCGTATCGGTGTGTAGATCTTGTGCCAACTGATGAGGGTGAGAACGAGGGCCGCATACAGAATCCAGACGATCTTCATGATCGCGGTGCTTGTAAACCGACCCAAGGTGAAGATGTGGACGAGTGCCGCGAAAACGACGAAAAGAGCGAACAGGCCATGGAGCACATACCAGAGCTCGTATCGGATTCCGAGTTGCTTCCGAAAGATTGAAGTAATGATTAGCAGAAGTAGAACAAAGACGGAAAGGAAGGCGGTGATTGTGGCGGTATTTGCACACGCCGAAAAAGGATTCAACCAACAGTTCGCAGGATATTCAGAAATGATGAGTAGGGTGGGGTGCGCAAGAATGAAGGCCAGGGCAGTGACCCCCATGATGTTGTGGAAAAGCTGAAGCGAGTCTTCTCCGAACGGTTCAGCAGCCGATTCGATCCTGGAGATCAGTGAGAACTCCAGCGCCATGAGCGAAAAGCCAATGAACCCCGCTGCAATCCCTAGCGAAGTGAGAAACGAGGGGGCCGCACGATCCGGATTCGAAACAAGCGCCGTCCCGAGCGGTAGCAGGATAAGGAAAAGATAGAGCCCGTACCAAATGATCCCGCGGGCTATGAAGACCATGGATAAATTCTCCGTCTACTACTTCTTGCAGATGTCTCTATGGCGATAAGGCAATTATTGATAGTGGATCTCTGGAGGCAGAACGGGCCGGGCAATAATCTCCCGACCCGTGTGCATAGTTTGATTCTCGTACCAGAACTTACCTACTCCGATGGGGCTGCGGCTGCTTCGCCACCATCCTCATCTGCTGGGGGAAGGCTTTCCTGTTCCTCTTCTTCGAAAGTACCGGCCATAACAACGCCCGCCGAACCTTCTTCAGTGGAAACCATCCCCGCCGCTACGAAGCCTTCCGGAGTGGCGTAGAACTCGCTCTCGTAGACCCCTGTATCGTCCACCAGGATCTTCGAGCTCTCGACTTCATCAGCACCACCAGCCGTGCGCTCCATAGAGAAGCTGTGCTCGGTGGCGATGGCGTCGTAGGCAACGTCATGTTCCTTTTCAAGCTGTTCGTGGATATCGGCCGCTAAGGCCTCGGTCACCACGTCGGCCTGCATTTCTTCCAGCTCTTGCTGGACCTGCTCGACCCACTTGTGCTCCACGATGGCGATGATGGCTGACGTGCCAGGTGTCATCCCCTCACCGATTGTCTCAAGGCGTTCATTCTTGAAGCCAGTATCACGTGCCTTTGCCGCCAGGCCGCCTACCAGCGCACCTACGGCTGCAGGGACGATCAGGAGTGGGCCTGCGACAATGCCGATGGCAGCACCTGTTGCAGCTCCCATGGCGGCGCCTTGGCCACCGCTGAAATCCCCTGTTTCCTTGATGTGGATCTTGCCCTTCTCGTCCTTACGGAGGACTGCCGCGTTTTGGATGCCAATCAGCTTTTCGCGCTTGGCCTTCTTGAGTTCCTTCAAGACGGCGTCGGCGGCCTTTTCGTCTTGAAACGCAGCAACCATTACTTCTACAGGTACTTCACTCATCTTCTTGTATCTCCTTCATATATGTGGGTCGGATAGGTGTTGATTGTGATTCGGCTTGCTGTCTAGATCTGTAATTCCTACTCTTTCCGTGAAAGGTGATCAAAGGGCTCGCTCAACGAGCGAGCCCTTTGAAGTGGCTAGCCAATGCTATGGCGTAGGGGTAGGTGCGGGACCCTCGTCGTTGAAGACCAGAATATTCGCTGTAGATTGGGCCGGACCAGATCCCAGGGCAAGCTGTCCTTCCTCATCCAGCTCCCACTTGTTGACATCGGTCAGAAGCTGCATGTAGGTCGAGGATAAGGATCCATCCGGGCAGGCAATGGGAGTATACGGTCCGAACTCGAAGGTCAGCTCGGTCTCTGTGATCTCATACGTGCCTTGGATCGTATTGCAGTCTGCCTTGGCCTGGACCTCGCCGGTGTCGTACAGTACCAGGTTGTAGTTTTCCGGGTCAACAATCACGGACTGGCCCGGCGGATTCGACTCTTGCAGTGATACCCACTCCCACAGGACTTCCATGACATCCGCTCCAGGTACCGGAGTGCTGGTGGCTGTCGCTTCTGGCGGAACCTCGGTTGCGGTTGCATCCGGAGGAACTTCGGTCGCAGTAGCTCCTGGCGGAACTTCCGTTGCTGTCGGATCTTCGGTTGGCTCACCCGTGGCCGTCGGTTCTTCAGGAGTACCGGTCGGCACCTCGGTCGGGGTCGGCGTTTCCGACGGGACCGGGGTCGGTCCCGGAACTTCGGCCGCAACCACAAACGTCTCCCCAAAGGCGGCGTTGGCATCATTGTGCATCTGCCAGTAGCCCACGTATTCGCCGGGCTCGATAGGAGCGGTCAGGTTCACCCACATGTCGTAGGTTTGGCCGGTCTGGACCTCACCCACGATTCGCGTTGGCTGGCCACCCATCTGGGCAGCCGGAGTATTCCCACGGACATAAGCCGCAAAGTAGGCGGAGGTCCAGGTGCAGGTACCGGTATTGCGCAATCTCCAACCCTTCTGGAACTGCTCACCAGGAGCAAACTCGGGCGGATTGTCCAGGTCATTCGAGTCGTAATTGAGGTCTCGCACGACCTCCGAACCGTCAACGCAAGCCTCCGGAGTGGGTGCAGGAGTGGGGGGCGGGATAATCTCATCTGGGGACAAGTCCAGGTATTCTTGCGCGAGTCTGTTGACTACTCCCTCATTCTGGAGCTCAACCAAGGCTTGATTGATTCGACTAATCAATTCGGTCGCGCCATTTACCGCAGCGATGGCAAACCGCTGCTCATTGAGGCCTTGCCCAACCAACTTGACCCCTCGATTTTGGGAGAAGTCAATGGCTGGTTTGAGATCCATTGCTCCAACATCCAGCGCATTGCGTTCGAGGTCGTCAATAATTTGATCGGCCTTATCGTAAAGGATCAAATTTTGCTGCGGGATAAATCCAGCGTCGACAAGGTTTGCTTGTCCCAGCTGTTCGTAGACCGATCCCCTTTGCACACCAACCCTCATGCCCGCGACATCGGAGGCAGAAGTAACCTCCTCGATGCTCGAATCCTGATTAGCTAGAATGCCATCTTCGCCGACATAGTAAATGTTAGTGAAGTCGGCGACGGCCTCACGTTCAGCAGTAATTGAGAGAGCGGCCATCGCGACGTCGATCTGCCCGATGCGCAAAGTATCCGGCAAGCTTGCAAACGCAAAGTCGGATATTTCCGTTTGCACTTCAAGTTTGTTCCCGATCTCGCGAATTAATGCCATATCAAATCCGTCGAATGCAGCTTGTTCGTTGTAATACTCAAACGGCGGATAGTCTGCAGAGGTGCCGACTCGGAGTCGGCCGGAGGTTTGGACCCTTGTCCAGGAGTCGTCCGTAGACGGAGCTGGTGCAGTTTCAGCGTCCTGATTGAACAGACCAACTAGGAACAGAATCAAGACCAGCGCTCCGACACCGATGAGCGCCCAGACCCACCATTTTGTGCCCCCGTTTTCCGGTTCGGAACCCGAAGTGGGTTCGATACCGCTATCGGGCGGTGGCTCCATATTCGAAGTTACTTCCTCCATGATTGTTTCTCCTTTTTGCGACGCGCATGTTCATCCCGCGCCACGCGCTCCCGCCGATGCGGAGCGCTGTTGTCATAATTGCTGATCGTTGGTGGATTAACCCTCTCGCCCAGCTTTTTAGCTGGCCGTAAATATTCTAATCCACATCCAGGATCACTAACCGGTCGGGCCGTTCGTTGGTGCCTTCGGCCGGAAGGAGCATAATGCCCGCAAAGTATCCTGTCATCGTCAATATTGCCTATCTTCTGCCCCGGCGGCGACGCGCGGCGGGTCGCCAAACAAAGCGCGGTATAATGCCGCGGAGGGCGAAATCAAAGACCTATTTCACATCACTGAGGAGGAGTATTTATGGCAGAAATGACTGCTGAATCAACTGCAAGCACAGGGGAGCAGCAGGTCCCCTGGTGGCTCGTACTAGTACAGGGCATCGCCGCCATCATTGTTGGTGTGCTACTGCTCATCGAGCCGCGCATGACCACCGCGGTCCTGGTCCAGGTTATGGGTATCTATTTCCTGGTCGCGGGTATCGTGAACCTAGTAAGCCTGTTTGTTGACAGGACGGCCTGGGGATGGAAGCTCCTGCTGGGCGTAGTGGGGATTGCTGCGGGGCTCGCGATCATTCAGCACCCACTCTGGGCCTCGGTTTTGGTACCGGCAACGATGATCTGGGTCCTCGGGATCTATGGTCTTATCTTTGGCGTCGTTGGGCTGGTCCAGGCATTCCAGGGCGCGGGCTGGGGCGCAGGGATCATGGGCGTGCTGAGCATCATCTTTGGCATTCTCCTGATCTCAAACCCCGTAATCGCCGGATTTGCGCTACCGTTTATGCTGGGTATCTTCGCAGTAATGGGAGGTATCCTAGGCTTGGTAGCTGCGTTCCAGATGCGCGCGGCCGCACCACCCGCCTGATCGAAGCACAAGCAGCAAGACCGCAACAATACGCGAAAAGAGAGCTGCCGAAATTGGCAGCTCTCTTCCTTTTTTTCTTGCGTTCCTCAGGGAAAACGAAAATCTATCGTCTAAACTCGTCTTCCGTGGACTTGATATTCTACCGATTTAGCCTTCAGTCCCCGTACTGGCCGGTGGTGCGCCCGCTGATCCCTCTGCAGCCTTCATGGCCTCCATATCAAACGCCTTTTTCGTTCCTGGCAACATGATGTAGAGCAGGATCAAGGCATTCAATAAGAACGCGGCACCGATGTCTTCTACGGTTCCGCCGCCAACCAGGACGATGAAGTCCAGGATCAGATTGAAGACGGTGATGACGGCCAAGAAGAGCCACGCTTCAGGCTGCACGTTCCAGAGCATGCGAACGAGCCAGATGTAAATCCAAGTCAGCAGGCCCCACATAAAGGCTGCCCACAGATTGAAGGTACGGAAGCTGAAATCTCCGATAAAGAAGTCGATAGTGAAGGGGATAATCCCCAAATACTGGAGCGTACGAACACCCGCAAGAATCGCTGCAAGCGTAGCGAGAATCGCAAGTACCGTAACGCCAAACGGTCGGTTATTCATTTATTTTCTCCTCGAATTAGGTCGATCCGGATATGGGTCCCATTTATCAACGCATTTGTTGGGGCAAGGTACAGCTACTGCAAATCACATAAGTTCGATATCTTCCCTCCTTGATAGGTAGCCCATGCGTTGCTAGGCACTATCTATATTTGTCCAATCTAAGATAACCCCCATTAGTGCAATTGGGTGCGTCCTAAAGTGAGCTGCTCACGGGAGAGACGCCGTGATATCGAGGCAAATGCGCATCTTACGCTTCTCAGAGGAGCGCCCTGTGAGATGTGAGACCTACGTATATTTGCCGAGGGTAAAGAACTCGACCTTCGATTACCCTTAGGTGCCTTTGGGCGGAGCAATGTCCTAATGTGCAAAGCTTTGCACCTTCAGCTGCAGGACGGTGTCTGAAGCTCCCGAATCGGGTTCGATTAAGCACCAACAGGATTCCAATCGATTAGCTATGGCTGATCGGGCCAGAAGTTCGAAGCGGTTCCGAGTTTTAATGGATTACGATTAGGCAAGAACTTAAAAAGGGGCGTACGCCCGAGCTCCAGCCCGGATCATTGCGACGACACCGGCATAAATCGGCGGGCATTGAGAGAGGAGAAATTCTTATGTGTTGTGTATTTACTCTGTTGTTGTTCTTGGGACCGAGGGTGGCCGATGTCACCTGGTGGCTCTTGGAACCCGCGCGCTGGAATGCTACGTTTGGCAGCGCCATCTGGCCGATCCTTGGAATCATTTTCCTGCCCTGGACCACCCTGATCTACGTGATTGTTGCGCCGGGTGGCGTTGACCTGCTGGGCTGGATTTTCATCGCGCTTGGCGTATTTTCGGACATCGCCATGCACGGCGGCGGCGGCTACTTCAATCGCGACCGCGTACCTGGGATGAGCTCCGCGTAATCAGAGTAGGACTCTGAAGATCTCTTAGGAGGAGAATCGGATATGTGTTGTGTATTTACAGTATTGTTGTTCTTGGGCCCCAGAGTGGCCGACGTCACATGGTGGCTTATACAGCCCGCACGCTGGGACGTTGCCTTTGGTAGCGTCATCTGGCCGATCCTGGGCATCATTTTCCTGCCCTGGACCACCCTCATGTTTGTGGCAGTGAATAACCCGGTGTCTGGGATTTCGCTGCTGGGTTGGCTCTTTGTCGCATTGGGAGTGGTAGGCGACGTCGCCATGCATGGTGGCGGGACCTACGCCAACCGCGACAAGGTGCCTGGCATGAGCTCCGAGGAATCAGCGGGATCCATGGAATCAGCCGCTCCTGCGGCTCCAGCGGAATCAGCTGCACCTGCAGAATCAGCGGCACCAGCAGAATCAGAGGATTCGGCGGACTCGTCAGCAGATTCAGC
>CBDTZL010000071.1:0-11348 GCA_965364895.1 uncultured bacterium
CCCTGGCAGCGATTGCTGTGGCGGTGGCCTTGGCATTTGGTCTTGGTGGGCGAGAGGTGGCGGCTAGAGAAATAGAAAGGTGGCTAAAGTCGGTTCGCGAATAGCGGAAGGTATGAAGTAAGGCCTAAAGGGGCCGTCTGTGCAAGCTTGCAGAAGGCCCCTTTTTCGTTTAATCGGGCCATTTGAGCGTCTCAGTCAAGCGCCAGCAACGCGGGATGAGGCAGCCATGGCGCCCGGAGGTAATGCGAGCCACAGGACAAGCGGTCGGACTCGAGGATAATCTCTGCGTGTCTAGATTGCGAACCTTGCTCCCGAATCGTATTCGAAACCCAGTTGTGTTAACAGGATTGGGGTTGGGCCTGGCCGGACTTGCAGCCGCAATCCTGCTTCGGTCGGTAATCCCCGGGCGACTGCTGGTAGATCCCCTGCCAATGGCGCTGATGCCTGCTGCGATTATGCGATCCGTGCGAGAGGGATTTGCATATTTTGATTTGCGTTCGCCGGTGCTGCACCTGATATTCGCGGTTGGTTTCGGTGCTGGATCGGCCTGGCTGACCGCTCGCCGCGGAGGAACGGCGGAACAAGCGCGGGGCTCGGCAAGGATCGCCTCCGGCCTGGGAATTCTGGTGGTCGCGATCCAGGAGGTGGATGCGGTTGTCGTGGCGTTCTACTATGCACTCTCAGCCTTCGTCAGCTTGTCCATTAGTGCCTACGCGGCGGACCGATTCACGCGCAGGATGCTCCGACGTCGCTCGTAGTTGGAGCACCCGTCGACAAGCGACCGCGATTAGCAAGGATTGAAAGTAGCAGGAATCGAGAGAGCCGAGGACGCCGACCCCGGCTCTCTAGTAAGGAGGAGAAGAAGAGATTTCCACCCTTCCGACTATAGATTACGCGCGAGGCCTATTCGGTGCTGGACGGAATCACCACGTGAATCCTACGTGAATCATACGCATGTGGATTCCTTCACAGCGAAGAAGAAATGCACATCGTAGCTGTTTTCAACTATGTGAGTTATTGGGAACTATTCTGGTGCTTCCAGATGTACGGTGTACATCGGAATCTCACTTGGCGTACTTAGAAGATCGTATGCGCGCCGTCTCAGGCCTGAATATGCAGCCGATGCAATCCCAATATCGACGGCTATTGGCCTTTACGGCCAACCCTCGATCCAGCAACCGTCGTTGATGAACGACGCTCCCAGATGGTAATAACCAGGCTCTGCCGTATCAAATACTCCAACAAGCTTCTTAGTTTCCCCGGAATCAATCTTCAGATCGCCATCCTCCAGGAAGCCAGTCATGGTAGGCGGAAACGGATTGCCCATATCCCATATAGTATCTCCAGCCAGCTCGAATCTGTAGTGGAAACCATTCAATTCTGGCCACTCTAGATAAACTTCCTGAAGTTCGATTCTCGAGGGCGAACCATTGTATATGTAACCCCATACAGTAGTGCCTGGGAAGTTAACGCCCAGACTGGTGAACTTGATCCCATCACAAGGATCCAATATCATCGTGGGTGGTGGCGTGATCGTGGAAATTGCCGTGGTGGTCCCGGTTGGGTCGAAAGTTGGGCTTGGGAATGGCGTGGTGCTAGGGAACGCGCTGGCGGTCGGTGTATTGCTCGGGACCATCGTTCTGGTAGCAGTCGGTGACGGTCCGGGGCTCGATGTGGGAGTAATCGTCGGTGTCTTGGTTTTGGTTGGCGTCCTGCTCGGCGTCGGCGAGGGACCCGGGGTTGGGGTCTTGGTTTTAGTCGGGGTCCTGCTTGCGGTTGGTGAGGGCCCTGGCGTAATCGTCTTTGTAGCGGTTGGCGACGGGCCAGGTGTTGCGCTGAGCATAGGGGTGGGAGTTCCGTCGATCCCGCCTAATATTAGAAAATCGCCGTCGCTGGCCAAGGTGGCCATGACCGCAGTTTGGATTTGTTCTGGCGACTGGGTCTCATCGCCGCCAGCGCCTGCCAATTCAGTTGAAAGCGCCTCGATGGTTCCGGCAAGCGCGGTTAGCTGGGGCCCGCTCATATCCTCTGGCGACAATCCGCTACCTTCAGCGGGATTAGCTGCGCCATCGAGCATTTCCATCACACCTGAAGCCGCAACGGGGCAGGCCAATACGAGTAGCAAGAGAGCCGCAGCCGCTACGGCTACCCGACGTACGCGATTAGGCTTCTTTTTGGGTAGCTCCGGCTCATGGACCACGATGCTTGCCGCGATCGAGGAAGGCGGGACTTCGATGTTCGGCGCCGGATTATTGAAGGGATCCTGAGCGTGAGAGAGCGCGGCTTGAAATGCAGCGTTCATCTCGCCCACTGAACCAAAGCGTTCAGAAGGTATCTTGGCGGTAGCTTTCAGAATGACCCGCTCGATGGCCTCCGGCACATTGGGGCTCCTCAAGCGAGCGAGCGGTATGGGCTCATTGATGTGCTTGAGCATCACCGCCATGGGCGTCTCGGCTTGAAACGGCAGCTCGCCTGTACATAGCTGGAACAAAATGACCCCTAGCGAGTACTGATCGGAGGCCGCGCTGACTTTCTCACCGCGTGCCTGCTCGGGGGACATATAGGCCGGCGTACCCAACAGTGCCGACCCGGTCAGGCTGACCGACGCGTCGTGTATACGGGCCAGGCCAAAATCTGCCAGCAGCGCATTGCCTTTGTCGTCCAGCAATACGTTGGAGGGCTTTACATCTCGATGGATGACGCCTTCCTCGTGCGCGAATTGGAGCGCTCCACCCAACTGTTCTACGAAGATGCCGCCTTCAGACGGCGTCAATGGGCCTTCGCGGAGTTTATCGGCGAGGCTGCCAACCTCTAACAGCGGCATGACCAGGTAGGCGTACCCCGCATCTTGCCCATAATCAACTACCGGAACGATGTGGGGATGTTTCAAGCGCATGACAACTTCGGCCTCGCGCTGGAAACGCTTTGTGAATTGGGAGTCCTGTGCCATCACCGGCGACATGACCTTTACAGCCACATCCCAGCCTGTATCGCCGTCTACTCCTTTAAATACCGAAGCCATACCGCCCTGACCGATCTGCTCGATCAGACGATATTTTCCAAGCTGCTGAATCGGTAGCTTTGCTTCAGCCATTAGCTACAACCCGAGCCATTCGATGTTTTCTCCAACTTGATCGCCAGCCCTCAGATGCAGTAGAACCGCGAGCGAGGCCTCCATGTCTGGAGCCCACGTGGCAGTGCTGTTGAGGCGGCCGCTGCTCTAGCGTCTTAACAAGAAGCTGGCGATGACCAGACCGTTGTAAATGGATACTGAGTGCGAATTGACCGCCCACGGCCCGTCTTCCAATGACTCCATAGCGGGTGCAAGGTCATCCTCGATCTTAGCCATGACCCTGGCCACTTCGGGAGCTTGGTCGGTCATGGTTTCGAGCAGGCCCGGCAACTTAAGGCGGCGGGTCAACACGAGCATCCGATACTCGGGCTGGCCGCTCGACACAGCTATTGTTGCTGGTGCCGAAACGGCTGTTTCCTGTTGCAATTGCTCCATGGATTTCAGTGTAGCGGGGAAAGGAAAGCGACGACCTTACGCTATGCTTACAGCGTCCGAATCCCCCCAAATCCCGCTTGAATTCCCGGTTTCAAACCCAATTGACCCCTCAGTCTGGATGGGATACGATCCGCAACGCTATGCGGCAACGGCCAGCAATTCGTATCGATCGAGGGACGAACTGGTGAGTCCGTCGAATAGGGTGTTTTGGAGCGGAATCCCGCAGCTTCTAGTGCTCCTGGTCTTGACATCGTGCGCAGGACCCGTGGAGGACGTTCCACCGACCGGGCATTCTCCTACCCGGAGCGCAACAAATCGGCCTCAAGCTGAAGAACTTCCCACAGAATCGCAATCTGGCTGGCGGATCGGTTCGCACATGCGGATCTTGCGCTCCGAAATGCCAGCGGTTGAGATCGGGGGAGTAGCGTACGTGCCGGGAGGGTTTTCCGGACCGTTGGGAACGGCCAGATTCGAAGCTTACGACATCCAGATGAACTCTTGGCAGAACCTGAAATCGATGCCAGCGGCTCGACACCATCTTATGGCGACCGCGCATGATGGCCTTATTTACGTGTTCGGAGGTTCCTCAGCTGCGGGTTTCAGAGCCACTTCAACCGCTTGGAGATATGACCCGAAGACTGACCAATGGGAAAACCTGCCGCCCATGCCGGTGAAGCGAATGTCAGGTGCAGCAGTGACCCTCGATGACACGATTTACATAGTAGGCGGCGTTGGCGGCAGCCAGAAAATGCTTGTGTTTGATCCCACCCAACTCACTTGGAATGAGCAGCCTGGCCCGGAGCAGCCACGAGAGCACACCGCGGCCGTGCCGTACCAAGGCGAAATTTGGACAATCGCAGGACGCTGGAGAGGCTTAGGAGAGCTGAGCAGTGTTGAAATTTACAATCCCGATAACCAGTCCTGGCGAAGCGGACCCCGCCTGGAGATCCCGCGCGGCGGATTCGCTGCGGCTGTAGTTGGAGATGAGATATTTGTCGCCGGCGGCGAAGTAATCATGACTGGGCAAACTTCGTTGGCCTCGCTCGAGATTTACAATCCGGAGACCGAAACCTGGGAAGCAGGCCCTAATCTGCCCTTTGCGGTCCACGGCCTGGATGGCGTCGAAGCCGACGGAAAATTCTTGATCTTTGGAGGATCGCACCGAGCGGGCGGGATAAGCAATGAGGGCCGGGTGCAGATTTATGCTCCTTGATTGGCTGCTGGCAATACTGCCAGTGGCCACGATTCTGGTGCTGATGGTGCGCTTCCGCTGGGGCGGTGCCAAAGCCGGGCCGGCGGGCTGGTTGGTAGCGGTTCTAGTAGCGACGTTTTATTTTGGGGCCGGCATAGAACTCCTTGCTGCGGCGCAGGTGAAGGCGCTGCTGCTCACATTCGACGTGCTCTTCATTATCTGGGGAGCATTCTTGCTGTACCGGGTTACCGACGAAGCGGGGGCGATTCAGGTCATCGGCGAAGCACTTCCAAGTCTCATCAAGGACAAGGGTATGCAGGCCTTGCTCATTGGATGGCCGTTTGCCACCTTCCTTCAGGGAGTGGGAGGCTTTGGGGTGCCAACCGCCGTCACGGCGCCGCTTCTCATCGGCCTCGGCTTTACACCCCTGACCGCGGTAGTCGTGCCGTCCATTGGGCATGCTTGGTCGGTTACCTTCGGCTCACTAGGTTCCTCGTTCAATGCACTAATGGCAGCTTCCGGACTGGGATGGGAGCAGCTAGCGGCGACCTCTGCAATATTGCTCGGGCTTCTCGGGTACGGATGCGGCATTGGAGCTGAGCATGCCGCCCAGGGTTGGCGCGCGGTTCGGCGGCTGGCGGTCGTGATCTTCGTCCTGGGCACCGTCATGGGGCTGACCCAGTATCTCTTGGCTACAAACGGGTTGTGGAATCTTGCTGGATTTGGCGCGGGCATGGCCGGCATGGTGGTCGGATATCTTATGGCCCGAGAAGGCCGACCCTCACGCGCGCTGATCCTGGCGATGTCTGCTTACCTGGCGCTCATCGTGATTACGGTTGTCGTGCAATTGGTCCCGGTCGTACGAGAAGCATTGGCAGGACCCCAGATTCGCCTAGAGTTTCCGGAGCTGAGTACGGCGCGTGGTTACACAACTCCAGATGGACCAGGCCGAGTGATACCAATTCTGACTCACGCCGGTGCGTTGTTGGTCTACGCTAGTATCGTTGCTTACCTCATCCACCGCCGAGCCGGTCAGTACCAGCCCGGCGCACCCAGGAGAATTCTGGTGGGTACCGTCATGCGGGTCATCCCGTCCAGTCTCGGAATCGCAGCTCTGGTGTCGATGGCAGTCGTCATGGCCCACGCCGGCATGACGGAAGCCTTGGCCCAGGGTCTGGCACGTGCATTCGCAGGGATCTACCCAGCACTTTCGCCATGGATCGGGGGACTGGGAGCCTTTATGACCGGATCAAACACCAATTCGAACGTGGTCTTTGGGCAGCTACAGCTGCGCACTGCTGAACTGCTCGGGTACAGCGTTCCGCTGTTGCTGGCAGCTCAAACCGCAGGGGCGGCCATATTCTCCGTGTTAGCACCAACGAAAATTGTTGTTGGAGCCAGTACGGCAGGCATGGGCGGAAAGGAAGGAATCATTCTGCGCAGCCTGATTCCCTACTGCGTTGTCCTAATAATTGCTCTGAGTTTGGTAGTGTGGCTGGTTGCGCAGCGATGAATCGCAAATTGAAGCTTCAGGCTCTGGCGTTCGGGTTGATCACCCTGCCTTCTTTTGCGTTGTTTTGGGCCGATCCAATTGCGCTCATTTGGGGCCTGATGGCATTGATAGTCACTGGTATGGTTATTGGACTGCGTGTGTCCTAGTGGAGAGTGGTGCATGAAACTCGACGGCGAAGTCACGATTAATGCAGATCGACAAAAGGTCTGGGATTTCCTTACCGACCCCGAAGCGGTGAGTCAGTGCGCGCCGGGACTGGAATCGATGAAGATCATTGAGCCCGACAAGCAGTTCGAAGCCGTGGCGGCTCTCGGATTTGGAACGGTGAAAATGAGATTTGTTACCGATGTTCGTTGGGTTGAGCTCGACGCTCCGAACATTGCCAGAATGACCGCCCACGGTACCGCTCCCGGAAGTGCGGCGGACGTCACCGGTGATATGCGGCTTGAAGAGTTGGAAGATGGCGGAACCAAAATGACATGGTCTGCTGACATCTTGGTATCCGGTACGATCACCAGCCTCGCCTCTCGCATGATGGGAAGCGTCAGCAAGAAAATTGCAAACAGTTTTTTCGATTGTGTGAGGGGATATCTCGAAGACGGATCGCAATAATCCCTAAACTGCGGGCGATACCTGCAGCGACTAGACCCCGAAAATGTGAGTTATGACCGTAGTGCCGGCACCCCCGACGCTTTGCATCATTCCGATCTTTGCTCCGCGCACTTGATTCTTACCGGCTCTTTCCGTTAGCTGCAGCACTATCTCAGACGCTTGATAGAGTGCCGTGGCGCCAATCGGGTGACCGCGCGCCTTTAGCCCTCCCATGGTCGTAATTGGGATATCTCCGCGGAGACCGATTCGCTTCTCTTCGGCCAGATGCCAGCCCTGGCCCTGATCCGCAAACCCAGCCGCTTCTAGCTGCATGCAGGCCATAATGCTAAATGCATCGTGCACTTCGAAGAAGTCGATATCCTCTCGATGAACGTTCGCTTGCCGATAGGCCTTTGACGCGCTCTCCTGCCCGGCTTCCAGCCACAATGGATTTGGCCGATCCCCTACTCGAAAACGATCGGTGGCTACGCTGCTGGAAAGGATGCGCACAGGATGCGGGCTGTGTGCGCGAGCCTCTTCAGCGGGCGACAGCACTACCGCCGCGGCGCCATCACAAATTGGCGAGCAATCGAACAGTCGCAGGGGATCATGGACCATGCGCGATTTCATTATGGTCCGCACTTTTACATTCATATCTTTGAAGATTGCGTTGGGATTGTTGCGTGCGTTTCGATGAGCGGTAAGCGGGAAATTTACGAAACCATCTTCCGGCACCTCATAGCGCTTCCGGTAAAGGCGCATCAAATCAGCATTTTTGCTGATCAGGGTTGCGCCGTCCTCGACCTCACGCGCATCCAGAGCTTTGGACAATGCGGGAGTGACCGGGCCCTCGCTCATTTTTTCCACGCCGACAACCACCGCCAGGTCTGCTTCCCCGCTTCCCACCGCAAGAAATGCCATTCGAAGCGCAGCAGAACCGCTCGCCATGGCAGCCTGAACCTGGAGCGCCTCAATGCCGGCCAGTCCGGCTTCGTCAGCAATGAGCGCCGCGATATGCTTCTGGCCTTGTAATTCGTCACCGAGCATGTTGCTCGCGAATAACGCATCCACCCGCTCGACGCCGGCTTCTTGCATGGCGCCACGTACGACCTGGGCACCGAGCTCTCGAATCGTATGCTGAGTGGCTTCTTGGATGGGTATCTGAGCGGTGCCTACGATACTTACTGGGCGCATGTGGGTCTCCAAATAGCCAGGGCAATCTCTGCAAATAACGCCCGATTTTTCACGCCATACAGGCGTCGCGAAGAGTCTGGAATTCGGCCGAGTCGATGCTTAATACAAGACTTCACACTACTCCCGCCTCGCGCAGCGACTGGATTTCCGCCGAGTCGATGCTAAGAAGCTCGGCCAGAATCTCGTCGGTATGCTGCCCCAGGGTCGGAGGCGGATAGCGCACCTCGCTCGGCGCGGTCGGAATGTTAAGCGGCGAGCGCAGGAGCGGGACGCTGCCTTCAGTATGGTGCGGAACTTCCATCACGAGCCCTCGAGCAATCACTTGAGGATCGGCGAGTGCGGCATCCATCGTGTTTATTGGGCTGGCCGGAAGGCCGATGCCCTCGCAGAGCTCAACCCAGTGCTTGATTGTGTGCATGGCAAACAGCTCGTTCAACAGCCCCACTAGTTCCGCACGATTCTCCAATCGCGCAGGGTTGGTTGAAAATCGCGCATCGCTTACCCAAGCCTCGCGATCGACGGCCTTACAGAACTTCGCCCACTGCCGATCGTTTCCGGCTGCAAAGGCAAAGTAGCCGTCCTCAGCCTCAAATACTTCATACGGGACGATGTTGGGATGTGCATTACCGAACCGGCGCGGTGGTTCCTTAGACACGAGGTTGTTGCTTGCCACGTACGACATCAAGGCCACCTGGCAGTCGAGCAGCGAAATGTCGATACGTTGACCTTTTCCCGTACGCTCGTGCGCAAATAATGAAGCAAGCACCGCATTGGAGGCGAAGATCCCGCTTGCCAAATCCGCAATCGCAATCCCCGCCCGGTAGGGTTGGCCGTCTTCCGGCCCGGTGACGCTCATAAAACCGCCTAAGGCCTGCACCACAAAGTCATATCCCGGACGATCGCGATACGGCCCCGTGTATCCATATCCGGTGACCGTGCAGTAAACCAGATCCGGCTTGAGTTCCTGTAATTGCTCGTAGCTAAGCCCCCATTTCTCGAGCGTGCCCGCCCGAAAATTCTCGATCAAGACGTCACCCGTCTGAATCAATGCCTTCAGAATCTCAATCCCACGCTCCGATTTCAGGTCGAGCGTCAGGCTGCGTTTGTTTCGATTTGCAGCGAGAAAATAGGCGGATTGGCCGCCGGCAGTAAATGGAGGCCCCCACTGACGAGTATCATCGCCGCGTTCGGGAACCTCGATTTTGATGACGTCCGCGCCAAGGTCGCCCAGCAGCATGGTGCAATAAGGGCCGGCCAGGATACGGGTCAAATCGATGACCCGCACGCCTTCGAGCAGCTGCTCAGAACGATCGGGGAGGTTTGTCATGCTGGGGCGCGTGGAATTATAGTACGCGCATAACCGACGAAGGCGCAATGGTGTACTACAATTCGTACCCCAAATGGAACCTGCTGCTCCGCAATGAAACCACCCCCCTTCGAATATATTCCGGCTGAGTCATTGGAGCACGCCATGGAGCAGATGGCGGAACATGGCGACGCGGCCAAGCTGCTCGCCGGAGGCCAGAGCCTGATTCCCGCAATGAATTTCCGGGTGCTCCAGCCCTCGGTGTTGATCGACCTCAATCGCATCGAGAGCCTGGAATACATCGAGTCGGCAGACGATGGCACACTTCTCATCGGCGCGATGACGCGCCAACGAGACATTGAAAGAAGTCAAGACGTAGAACGCGTCGCTCCTTTGCTCCATGAAGCCATGCCGCACATTGCCCACCCGCAGATTCGGACCCGAGGAACGCTCGGCGGCAGCCTGGCTCACGCGGATCCGGCTGCCGAGCTACCTGTGATCGTGATCGCGGCCGGCGCGCGCATGCGGGCAACCGGACCGGAAGGGGATCGCTGGATCGAAGCCACAGACTTCATCGATGGAATGTTCTCAACCACACTTCGCCCCGAAGAGGTGCTTGTGGAAGTTGCATTCCCGCCCAGCCCGGCGGGCTCGGGATGGAGTTTCGAGGAAACCTCGCGACGCCGCGGAGACTACGCCATGATGGGGGTCGCGGTGCAGGTGGAATTAGACGGCGACGGCACTTGCAGGGAGGCGCGGCTGATCTACCTGAACGCCGGCGATGGGCCGGTTGAAGCGGAACATGCAGCTGCCATCCTCCGAGGCGAAACTCCCACCGACGAACTATTTGCTTCTGCCGCCATTGAGGCTGCCGACAAAGAAATTGATCCGATGGGTAATCTGCATGCCACGATCGAATTTCAACGGCACCTGGCTCGGGTGCTGACCGTACGCGCGCTCGAGAAGGCCTTTGCTCGAGCACAGGCCAGGCTAACCTGATGGAACTCCACTCAATCTCGCTCTCGGTCAACGGACAATCCTATAGCGGCGAAGTCGAGCCGCGCTTGCTGCTCAGCGACTACTTGCGCCACGAACTCGAGCTGACCGGCACGCACGTGGGCTGCGAGCACGGGGTGTGCGGGGCCTGCACGGTACTCCTGGACGGTCAGCCGGTGCGATCCTGCTTGATGCTTGCGGTCCAGGCAGAGGGCCATGAGGTAGCGACCGTGGAGGGTCTTGCGAGCAGCGCGGAAGACCTGCATCCAATCCAGGAGGCATTCTGGGAGGCTCACGGATTGCAATGCGGCTTCTGCACACCTGGTTTCCTCATGACGTTGGTGCCCTTCCTGGCGGAAAATCCAGATCCAACTGAAACCGAGATCCGAGAAGCGATATCCGGAAACTTATGTCGCTGCACCGGCTATCAAAACATCGTGGAGGCGGCTCGCCTGGCGGCCGAAAAGCTGCGGGAATGAGTTCGCCCACCGTTCGTGCGGAAGTCGCAACCTCAATTCCTGAGGTCCTGCATCTGCTTCAGCAGGACCCCCAAACTTATTTCGAGCAACTGGAAGCTATTTTTGAAGCGCGCGAACCCGAAATTAAGGCCTTTTTGCCCGAAAAAAATCGCTTTTCACGCCTGCGCGAGGATTACAAGGTGCTAGAGGAGCGCTATCCCGACCCTGAAGCTCGGCCGCCGTTGTTCGGCCTGCCGGTGGGTGTCAAAGGTATTCTCCATGTGGACGGATTCGAAACCCGTGCCGGGAGCAAGATCCCAGCGGATCGGCTTGCGGGCCAGCAGGCCGCAAGCTTGACGCAGCTCAAAAATGTCGGAGCGCTGGTTCTCGGCAAGACGGTGGCCACCGAGTTCGCATATTTTGCTCCCGGGCCCACCCGGAACCCCCATAACCTGGAGCACACACCCGGAGGATCGAGCAGTGGATCGGCAGCGGGAGTCGCCGCAGGCCTGGCTCCGATTGCGCTCGGCACCAAAACAATAGGCTCCATTAATCGTCCGGCCGCCTTCTGCGGAGTGGTGGGATTCAAG
>CBDTZL010000072.1:0-11101 GCA_965364895.1 uncultured bacterium
CCCCTCGATAATACGAGGCGGTCAACGGCCCCCACGGAATGAGGGAGCGGTGATGAGCCTGCGAACGCAAAGCTCTCGATCGGTCCAGGCTCGAATGCGTGCGTCCATCTTCGCCGGCGTGCTTGCGGACGTAATCACTGTTGGAAGTCTGGCGTCGAAGCGGTAGCCAAATAATTGATAAAGTTTTTCGCGCACCCATGGCGTCATCGACTCGGTTCCCAGATCGTCGAGTACCAGCAGTGGAGTATTCCGGATCTGGTTGAACCTTCGATCATAAGAGACGGTGGAACCGGGGCTGAATGTCGACCGCAGATGATCCAACAGGTCGGGAACACTGACGAAGGTGACCGGGTGGCCCTGCGTGAGACGATAATTGGCGATGGCGGCAGCAAGGTGCGTCTTGCCGACCCCGTAACTTCCCCCCAACATCAGCCAGCCAGCGGGTTCCTCGGCAAAAACCTGTGCTGCTTTAAGCGCATCTTCGAGCGACCTGAGCTGCTCGGCAGGAAGCTTCTCTCCCTTGCGCAGTCGGAAGCTATCAAAGGTCTGATCGTGATGCAGATCCAGCGAAGACAGCTCGTCCCTGCCAGATTGTTTCATCGGGGTACGGTAATCTGGCGCGTGCATGTAGATCCGATCCACCAACGATGGATCCAGGATGCGCGATCGCAAGCGAGCCTCGATTTCCTCTAAGGCCAAATTGGTAGTGATCACCACTGATAGGCGATTCGTGTAGCGATGGTTGAGGATTTGAAACAATTTTTCACGTGCCCATTCGGTCGCGTTCTGGGTTCCAAAATCGTCCAGCACAATCAGCGGAGCCGTGCGAATCTCATCGAAGCGCTGTTGGAAAGTTGTACTTTCATCACTGAATGTGGCACGCAGCTCATCCAGAAGGTCTGGAACGGTGAGAAACAGAGTTGCGACACCGTGTTCGGTCGCCTCGTTGGCGATCGAGGCCGCTAAATGGGTTTTCCCGACCCCGAACCCGCCTTGGAGAAGCAGCCATCCATCCACATTCTGGGAGTAGTTCTTCGCTCGCTTGAATGCCGCCTGAAGGGATTCTCGCTCCTGCTCGGTTGTGCCGACTCTTCCGTCGGCGTCGAAGGTGTCAAAGGTTAGGTTTCTTAGCTCGTCGAGACGGCTGAGCCGGAACAGCCGCTCCTGTAGATGCTGGCGCAGCTCCGGATCACGACAATCGCATATTTCCAGGCGACCAAAATCGGGATGCCCGACCGGCGCCTGAACGCGCAAATATCCGACTCCTCCACAGTGAGGGCAATCCGGGTCCCCTAAGAGATCAGTTGATCCGTTAGGCGTCCCAGAAATCTGCGAATTGGCCCTGCTGGTATCGTCGGCGGGCTCTTTCGGTGTCTCCTCGGTCTTCTCGCTCATGCTTCCCTGTCTCCATCCAGTCTTGTAGGATGGCTTCGACATAACGCCATTTCCGAACGTTGTTGTCAACCGCGATCTGAATCGCATCAACGATCCAGTCTTCTGGGTAGGTCTGCTCCGCATCTCTCAATCGATCGGCGATCATGGGAGTCAGCGGTCCAATATTCTTCTCATAGAGATTGAAGATATTCGGTCGTTCCAGTCGAAGCTCAAGCGGTGCCTCGGACTCCCCGCTTGGCTTCCATTTGCCGGCTTCTATGGCCTCTACGGCCGCCTGCCCGTTCGGACCGTTTAGGAAATAAAAGCCTTTTCGATCGCCGCCCATTTCCAAAGTTGCCATTAACAAGCTGCCTCGTGCTACGCACCGTTCCAGTGCATCGTCCAGCGCTTCCAACCCCTTGAGCGGCCCAGAAAGCGCATCCAGAAGCAGGCTGTCCTTCGCTAATTCGTCCCGGTTAAGATACGGGAAATCCCCTTCGGATCGCGACAAAAACCAGAAGGAATAAAGGATCATTTTGAGTTCTGCCAGATGATCGATGCTTGGCAACAGCTCGCTGAAGAAGGGATTTGGGATGGCCGTCAGACGGGTGGTGCCCGCCGGAAAACCATTAAAGGTGCTCATAGTTCGGGGGCGGGTTCAGCCTCACGTATTCGAGGGGCGGCTGCATTTTCGAACTTGGCCAACGATTCGCGGAAGACCAACTCGATCGATCCGACCGGGCCGTTCCGGTGCTTGGCGACCATGATCTCGGCGATATTCTGCTTGAGCGTGTCGGTTTCGTACTGATCAGGCCGGTAGATGAACATCACGATATCGGCGTCCTGCTCCAAACTGCCGGATTCACGGAGATCGGACAACAGCGGGTGCTTGTCGGATCGCTGCTCGACCGCTCTAGACAGCTGCGCCGCGGCCAGGACCGGGACGTTAAGTTCGCGGGCCAGCGCCTTGAGGTTTCTAGAGATATAAGAAACCTCCTGTACGCGATTTTCCATGCGTGTGTCGCCTGTCATCAATTGTAAGTAGTCGATGATGATTAGATCCAGTCCAACTTCCATGTGCAGCCTGCGACATTTGGTGCGCAGCTGAAGCGGGCTGATCGAAGGCGTATCGTCGAGGTAGATGTGAGTCTCTCCCAGGGCGCTGACGGCCTGGGTGAAGAGCGGCCACTCCTCGTCCTGGATCTCGCCGAGCCGTAACTTCTGGGAGTTGATCCCGGTTTCCTGAGCGACCAGTCGCTGAACTAGCTGTTCATTTGACATCTCCAGCGAAAACATAGCAACGTGCTGCTTGTGAAGCTGGCTGGCATTCTTAGCAACCGAAATACAAAAGCCTGATTTACCCTGGCCCGGCCGTCCGGCGATGATCAGCAGATCACTCGGCTGCATGCCGCCCAGCAAGCGATCCAGATCAATGAAGCCGGTTGGAACACCAATCGTTTCATCTTTGTGGCGAGCCAGGTAGTCAATTCGATCGTAGTACTCACTCAGCACCTGTCGAATGGGTTGAAGTTGGTGCGGAAGACGCTGCTCGCTGACGCCAAAGACTGCCTTTTCGGCCTCATTGACGACGTCTTCCAAAAGGGTATCGGACTGATGTGCCAGACGCGCGATCCGATTGGCGGCATCCAGCAGCCTTCGCCGTGTGGCCGCCTCCTCCACCATATGGCCATACGCTTCTGCATGAATTGAGGACGGAACATTGTTGATCAGCCCGGTGAGATAGGCATGCCCGCCGATTTCGACCAGCCGGCCCTGACTGTCAAGCTGCTCCCCAACTGTCAGAAGATCGATCGGCCGACGCTGTTCTTGAAGGCGAGTAAATGCCTCCCAGATCCACTGATTGCGATGCAGAAAGAAATCATCGGCAGAGAGAAAGTGGGCCAGGTCGTAATAGACCTCCGTGTTGACGAGAACGGAGCCCAGCACGGCTTCTTCCGCTTCCCGATTGTGGGGAATGGATTGGCCTTCGTTTGAATTCGTCGACTTTTCTGTCATATCACTAAACCGAAAACTGGCGCATCAATTCGCCTTGTCAAACGTTGCTTAGGTTGGAATGCGCATGGGAAGGAGGTCAGCGCGGTTTGGCCTATTCCTCCGAATTGCCCCCTGAAGATTCCATGTCATCCAGGTCGAGCGTCTCGACAAAGTCTTTGAAGACCTCCAGTCGCTCTTCTCCACCTTCCCCAAGGTCCTCTGATTCCAGCTCATCCTCCGGTACGGAGGCAGCTTCCTGCATGACATCTTCAGAAACAAAAACCGGAACGTGGGCACGAACGGAGAGCGCCAGCGCATCGGAGGGACGCGCGTCGATCTCAATTTCTTGCCCGTTGGCGCTCATGATGATCTGTGCAAAGAAGACGTCGTCTTTAAGTTCGGTGATATTGATCTGCGTAATTTCGGCGCCTAGTTCCTGTAAAACATTGCGGAGCAAATCGTGCGTCAACGGACGCGAGACTTCCAGTTGTTGAAGGCTGACCGTTATGGCTTCAGCCTCATACGGCCCGATCCAAATGGGTAAGAAGCGGTCCGAATCGACATCCTTGAGAATCACGATTCGGTGCTGCGACATTAAGCTGACTCGAATGCTATCGATTGATACTTCAACCATCGCTGGGGCTCAAAAGGTAGGCCATTCTAACATACCGACCTGCGCGGCAGTTTTGGGCGAATTCTGGCGGCTTAAGCGATTTTGGAGCCGGAGAATCCAGCTCTGCGAGGGCGACCGCGATGTCCTTCGTTGATCGAGATCGATAATTTGGAGCCGGGGATTCAAGCTACGCGAAGGCGACCGCGATGCCGGCCGCAACCCTCGCGTTGTTTCGCAGGAGCGAGAGGTTGGCTCCCAGGGATCGGCCGTTTGTGTATTCAGACATTTTGGATAGAAGGAATGGCGTCAGCGCCGCGCCGGTGACGTCGCGTGCTTCTGTCTCTGCTTGCCGCAGAGCCTCCTGCACTTCTTCCAGCGGAATGGCATCCGATTCGGGGCAAGGAACAGCGATCAATACCGAGCCGGCAGAAGGAACATCCCAGTGGCTGCGCAGGATGGCTGCCACTTCGGTCGGCGTATCCGCGCGGACGTTGACCGACAGCCCGCTCTCGCTGCTGTAAAAACTCGGGAATTCATCGGTCTGATACCCGATCACGGGCACGCCGGCCGTTTCCAGCCATTCGACCGTGCGTGGAATGTCCAGAATCGCCTTGGCGCCGGAGCATACAACCGCAACCGGAGTCTGAGCCAACTCGGGTAGATCTGCCGACACATCCATGGCATCTCCACGGTGCACGCCGCCGATCCCTCCTGTGGCAAAGATCGATACTCCCGCGGAGTGAGCCATAATCATCGCCCCCGCAACCGTGGTGCCCCCGGATCGCCCGGCCGCCGCGGCCCAGCCATAGTCGCGGCGACTGATCTTTACCGCCTGATCATCAAGCGACAGGCGCTCAAGCTCCTCGTGAGTCAGCCCAAGGTGCGCAGCGCCGTCAATGACTGCTGTGATTGCTGGCAGAGCATTTGCTTTTCGGACTTCAGCCTGCATGCGGCGTGCTAACTCTAAATTGATTGGGCGAGGCAGGCCGTGCGTAATCACCGCCGATTCGAGCGCAACGACCGGGCGGTGCTCTGAAAGCGCAGCACTGATCTCTGGATGGATCTGGAGCCAGCTCGAGACGGATTTGGTCATCATGGTGTGCGGATTTAGGGCTTAATAAATGATGTGGCTTCGAAGGATCAGAGTGAGGGGGAGCGCTCCGTCAATGACTCCAATTGTGACAGGGTCTCCTGCAGCCGCTCCGGCAATTCGAAACTGCCAGGATCCAATCGCTGGGCAGCCTCGACTCGACCCTGAAGGTCAATCAGCCTCCTCCGAAACCGCTCAAGTATCTCGTAGCATCGATTGCGATCCGACATCTGCCCGTTGTTCCAGGCTCCGATCAATTCTAGAATTACCTCTCGATGCAGGGCATACTCTCGAAGCTGACGTGCCCGCGCGAGGTGCTCCACCGAACGCAATCGGCGCGCTCGAGCCTCATCTCTTGCAACACCTGTCAGTGTCTGGCCGGCAGCAATTTCCAAATCGGTAGATGGGATTTGATCGTCTCGCACTTCCCATGTGCCTACTCCTACCCAGACCAGTTCCAGTCCCAGGTCTCGAAGCCGCTGCTTTCTCTCCTGCGTGTGGAAGCTGGCGGTAAGCTCGCGGCGTGGAATGTGGACTTTCAGTGCGCTCTGACCATTGTCGCTTGGTATGGCCAGAAATTCCTCGAGCGTGCGGGTGCCGACGTATTTCTTCAGCTCATCCACAGCGATGGTGGGCAGGGTTTCGGTCCAACGTGGCGAGCCCGACTCATCGGCAATTCCGCTGTAGGTCAGATTAAGCATGCTTCTCGGATCAGCCTGATAGGTTCCGTCGTCATTTCTGCGATACGAACTGAATGCACGGAAGACGATCTGAACATCTCGGGCATGCACGACGATGCCGTCTTTGGTGACCGTGCGGATCTCGTCGATTTCACGAAGCTGATCCCGCAGATCTATCACGTCCCGCAAGCGTTCAAAACCCTGAACAAAATAGTGTGAACGTCCTGGGCTCGGACCGTAGATCCGTGGCTGACCTTCCATGGTCTCAAAAACTGCTGCGAAACCGAGGTGCAGCTTCAAATAACCGGGTCCGCCAATGCGCAGGAGCGGATTCTGCCGGTCCAGATCGGCAACGTTCCCGGCATCGATGGTCAACAATGGATAGCGTATGCCCAACACCGAACCCAGTAAGTAACGGTATGCGATGCCTGTTGATTCAAGCTCGAACAAGTCCGCCAAATAACGGGCGCCGAGGTGAAATGACAACAAGATAGCGAGCAGAACCGGAAACACGAAGAGTAATACCTGAGGGCTGAAGAAGGAACTAAGAACCTCCAAAAGCACCGCTGGCACCACCGGCATATTTGCTAGAGTCTGTTCGGGAATGAGGGAGGGAAAATTGCCAATCAATGCGACCGCGAACCAGTAAAGGCCGAATAGCGTCGAAATCGTGACCACCCGCAACCGACTGCCAACCCGGCCACGGTCCAATATGAGATTGAGGAGCGAGAATCTGGTGCCCTCCTCTACATGCACGCCTGTTACATGGCTCACTGGATTCCCCCGGATTTGCCACACTCCGAATCTCTTGCCTTGACCTGTTCGAGAACTTCTCGTACTCGGACCGATAGCGGAGACAGCCGAGGTACTTCCGCACAAAGCTGGGCCGCGTCCTCGAGGATCAAGATGATCGCATCTCGCTGTGAGATCGAGCGATCCAATCGGAGCTGCTGCGACATCTTGTGAGTGAGTCGCTCAATCAGCATCGTACTGGCATTCGCCTCGCCTCGGATTCCGGCCTCCCGAACCAAATCGACCGAATCGTCCAGCTCCTTTCGGATCGGGCCTGCCCACTCATCAAACCATGCCTTGAGTTGCTCGGCTTGAATGTCGCTTGGAATTTGCAGGTCTGAAATAGAGACATCAAGTACCCGAATTCCGCGTTCCTGGATCAGCTGAAGGTCTGAATTTTCCGTTTCCTGTGTAAGCCGAACTAGAATAGCAGCCTCAATTCCGGCCAGCACGCTGGAGTGGTCAGCGAGAAACTCATCCAGATTACGGTCCTTGACCTCATCTCGCCAAAGTTCAACCACCAATCGGTGCGGGATGTCGCTCCATGACCAATCCTGCTTGCCCGATACCATGATCCCGTAGGCGGCAGCTTGGAGCGCACCAATGGATGGGACGATGGGAGGCGCATCTGCAATGTCGCCCTGTTCGACCGAAGTGCGGCGTTCAAGCACAAACGTGACCGATAGTGAAGCCGAGACCGGGATCCCATCCAGCGTGAGAGCCATTGCGCTCACTTCTTCCGCCGTAGCTGGAGATCCGATTGGAGGCGTTGAGCCAGAGAGCGATCGCTTCTGTCGGCGAAGGTCGAGACCCTCCGCCAGCCATTCGCCGGGATCAGTAAAGGCCAGTCCTCCTGGCCCAACGATACGGGTCATGGCGGTGTCCGTACGCAATAAGGCGGCGCTGAGGTGATCTGCCCAGATCACGCCTGCACCGCGCAGCGCTCTCTCCTCTTTGGCTGCCTGTGGTTTACCGTCGCGAATGAAGGTAACGGTTCCACGCTCTCCCAGCAAGTAATTCAGTAACCGTCCAAATACCGATCTGCGGCCGGCACGGTCGCGGACCGGAAGTACAAATTGTGCGATGAGGGCGAGAGTTGGAAGCAGTGCGATCAGGGCGAGCAGAGCGCTGCCACTTGCAAGCTTAAATGCTTCTCCAGCGGTGGCGACAACGCTTATCAACAGCACCAGATAGGCAAGCAGGACCAGGAATACGAGAATTCCTAGACGTGAGCCTCTCCGGCGGAAACGCGCCCTTCGGTTCATCGAGCGGGGATTTTAGCTTAATCAATGGGGTCCGCCAAATACAGGTCTTGCTTTGCATGGCTTGAAAGGATACTCTAAGGATCGGGATCCTCCCCATTGTTGTAAACTTCATTCGACATGGCAACCAGGCAAGATGAGCTCCTAGAAGTACTTAGCCAAATGGCCGACGAAATGCCCAATCCTGACTGGGTCGCCCTGGTCGATGGCAACGGACTGATCGTTTCGTGCATCCCTGAGACGCCGGTCGTCGGACAGGATCAGATTTCTGCCATGACAGCTGCTTCCATCATCATGGGTGAGCGCGTACTCGATGAGATCGAAGGCGGCCAAATGAGATACACAAGCATCGCAGGCGCGAATCGGCAAATGCTTAGCGTGGTCTTGAGTGAGGATCGGGTGCTTGCAATTGGGCTCGGACCTGAGGTTCCTGCTCAGGCAACCTTTGCCTCGCTGACACGCTGGGTGCCCGAAATTCTCCAGGTCTTGAGCAAAAGTTTCGTCACTAGCTAGTCCCCCGACAACTCCCAACTAATCTGCGGCTATCGCCTACGAAGGCGGGGGTTCAGCACGTCATCCAGTGCGCGGCCCACGAGATAGAAGGCGCTGCAAAGCAGCATGATCGCAAAGGCGGGCGCCAAAATCGCGTGCCACTGTCCCTCCATCGTGAAAGCCCGGAAGGTCTCCTGGCCGATCCATATCATCGTCCCCCAACTCAAATCAACCTGTGTGCGGTTGAAATATGAAAGCAACGACTCGGTGAGGATCGCACCAACGACGGTAAAAAAGAAATTCACCGAAGTTAGGGGCAAGATTCCAGGGAGCAAGTGGGTGCGGAAAATGTGTCGGTCGCTGCCTCCCACCGATTGGGCAGCCTCCACGAACGGCTTCTCGCGAAGGGTCAGCGTGTGCGATTTAACGATGATCGCCAGCGCGCCTGCACCGGCCAGGATTCCGTAGAGCACCCCCATGACAATCCATTCCATTCGAACTAGCAGTCCGAAAATGAGCAGCACCACCGGGGCTGGGAGCAGCACCATAATATCTGCCACACCCATGAAGAGGTGATCGACCCAGCCGCGAAAGTAGCCGGCCAGTCCGCCACTTAAGGTGGAAACCACGGCCGCAACGATCCCGGCTACTATTCCAACCCCGACAGAGACCCGGGCGCCATAAAGCAGCTGGCTCATCACATCTCGGCCATAATTATCCGTTCCGAGTGGATGGGTGATCGAAGGGCCGGTGGGATGCGGGAAAAACACCGAATCAAAGCCCACAATGGGGTCGTATCGGGCTCGATCCAAAATGGTGGACATCAGGATGGGATGGCTGATGGCCATGATTCCAAAGATCACCAACATTGCCAGGCCGAGCATGCCGTACCGATGGCTGCGGAAGATTCGCCATGATTGACTGCGCGGTCGAGTCGGCGCCACGCTTTCCATGGTTGTAGCGTCATGCATATCGCAGCCTCGGATCCAGGGCTACATATAGGACATCGAGCACAATGTGGGCAACCAGCGATATGAGGCCGATCATCGTAAGGACACCGACGATAAGTGGAAGGTCCTGAAATTCGATCGCATTGAAGACGACCTGTCCCATCGCGCGCCAGAAAAAGACCCGCTCAATCACTAAGCTTCCCACCAGGACAAAAGGCAGGCTCAGCAGGATGCGAGTCAGGACCGGCAGCATGGCAATACGCGCAACGTGTCGATCTCTTACGACTTTGTCCGGCAAGCCTTTTGCGCGGGCGGCGACAACGTGGTCCTCACCAATGGTCTCCAACATTGTGGCTCGCATGGTCATCATCGTTTCGCCAAATGAGAGCAACACCACAGTACCCAGCGGGAGTATCAAATGACGGAGCACGTCGAGTGCGAGCGGCGAGTAGCCTGAGCGCTCCCATAGCGCCACAACTAGAACGATTGCCAAAAGGAAAATGCCTGCACCGATCGCTCTTCTCGCTCGTCCACCCTTGCGACTGATCAGTCTTGAGAGCAGAAACACTCCAAACAAGGCAAATCCGCTAATCACAATACGGAGCAGAATTTCATCCAGCCTGATATCAACTCTCAGCCACACATTGAAGTTAATCAGGTTTTGATATGGCAACCATCGCAGGTTCCAGGCGAAGAGCCCAAGACCCAGAAAAGCAAGCCAGGGGGCAAAGGAGGTGTGTGCCGCAACTCCGATGCTCAAGGCGCCGAACTCGAACAACCCCCCTCTGCGCCAGGCCACGATCTTTCCAAGCCAGATACCTAGCACATAGGACAGAGCCGCTGCTGAGAGAAAGAGCAGGAGGGTACGCGGAGCCCGGTCCAGCAGGATCCCGGAGACCGTTTCTGGCCGGTAAAGGAACGACTGCCCGAAGTCCAGCTGAACAAACCCCTTAAGCCATTGGAAGTACTGTTGAAGCAGGGGCTGATCGAGTCCCAGCTGCCGTTGCATGAAGGCTCGTCCACCTGGCCCGGAAAAGGCGCCCGCAATCGAAGCGAAGTCCCCGGGCAGGGAATGCACCAGCGCGAACAGCAAGAATTGGAAGGCGAGCAGCGCTACAAGGCCTCGAATAACGCGGCGCACAATAAAACCAAGCAATTAGTGCCTCCTCTTGCGAACGCGGCAGATCATATCCATCGATTGGACCCTGGCTCCGGATGTGGTGGGGACGGGCCGGGCAAACGGTTTACGATATACCGTTCTCAACAGACTAAACTTCCTCACGGGATCGAGAGCATTCGGCATTGATTGATGGACATATCAATTACCAGAATCTCAGAGCAAAGGGTTCATCCTATCACCCGCATTCGCATCTCCTTTTGGTACGATTTCGCGACGCAAGATGTAGATTTTGGGGATCTCTTTGCGGATATCAATTACTGGCCGAAGCTTAATCTCCGCCGAAGATTGTGAATCAGCAGGTTGAAGTGGCATACGTTTTATGGCGAATGGCGCGCCCGACGCATCTGCTGCTGATCGCTTTCGTCTATCTGCTGGGAGCGACCATGGCCATGGCGCTGGGGGCAGCTTTTGACGCGCAGCTGCTGGTCTTTGGTTTAGTGGTTCTGCTTCTGGTGAGCAGCAGTGTGCATTACGCAAACGAGTACGCCGATTATGAGACGGATGCTTTGACGCAGCGGACATTGTTCTCGGGAGGTAGCGGCGCGCTGCCCGGGTCAACAGTGCCTAGATGGGTTGCGCTGCGGGCGGGGTGGGTCAGTCTTGCGGCGGGGTCTTTGAACGCCCTTTTTGGATGGGCAACTGGCGCGTTAAACACGACTGCTCTGTTCCTGCT
>CBDTZL010000073.1:0-11088 GCA_965364895.1 uncultured bacterium
CATATGTCCACGGGCATAAAGGGGTTCAAACCGGCGTATTTTAGGGTCTGCTCGTGATCTGAGGTGGCCGAAAATTGGCCCTTCGTCAGTCCGTAGACTCCGTTGTTCTCGACTATGTACACCATTGGCACATTTCGGCGTACCAGGTGAATAAACTGACCCATGCCAATACTCGCAGTGTCACCATCTCCGCTGACGCCGATAGCCTTGAGCGAACGATTCGCAACTAACGCGCCGGTGGCAAGCGAGGGCATTCTTCCATGAAGGCTGTTGAACCCATGTGATCTCCCAAGGAAATAGGCGGGGGTCTTGCTCGAGCACCCGATTCCCGAAAGCTTGACGATCTCATAGGGGTTGAGCGAGAGTTCGTAGGCAGCATTGATGATCTGACTGGAAATGGAATTGTGTCCGCAACCCGCGCACATGGTCGAGGGCTTACCTTTATATTCGGCTTTAGCCAGTCCGACTGTATTGACCTTTGCTTTGCGTGTCTCTACTGTAGTTGCCATCTCAGCCTCTCTTGGGATCGACCAACGATTCGGCGATCCAACGTGCGGTCAGCGGCAAGCCGTTGTTGTGAGTTAGCGAGTTCAGCTTTGCGGCTTGTTCGGGCACTTCAAGTTGCAGCAATTTGTGCATCTGCCCATCGGTGTTCATTTCTAGCACATGCACCTCTTCGTGATCGTTGATGAATTTCACAACCTCGGAATTAAACGGGACGCCTCGAATCCGCATTGTGTCGATTTCTGATCCATGCTCCAGACGATCGCGAGCCTCCTGAACCGCAGCCTCTGTTGAACCATAATAAATAAGCCCAACCCGCGCCTTCCCGGATCCATGAAGAACCGGAGCCGGAAGCATTTCGCGTGCAGTCTCTGATTTGCGATTCAGCCTTTCCATATTGTGCTCCCAGTCGTCTGGCCGCTCGCTATACACCGCGCTTTCGTCATGGCCGGTGCCGCGGGCAAACCATGGGGCCAAAGGATGCTCATTGCCTGGCAATGTTCGATAGGCAATGCCGTCGCCGTCGACATCCCGGTAGCGAGCATACTCCCCTAATTCCTCAAGCTGATCGGCAGTCAGCACCTTGCCGCGGTCCATCGGCACGTTCGGATAGTCGAATGGGTCCGACATCCACATGTTCATTCCAAGGTCTAGATCGCTCAGCACAAACACCGGGGTTTGAAGTTGATCGGCGACGTCGAATGCCCGCCACCCGAACTCGAAGCATTCCGCAACGCTGCCCGGCAATAAGATCACATTCTTGGTATCGCCGTGACCCAGGTATCGAACAAACATCACATCCCCTTGCGAGGTTCTTGTAGGCAAGCCCGTACTGGGGCCCATCCGCTGTACATCCCAGATCACGATCGGGATCTCGGCAAAGAAAGCTAACCCCACATACTCCGCCATCAGCGAAATTCCGGGGCCCGAAGTAGACGTCATGGATCGTGCGCCGGCCCACCCTGCCCCAATCGCCATGCCGACCGCAGAAATCTCATCCTCGGCCTGAATCACCGCATAGGTGCTCTTTCCGTTTTCCTTGCGCAGCTCAGGCAGGTATTCTCGAACGGCATCCGCAAAACTGGAGGCGGGCGTGATCGGGTACCAGGAGGCAAATGAAACCCCTCCGTATATTGCCCCCAGCGCGCCTGCGGTATTTCCTTCCATAAGAATTTTTCCCACAGTCTTGTCTTCAGCCTGAACGACGTAGGGATCCTGCTTCTCCAAGTTTTCTTTGGCCCAGCTTGCGGCGAGGGTGATCATTGACATATTTAGCTCGACCGGCTTCTCTCGACCATTGAAATGGGTCATGAGTGCGCCTCGCACGGCGTCAAGATCGATGCCCAATATCTCTGAAACGATGCCCACATAGCCCATGTTGGCCACATAATCCCGAAAATCCTTGGGGGGGCTGACCTCTTTGACCAGCTCTTTGATTGGCATCGGGTAATAGGCGATGTCGTCACGCGCCTGAGGTTTGGGCAAATCATCGGCGTAGAAACACGCGCCACCAGGCGACAAGCCGGCATGATCCTCGGCAAAGGTGGGAAGGTTCATGGCCACTAGAATTTCGATAGTATCTCGCCTGGCAGTGTAACCATCGCTGCTTGCGCGAATGGTGAACCAGGTCGGCAGGCCTTGAATGTTTGACGGAAACAGATTCTTACCGCTGACCGGGATCCCCATCCGAAATAAGGCACGGATGAGGGCCATGTTCGAAGTCTGGCTGCCGGAGCCGTTGGCGGTCGCTACCACCATGGAAAAGTCGTTGATCACTTGCTTCTGTTTCTCAGTCATTTCGGTACCCTTACTCCGGGCCATTTGGGTGTACTTGAGGTCGAGTTCTCAACAGCGCGATGTGCTCAACAAGCGCCTCATGCCCCTTGTCGAACTCGGCATTGTGGATGGCATCTACCATTTGACCATGATAATTCCAGACTTCATTCAAGTATGTGTAATCCTCATATCGATCCAGGCCAACTGCCTCGTATGCGTCCCAATAGGCCTCGAGCAAACCGAGTACGAAGACATTGTTGAGCCTAGAGTAGATCGTCAGGTGAAGCTCGCGATGTTCGTCATGAGGCAGCTGGATTGGATCCCCCTCCAGCTTCTTCCAAGCACGCTCCATCAATTCCTTCAGGTAGGCTTTGTCATCCGCTCGAAGCAATTCCACAGCCTCATGCCAAAAGGAGGCCTCAGTTCGATTGCGGAGTCGACTGTATTGGCTGAAATACGACCGGTCCAATGCCATGGCAAAGCGAAGGCCGGTTTGGACGGTCGGGAAAAACGAGAAGCCGCGCACACGGATCCCCGTCTTTGGCCGAACCTCGACCAGGCCCAGTTCTCTGGCTACTTCCAATTGCTCCCTGAGCTTCCCTGAGCTAATTCCGAGAATGACCGCCATGTCATTGATCGGTGGCAGCCGGGTGCCTGGTTCAGCATTCAGCTCGACCAAGTAATTCAAGAATTCTGAGCTTCCAACATCGGCTCGTTCTCGATAAAGGGTATTCATAGGATTGATTATATCAATTAGAGTCAAGAGTGCAGTAGCTCTTCATACCTTCGGGGCCACGCCGGTTTTTCGTCATGTTACGGTAAAATGCCGCCGTGTTACGAGGCGGATTGATATTGGGCGCGATTGTTGCTTTGCTGGCGCTGTGGGCGCCCAAGCGAATCGTCGAGCGCCGATTTGTCGACAGCATAGTGGATATCGCTGATGCACCCCAAGCGCCGGTTGGAATTGTATTTGGTGCTGGCTTGCGGCGCGATGGCGGACCGACAACAGTACTGTACGACCGGGTGGCGGCCGCAGCGCAACTATTTTCTGAAGGCAAAGTCGATTCGCTGCTGCTGAGTGGCTACGAGACCGTGGAAGGCTATAGCGAGCCAAGCGCGATGCGGGAGGTTGCCGAATCGCTCGGCGTACCGTCGGAGGCGATTGTGACCGATGGATTAGGCACTCGGACATTTACCACCTGCGAGCGCGCAATATCCACATTCGGAATCAAGCGGGCTCTCCTGATCACCCAGGATTACCATCTCCCGCGGGCGCTGGCGATATGCGAAGGGCTCGGAATCGATGCGGTTGGCGTATCGGCGGATTTACGCCCATACAGTCCACGCGCCCTTCAATACTGGGAAACGAGAGAGATCCCCGCTACGCTGGTGGCATTGGTCGAGATCTTCATCTCCAGGCTCAACTGAATTCGATGAAACGTGAGCAAGCGGTCGCACTTCTCGACGAGTACGTAGAAAATCAGAGCCTGGTTCGCCATATGTTAGCCGTCGAAGCGGCCATGGAAGACTACGCAGTTCGCTTTGGAGAGGAACCCGCGGATTGGATGCTGGCTGGCCTGCTGCACGATTTCGATTGGGAAATCCACCCCACCCTAGAGCAGCACCCTCAAGAAGGAGCGCCGATCCTCAGGGAGCGCGGTGTGCCAGAAGTGGTCGTGACCTGCATCTTGAGTCATGCGGAACACACAGGTTTGCCGCGTGAATCTAATATGCAGCGAGCCTTGTTTGCCTGTGATGAGATCACCGGGCTGCTGACCGCGGTTGCACTCGTCCGTCCCTCGAAATCGATTCTGGACGTCAAGCCAAAATCGATCAAGAAGAAGTGGAAGGACGCACGGTTCGCGGCGAACGTGAGCCGAGAAGATATTGCCCACGGAGCAGAAGCCCTGGGTATCGAGCTGTGGGAGCACATCGGAAATGTGCTCGAGTCGATGGTGAGAATAGCGCCCGCCCTCGGGCTCGAAGGCGATTCTGGCTCAGCTTCCCAGTAGGATGCTTGCCCAAAAGCCTTGAACTTCATAACTGCCCGCATTGGTATAATGCGCCGGCCCCTTCCTAATGTCTGAAGCCTCTGCTTCCTTATGTCCTACTTGCGGTACCCGGTTTACCCCCGGTGCTTCACGCTGCGTGGTATGCGGTACCGAACTAGGCGGCTCTGCCATCGGCGCGGCTGAGCCTCCCAAACGTCAGGTCAGCCTAGATATGAGACTTGCGCTTCTTCTGGTTGGAGTGCTGGCGCTCGTAACCGCTGGGTTGACGTTTGGGGCTAGCCGGACCTTCTTTCCTGCGGCGGCCGCAGAGACGCCAACCGGAACCCCAACGCCGACGGCTACCCAATCTTTGACGCCGTCCGCCACACCGACCACCTCACCCGTGCCGACCGTCACTCCGCGGCCCCCCATCCGCTACACGGTAGTTGAAGGGGATACCTGCGGCGGGATTGCATTCTTCTTCGACATAACGGTGCGATCCATGATCGAAATTAATAATTTAGGAACCGAATGTCTGCTGTCGGTAGGGACCGAAATCCTGGTGCCGCACCCGACCGCAACGGTGACACCCGAGCCCACCAATACCCTGGCCCCGGCAGAAGCGACCGAAGCCGCCTGTCCCAAGGATAACTACACGGTAGTCGCGAACGATTCGCTTTTTGCGATTGCCCAAAACTACAACGTCTCGATGCAATCCATCAAGGACTACAACGGTCTGGTCAGCGATACCGTGTTCGAGGGGCAGCGTCTGGTTATTCCGCTTTGTGAGCGGCTGACCGTAGGAGGCGCTACTCCGACGCCGACCCTGCCGCCGCCGTACCCAGCGCCAAACCTGCTGCTGCCGCGGGATGGGGAACCCTTCACGCTCGCCAACGAAACCGTCAGCCTGCAATGGGCGGCCGTGGGGGCTCTGCGCGAGGGGGAGTTCTACCGAATTAATGTGGTTGATGTAACGGAGCAGATGATCGGATCGGGGAGCAAGATGATCATCGATTACGTGACCGACACCAAGTACATCATCCCGACCGAATTTCGGCCCTCTGGCATCGTCCCGCATGTATTGCGCTGGTGGATCGAGCCGGTCCGTCTGACGGGAACATCCGCCACAGGCGATCCGCGCTACGCACCCACAGGGGCCGGCAGCGTACGCCGAGTCTTCACCTGGTCGGGATCAGCCGACGCGCCTACGCCTTCACCCTAGCTTCTAAATCCTCGATGGTCTCCCTAACATGTTTAGCGGAGGCTTCCAGCGCGGCCTGTTCCTTATCGTTCAGGTCGTACTCAATGACCTTCTCCAGGCCCTTCGCTCCCAACTGTGCCGGCACCCCGAAGAATATTCCGGACTGCCCGTACTCTCCATCCAAATAAACTGAGGCCGGCACCACAAGGTGTCGATCGCTCAGAATCGCATCCACCATCTGTGCCAATGCAGCCGAAGGCGCGTAGAACGCGCTTCCGGTCTTAAGCAGGCCAACGATCTCTCCCCCACCCTTCCGGGTTCTTTCGACGATTGCCTCTAATCGCTCAGGGTTCAAGATCACATTCAGCGGCACTCCCGCTACATTCGAGTGGCGGGTTAGCGGCACCATGGAATCTCCATGGCCGCCCAGCACATAGCAATGAATGTTCTGGACGCTGATCTCGAGTTCCTGCGCCACGAAGGCCCGCATTCTGGCTGAATCGAGAATTCCTGCCTGGCCGATGACGCGTTCACGGGGCAGCCCCCCGAACATCATCGCCGCTTGAGACATCACATCCAGCGGGTTGGTGAGGATGATCAAGATCGCGTCCGGCGAAGCCTCCAGAGAGCTCTCAACTGAAGACCGCATGATGTTGGTATTGGCCTCAAGCAGGTCATCGCGGCTCATTCCCGGCTTGCGCGGGAACCCGGCGGTGATCAAAACGATATCTGAATCGGCGGTGTCTTTAAAGTCGTTCGTGCCGACGATCTTAACGTCGGAACCGATCACCGGCATGGCCTCCATCATGTCAAGCGCTTTGCCCTGCGGCAGGCCCTCGACGATGTCCACCAGTACCAGGTCCGCGATTTCCCGCTCCGCTAGCCAGTGAGCGGTGGTCGCTCCGGTCTGCCCTGCCCCAATAATTGTGACCTTCGCCATCTTTCCTCCAGATTCTTGTACTATTTACGCACGATTAACTTGCCCGATCCATCGCGCACGGTCCCAATGCGCCAGAATGGTATTTCATCGCTGGCTGCACGGTCCACCATTCCATCGATCCGCTCTTCAGGGACGGCCAGGAGCAGGCCGCCTGAGGTCTGGGCATCGAATAGTAGCAGCTGTTCCGCCTCCGTGATCCCAGCCTCAAACTCCACTCGATCTCGGAAGAACTTCTGATTGTCCAACGTTCCACCGGGGAATGTTCCCTGTTTCGCGTAGTCGCCGGCGCCTGAAAAGAACGGAACCTGCCGAAAGCGAATTTCGAGATCCATTTCGGAAGCTTCTGCCATTTCAATACCGTGCCCGAGGAGGCCAAAGCCGGTGATGTCGGTCGCCGCGCGCACCCCCACCATACTCGCGAGCTCACTGGCGGCGCTGTTGAGTAATGTCATCCATTTCACGGCCTCTTCTTCGTGTTCTGGCGTGCCTTTGTCTCTAATAAGAGCGGTAGTCGTTACGCCTGTTCCCAGTGGTTTCGTAAGCACCAGAATGTCGCCCGGCCGCGCCTGATCTTTAGTGAACAACTTCTTCTCCTCGGCCATTCCCAGAGCAACCAATCCATACTTAGGCTCCTTGTCCTGGACCGAATGCCCTCCGGCAATTACCGCACCTGCTTCCTTTACCTTTTCCGCCCCGCCCCGAAAGATCTCGCTGATGATATCGGGGTCCAGGTCGACCGGCATGGCTGCGACATTGAGCGCCATAAACGGCCTGGCTCCCATAGCGTAGATATCAGACAGCGAATTTGCGGCCGCGATCGCGCCGAATTGAAAGGGCTCGTCAACGACCGGTGTAAAAAAGTCTGTGGTGACGACCAGGACCCGCGTTTCATCTAGCCGCCATACTGCTGCATCATCAGGCGCGCTAAGGCCGACCAGCATTTCAGCGGTTTGAACGTGCTCAAATACTTTTTGAACTGGCTGCAGAACCTGCGCCAGCGTCTCCGCAGGGAGCTTAGAAGCTCAACCTGCGCAGGACGACATTGCGGTTAGCCGCACTTCTCGCCCCGACTTGGGAACAGCCATGATCTGGTTCCTCGGACTAGTGGATTGTAAGTCTCCGTTTCCTGCGGTGTCAACGCTTGCGACTTTCTTTCGCAGGGATAGTAGCGATTCTCGGAAGAACTTCGCTGGTAAATCGTTGTACGCTCAGAGATGATCTGATCTGGAGCACCAAACAGATGTGTTAGATTCTCTCACGCTGTGAATCTCCGTCGGATGCTTCCCGCGTCTTTGCTGTTGCTAGCCGCAGCCTGTTCGACAGCGACCCGAGTCGATCCATTGACGGTAGCTGCGGCCGCCAGCCTGGCTCCCATTCTGGATGAGCTTGGCCAAATTTACGAGGATGAAACGGGCGAGATCGTAGTCTTTTCATATGGTTCGACCGGGAACCTTGCACAGCAAGTTCGCAATGGAGCTCCGTTTGACCTCTTTGCTTCGGCGGATGCGCTCCGCGTAGACGAGTTGATTGCCGAAGGGCTCCTGGATGAAGAATCGCGGCTGGCTTTTGCGCAAGGAGTGCTGATTCTGGTTGTGGCGCCGGAGCTTGGGTTAACGCTAAATTTTGTCGAAGATTTAGCGGATCCGATCGTCCGCGATGTGGCGATTGCCAACCCGCGCCACGCGCCGTACGGAATTGCCGCTGCTCAGGCTCTGCTACGTACCGGAGTAGAGATCGAAGTCCTTCCCAAGCTCGTGTACGGAGAGAGCGTCCGACAGGCAGGGCTTCTCGTCCAAACAGGAAACACGGATGCTGGCTTGATCGCATTGTCTATTGCCAAAAGCTTGGATCTTCAAGGCTCGGAGCTTTCCCAGGAGCTGTATGATCCAATCCAGCACGTGGTTGCCATCCACAGCGACACCCCTTTGCCGGAGCAGGCCGCGCGCTTCCTGAAATTTCTTTCAAGCCCGAAAGCTCAAGCAGTGTATGAGAAATCCGGACTGATCGCAGGAGAAGGATAGGCCCGTGGTTTCTCCATTGCTCTTGTCTTTGCGGGTGGCCGGCCTGGCTACGCTCTTTGCGCTCGTCTTTGGTATTGCGCTCGCGGCGTTTCTCGCTCGTCGCCACAGCGCCGCAGCCAACATCACAGATGCGACAGTAAACCTTCCGCTCGTTCTCCCACCCACCGTTCTCGGCTATTACCTGCTGGTGCTTCTCGGCGCACAGTCACCCCTGGGAGCATGGCTTGAGAGTATTGGAATCGATCTGGTTTTCACCTGGCAGGGGGCGGTGGTAGCGGCCACCATTGTGGCATTGCCGCTGGTCGTTGGATCGACCCGAGACGCTATTGAAGCAGTTGATCCTGACCTCCGGGATGTGGCACGGACTCTAGGGCGATCGGACTTCGCTATCTTCATGACGATAGTGCTCCCACTCGCGTGGCGCGGTTTACTTGCCGGTGGGATGCTGGCCTTTGCGCGCGCGCTCGGCGAGTTCGGTGCAACTCTTATGATCGCGGGAAACATTCCCGGCCGTACGCAGACTCTCCCGATCGCCATTTATGACTCGGTTCAGGCCGGAGACCAGGCATCCGCGAATCGCCAAGCCCTGCTGCTCACCATAACCGCCATAGCCTTGCTGGTGGGAATACGCTATCTCAGCCGGCTGCTGGGAGGCAGGAGCGTCCGTGACCGAGGCTAACTTTCGCGCCTCGTTCAGGCTCGAGCTTCCGGATTTCAAGTTGGCGCCCGAATTTGAATTGGGAGCTGAAATGGCGGTTTTGTTCGGGGCGTCCGGGGCGGGCAAATCCCTGACGTTGCGGACCCTGGCCGGCCTCGTGAAGCCGGACAAGGGCACGATCCACCTCAATGGTCATGCACTCTTCGACAGCGAAGGAGAAATTGATCTCGCCCCGCAGGACCGCCACATCGGATACGTACCCCAACATTATGCCCTCTTTCCCCATCAGTCAATCGCAAAGAATATCGCCTTTGGGTTGCATCATGTTTCCAACTCCGAACGCGATGCACGGGTAGCCGAACTCCTAACCAGGATGCGGCTCGAGCCACTGGCCGATCGCAAACCCGGCGAGGTTTCTGGCGGACAGCAGCAGCGAACCGCGCTGGCACGCGCGCTGGCACGCCGCCCCAATATGCTGCTCATGGACGAACCTTTCGCCGCGGTGGAGGAGGATCTGCGGGCTCATCTTCGCCAGGAACTGCTCAAGATTCAAAAGGATTTCGGCATTCCCGTACTTCTGGTGACCCACAGCAGCGCCGAAGCCTACACACTGGCAGAGCGGCTCATTGTCCTTAGCGAAGGCAAGGTCGTACAATCTGGAAATCGAGATGATGTTTTTCGGAGACCTCGGACGCCAATCGTTGCCCGGCTGATGGGCATGACCAATATTCTCAAGGCGACGGTGATCGTCAGTTCAGAATCCGAGCTGACAGCGGACTGGGGGGCTTATCGACTTACGATTGCTTCCCATGATGTGCGCGCATCTGGAGACCCGCTTACCCTCGGCGTAAGGCCCGAAGAAATTCGCATTGCGGCCAATGGAGACGACCGAGGACTGGATAACCATTTTCCCGCTCGGCTGATCAAGGACGAACCGCAAGGCGCGGACCATCTCCTGCAATTCGAGACCAACAATCAGCTATTGGATGTTCGTGTTTCGCATCCCGCATTCATGAGACTGGAGCTGGCAACCGATCAGGAGCGAATGCTGGCACTTGATCCAGAGGCCATCCACGTAGTCCCCGACCCCGCCTAAGAGCAGGCCGTGCCAGAAAACAAAAGAGTTGGGCGGGCGCCCAACTCTTAGCTTATTAATCTTAGAAGGAGCCTTAGCCCCGTCTGTCTTAGGAGCTGGCCTCCGGTTCCAATTGCAGGTCAGCCGGCGCATCGGGCAAGAAGCCATAGCCGAGCACCATCCCGAAATTTAAGCCAAGGAAGGCTCCCACACTGAATCCGATCATGGGCCCCATGACGGATCCCAGACCGAAATCAATCAAAGGCTCCATTACGAATGCCAGACCGAGCCCGCTCAAGGGCTGCAGGATATATTCCATCCCGACTGTGTTCAACGGATCTCTGATAAGGACCCCCACCAGTAGTCCAAGAATGCCGCCGACTACCGCCGTTGCTAGCATGCTAATTAGGATGGTTCTGAATCCGGAGCCCATAATCAGTTCCTTTGGCTAGAATGCCTTGATTCTAGGTAGGGTCACCCATATCGTCAAGGCGAACTGTGGGATTTTGCGAGCGGGTTTTCGTGAGCGGCGGGCCTCAGCGTCGTTTATTGGCCTGGAATCCGATGATTGGGATCGCGAATAGCAGCGGTCTGAGGGCGCAGTTCTTGCTTACTCTCGTAAATAAGTGGGAAGGTCCGCGACCGCCTTGGCCAAACGGGTGCCGTGCCAGGTAAGCAGGCTTCCATCAATGAGATGCACCCTACCGGTTTCGACAGCGGGGGTGTCGGCAAGCCACTCTTCGATCTGGCTCTTGTGACTTTCCTCAAATGCGTATGGCTCATCCGGGAGCAGGATGACGTCCGGTTTGCTCTCGATTACTTCATCGATGGTCACCCGCGGATATCGAGTGTCCCGCTCACCTGCATCCTCTGGTTCAGCTGTGCCAAGATCCGCCTCCAAAGGATAGCGGCGCTCACGAGC
>CBDTZL010000074.1:0-11058 GCA_965364895.1 uncultured bacterium
CCTTCGCCTTCCCACTTGGCCTTCATTTTTGCTATTGGATGCTCCGAATTCGGAGTGTTCGTCGCCGAGGCATCCGACAGCGGTGTAACCGCCAACTTTCTGACCAGCAATTGAATCACTCTCTGCGACATATCGGGATTTTCATGGATCAGAGACCGGAAATGGGATCCTTGCAGCACAAGTAATCGAACTTCACCTTTGGTTCGCATTGCAGCTACGCGGGGGATAATCTCCAGCGCGGCTAGCTCACCGATACACGCCCCTGGCTGTTCGGTGAGGATAACTTGATCTTCGCTGCCGGATTCGTCGATAATCTCCACTTGGCCTTCGACGATGATGAACATGTCGTTACCCTCATCGCCCTGGTGACAGAGGTAAAAACCGTCCTCTTCCCACCTTTCGGTCATGATCCGGGCCACCCCCTGCAACTGCTCCTCGCTCATAAACGAGAAGAGAGCAACATCCTTCAGGAATTTAATCCGCTCTAGCACTCGGGCTGCTGGAATCGCCAATAGATTGGCAAACAGCTGGAAGGCTCCTTTCACACCGGCCGGCAATTGTCGGTAAAACGAATACCCCGTGTAGAGATAGGTCCCGCGCCCATAATTGGTGATGAGCAGACCGCCATCGCGAGCAGGTTCGTCCGGATCGTTGCTTGAGAGGACGGGTTCATATCGTCTATCCCATTCACCAAAGAAGTAGAGTCCGCGATCGTGGACCCAACCATCGAAATCGATGTTAATAATGAGATTGGGTTGATTGAGCAGGAAGAGATCCGGTTTTAAAATCCTCACCGGAGCATCTTCATTTGTTACCCGGTCGTGAGGCTGGCTGTACTCGAATGGATAAGGCGTGAATCCGCGGCCCTGATAGCTATACCCCTGGTATTGCACAATCAGGGTGCCACCCTGCTCTACGTAATCCAAAAGACGAGAGGCATTCTTGGCCAGCTCATTGCGGATCAGGTAGGCATTGGGACCGACGACGATGGCATCGTACAAACTCAAATCACTATATCCAAGTTCATCATCGTCGATTCGGTCGAAATCTAGACCCAGAGGTATTAGGGTTTCAAGGATCTCTTCATCCATCCCCTGCATGTACGCGTACTTAAGCCCTGGCACGAATTTGGCGGCGATGATGTGCACCGTAATTTCTGCTGGCTCAACAACAAATTCCTCCCGAATCGATGTAGAGGCATCTGGCAAACGCGGCAGTCCGGGAGCCCCCATCCGTACTGGGTTCAGTACGAAGTCGTAGTCCCTGCCACTGGATCGAACCACGTACCTGAGTTGATAGTCACCGGCGGAAACGCCGCCAGGAACCGTGACTCTAAATCGAAAGGCTGCGATGTCCTGGGCACTTTCTAGAGAAAGATTGATCTGCTCCGGCTCAACGGTCCAACCGGAAGGGGTGTCTAAAGCAAGGATCCCAGTAACCTCTCCGAATTCCTCGTTGCTGCGCGCCACTACCTGCAAATCCAAGGACTGCTCCACAATCCCGGCTTGCATGAATTCTTTATTTTTCTTTGGATGTAAGGAGATTGGAGGCAGTATGGTGACCGGCAGCTCCCTGAATCCACCTGAAAATGATTCTCTGTGAATCGCGGGCTCCCGCAACGTGAGCCAATTCTCGCCAATCCTGACTTCAGATTCCATCTCTACCAGTGGCGGCCCAAAGGGGCGGCTCACGTGCTGTCCGGCCGGCCATTGATAAATATACGGATCGCGCCTTTGCGTAAGCCAGTATGGGCAGGCTAGCTCGGCCTCTCTGGCCACAACCACTTCATATCTAATAATTGATCCGGACTCCTCACCGGGTGTCGGCTCATGGTGTGACTCCCAGCCGTCCGATAATCTCAGGTTGAATGACATTCTCTCGATTTGGAGTTGGCTATGATTCCAAACTTGGGAAGTAACTTGAAAATGTTGACCCGGGGTCATTCGCGCTCTATCAGCGAGGCACTCGAGCTGCAGGCCCAGGCACTTTGCCGCAACGTTTTCAAAGTCGACAATCTTCCGGGCTAAGTAGGCGTTCAGGCCGTGGTGCGCCTCCGACTCGAGTTTTTCATCTTTTAAGTCTGCACGCAATTCACGAAGCTTAGATAACCCCTCCATCACAGCCTCGCCCGCTTGCACGGGATTTTCAATTCGAAATAATTCGAACGCTTTCTCCGCACTCTGCCTGATATCCTCCAGTGATGCGCGAATAGCCTTCGATCCCGCTCCAGGATAGTCTGCCAAACCGGTGATGCTGGGTTCTATACCGTCGTAGAAACTGGTCTCGCTAGGGGGAGTAGGACTGAGACTCTTATCAAGCTGGTAGTAGTAGTAGAAATCGTCCTGGTTTGGGACAAACCCCATCGCCTGTGTCTGATATTTGTTGATCGCCAACCAGGCCAGCTCCTGGTAGGTTCGGCCAGAAATAGGATCGAACTCTCCGGTGTTGATGCGAAGTAGGCCTTTGTCATCGAGTTCAAGCTGCCGCAGGCCGAAATCTCCGTCTTCGCCCGGCTGCCAGTCTCCTCCCGTGGAGTAGTACAGCTTTCGAGATTGCCAGGGCGCTAGTCCTTGTGTGAGCTGGTCTTCAAATACCGCCGGATCGCCCGCGGCTTCAAACGCCTCGAGGGTGACCTGGCCAACCGCTTGATGGTGACCGTGGCCGTCCTTGGCTGTACCGGTCCAGCGACCAATCACGATTTGAGGCTGAACAAGACGGATCGCTCGGACAATCTCCCCAACGAGCTTCTCCCGGCCCCACTTTGCAAGGGCCTCCTCCCCACTCTTGCAGAATCCAAAATCGTAAAAAGGCCCGAACAGCGGCTCCCCTCCATCGATCGCTCTCGCATCCAGGCTTTCCCATGTTCGGTAGATGCCTAATGCTTCGCCGTGGTAAGGCCCAATTCGATTTTGACCCCCTTCACCGCGGGTAGCCGACCAGTAGACGGTGCGGATGCCGAATTTGCGAGACATGTAGGCCATCAGCCCACCATCTTCGTCATCAGGGTGTGCGCCGATATGCAACACGGCTCCTCCCATACCCAACCCACGAATCCGGTAGAGTAGTTCAGGATTTTTCTGGGCCGTAGAAGATGCGCCTATGAGAGAATCTCCCGGGTGGTTGATTGAGTTTCTTGCATCCGAATGGATTTAGTCTGGGAGAGGCCCTCATCCTCCGTATTGAAATAGTCATAAAGCAAGCTATCAATGCGTTCGGGCAAATTCGCCAATGGATCCAATTCCTCTGGAAGCAGAATGGGGACAGGGGACATTCCCATGACCTGACGAAGTACAGAATTGATCACCATCATGTAGAGGCCGGAGCTTTTCCCCGCGACTAGGCCACTCACCAGATTATTGAGGAAGGCGGGCAGAAGCACGTCGGTGCTCCAACGGTTTGTTTGCGCGATTTGCTCGATGGACAGAGTGCTTGTGCCTAAGAAGAACCTATAGTCCTCCCCGCAACTACATAAACCCACCGCGAAGTGATCACCGCCCTCCACCCGGTGGTGCAAACGGAGCCTGTGATCGTCAACGTCGCAAGAATAGAATAGGGGGAGATAATCTGCCCTCCTCGGCTCGACATGCGGATCAATGCCCAGTTCCAGATGCGATTGAACCGATTCGTTAAATACTCGAATGACATCATCGATGTGATTGAGAATCAAATTTATTTCCTCGGTGAGCAACCCACGATTGAGCGCCTCCGAGAGAATCGCTGAACGGGGAAAATAGCCCAGATGGTTTTCCATCAAGAAGGTCGATAGCCGGAAGTTAAAGGCGCTCAGGATCTCAACCTTCTCCTTAATAAATATCTCCCGGAGATTTTGATACTTCAGTTTTGCTCCATCTCTCTGGATCCCAGAGCCGCGCAGATGCGTCTCCAGCTTATCGATTGCGCTTTTTAGCTGCGATGCGTCCAGGCGAACGAACCGAGCCTCAATGTCCCGTGTCTTAGATGGTGCGATACGCACCGGACCTTTCTTGCTGGGCTTCGGCCAGGCAAATTTTGTAATTAGATTATCTGATCCAGACCTGTCCGTATCGACCCACAAGAAGAACGGGAACAGATCGCTATCCTGCTCTAATTCCTTGAGCATAAGTATTTTGTTGAGGACCGATCGTTGGTAATCAACATAGAGCTGCTGGCCCGAGCAAATCAATTTCCTGCCATCAGAGCCCAAGGATCTGGCCAATTCTGTCCGAGCCGGGGCGCGAAGCAGATCCTTAAATTCCAGGGGGTCGAAGAAGACTCCATTCGAGGTCAAGAACCGGCGACCTTCTGACGATCCCACCAAATCGGTAAGTGACTGCACCTTATAGAGCTCGGCCCCGTACGCTTAAAGCACCATGCATGGCGTTGGCGTGGGTTGTAACCGTCATGCTTGGCAAGCTGAGACCCGAAATGCAGCCAATTTCGCTAGTTTCCCGGATTCGCTTCATCGAGCGCCTGCACACCCGAAACGACGCGGGCGTAGTAGGCCTCAAGCACGCCTGGGATTGCTCTACATGCATTCAATAGCTTCTCACTGCCCTGATTCACCGTTTCACGCTCGAGCTCTTCAAATAACCTTGTGCCCTCCATCAGCGCCAATTTCGTCTCCCTCATGAACAGCTTGTCTTCCACCACCAGAAGATCACAGTAGGCTGCCAATTGATTGGCAGCTGAATCATCAGGGTCCGCGCCTTGCTCCACCAAAGTTTCGAGCATACCTGCTAGCCTTTCGGTCAACCGTTCCACTGTCTGGGCAGCCTCCGATTGCTGGATCGCATCGACCGCCTCCCCGATCCAGCGCATGTCTTCGTTCTGCGCACAGAGGCCGCTGGTCACGGCCCACAAGCTTTCCAATGATTCCCCCATTACATCCGGGATGTACTGCTGCGCAAAACGCCTGTATGACTGCAGCATCAATTGCGTCTTAAACGGCGATCGGGAGGTTGGCGCTTCGTCGCGGGTTGTCGGCTCTTGAAGAATGCTGAAGTCATTGCGCAATGAGTTCTCCAGCTCGACGACATAATGTAGGAAGCGCATCCAGACCCGAAATGCATCTGCTAGGGTGACGACCTGGAGCCCGTTTGGACCCACGGCGACACCCCACTCCATACCGAATTCCAGCCGACGGATTGAGCCAATCTCATACATGCCAAGCATCGAGTCAACTTCTGGGTTTACGTGATGGAGAATCTTCTGGTAAGCATCGGTGGCGTCCATACCTGTATACTCGTGAATGATTTTGAGGCCGCCAGGATGCAGGTGAGAGAATTCTGTGAGGTCGTAGACACGACCACTGACAGTCATCCAGAAACCGTTTTCTTCATTGTTGTGCAGGGCCACCTCAGAGGCGTCGTAGGTTTGCTGCTGCTGGGATTGAGACCCCATGTAGGTAGTGAAAATGTCCTGCATGTAGCGATCTTCTCCAACCACGCGGTGCAGCATCTCCCGGGCCGCTTGTTGCTTTTCCTCTTTGGAGCCCTCGCTAAAGCGGATCATTACGGCCTTGATCCCCTCTACAACAGCTTTCGCGAAACCGCTTCGTCCGCAGACATAGAAATAGGCTCCCTGTCCCCCCTCTTGCTTGCTCCGCAGGAGGTCCCAAAGAATTTGGGCGTTCTCCTCATGCATCATTTCGTCGCCAATATATCGCTTCTCCCCGGACTCGAAGACAAAGTGCGCGCCATCGCCATTAGAAACAAATTTGGTATCAACATCGTCCCGCGAAAATGCGGGGCGTACATGCAGCCGCCCTTTGCCAACGATCTTCTCTAACTCCTCCTGAAAATAGAAATCCGATCGGGTCCGCGTAGCAAAAAAGAGCCAACTTTCACCGGCGTTTTCTTGTTGTGCGCGATCGTGAATAAAGCTAAGGAATGGAGCAATGCCGGTTCCACCTGCGAACATCACGATCGGTGTACGCTCGTCTTTGGGTAGGCTAAAACGAGGGGGATGTACTGCTCTCAGTGAGACTCTGCCCATGTCCTCTGGAGATACCGTAGATGTGTCTCCGAGAAAGTTGGAGGCGGTACCCAGACGCTCGGAGGGAGCGGCCTCGTCAGTCTCATTGGTTTGATAGCGGAGTCGCCCAATGGTAAGACGTATTTCTGAAGCGCCCTCCAGTTGCCCATTCTCCATCACCGAAGAAATGGAGTACATGCGGAACGACTCAGGCGGGACGATCCAGCATATGCTTTCCCACTCACCCGGATGGGCTTTCCAGAGCTGCTTTGGATCGAAACCAGCTTCAGTCAACATGTCAAGCAGATCCCAAAGCTCCCACTGATCCTCCGCCCGAGCTTCGACAATTCGCCTTAGGGCCTCGTTGTGGCTAATTAGATACAAGGCTTTAGCGACGGGACGGTCCACCGGCCGAATGCGCCCGAATGTGAGCAGAGTCCTGAGCGGTAGAGTCTCCGAATCTTCATAGCCCTCCCGAAGCCCAACTGCCTCCCTCCACTCCGCGTTCAGCCGAATGGGTTCATTGCCACTGGCCCGGAGTGCATCCAACGTCTTCTCTACGAGCGAGTCGGCGTTTTCTGGCAAAATCGCGCAGCGGTCGCCGGCCTGGTAACGAATTCCGGTGCCGGCCACATCAAGTACGACCTGCTTCACCCATTCGTCTCCTTCCGCGCGTGTGGTACTGACTTGCTTGACGTTGGCGTAATGAGAGAACTGCGGAAGCCCGCTATGGCGTTCGGCGCGTGAGTTATCCAGCTGAGTTGCCACCTCGTTCCAAGCGCGGTCCTTGAACTTGCCGGAGAAGCTGCCGATAGTCACGCTGCGTCCGACCTTGAAGGCGGTTTCGAGATATCCATAGACCTTCAATCGGTGTCGACCAAGGAATCCGGTCTCGGCCATGTAGGACTGCCGGGCCTCCTGGAATATTCCCTTGAGGTTCTTGCTGCGGTTGTCCGCGACATAATCGGGAACCGAAACCTGCCCGACCGCCTTGAGGAAATCCTGCCAATGCTGCGGATACCAATCTCGGACGAATGTCATCTCATGCCCCAGCTTTGTATCGTAGGATCGGCGGCCAAAGAATTCGTCCAGGAGGTGGAAAATCGGCGATGCGATGCCGCTTGGCCCCGGCACTCCCTCCTCATAGGAAACTGCCAACGGGCCTACCGCCTTGGCCCAGACTACCGGATCCACAAAATACGGGCCGCTGTGCGGGTTAAGTTTGATCTTCATCAGGGAATCATACGTGGCGTTATGGAGCGAATCAGTGATGAGCCTGAGTTCACGTTTCAAAGACTCCGCGTCATCCTGTTGCGCAGCCTCCTGAGCGCGTACAACCGCGCCAATGATCGGGTTGCACTGCGCGAGTATCTCGACCTGGCCCAAGTAGAAAATGCGCTCCACGACGTTATCCACGGTCGGAATCAATAAACGCATATTCTCGACCCGCACCGGGTCGTCTAGGTTCGAATCGACTAATTTCCAGTTGTAGACAATCAAATCGATGTATGACAGAACCGGACCAGGCCTGGCAAGTCGGCGGGTGATTTCTGCCCGCGGCCGTTGGATGCAATCCGGGATGGCGGCTGGTGGATCATCCACAACTCGATAGTAAGCGTGAGCAAAAATGCTGAGAAGCGCAGAAGCGCGCAGGAGATACTCATCGGGGAGATCCGCCGCTGCGGCGCTCAACTCGGGCATGGTATCGAAGGTCTTGCGGAGGGTCAGCGTCCGGTAGAGTTCAGGTAGCCGTTCCGCCATATCATCCCAGGCCTGATACGCGGGCGGCAGCTGCAGCAGCGGCGGCGCGCTGGGCATGAATCCATGTTCCTCGGAAAGAAAGCCTAAGTTTTCATGTCCTAAGCGCTTATTTGTCTCCTCAGCAGTGGTCAATGCCAGGCGAGAAGGAATCATGTCGCCTGCGGCAGGTATTTTGTCGCCTGGGACCAAAGCCTCCTCAGCCGCTGGTGCGACTGCCGCCTCGGTCACTTCAAATACCAACGTGGTATTGCCCACCATGATTCGATCGTCTGGACGAAGCATATGGGGCGCCGTGATCTTGGTGTCATTTACGAAGGTACCGTTCGTGCTTCCAATGTCGGTGATGATGAACTGCCCAACCTGCCAGCTGATCTCCGCATGGCGACGGGAACTCTCTTCATCCTCCAAGATAATATCCACGCCAGGCTCGCGGCCAATGACCGCTGCCTTTTCAGACAACGGATATGTTGCTCCTGCCTGAGCGCCTTCATGGATGCTTAAGGCAGCGGTCGTGTGCGGCTGAGAAACGACCGTTTCTTGACCAGTCATACCTTCAATTCCTCCCGATCCGCCATCGGGTCGGTGGTTTGCTGCGCAGAGCCGCCCTAAATTGTGCCAACAATGGCCCCGCAAACGTCGGCGCGTGACACGGTCCCCACCAACTTGCCATCCTTTACGACCGGGAGCAGGTGGATCTGCTTTTCTAAAAGCACTGTCGTGGCTTTGGCTACATGGTCGTCGGGATCTACTTCGATGGGCTCTCTTATGACCAGCGGAGTGATAGGCAGCTCGGAGAGTTTCTTGCCTTTTTTCACGAATATTTCGAAGGCAGTGTCCAGTGATCCGCCTTCAGCCACGATCTCGTCGACATCAGGCAGCGCACTACGAAGAATATCCCCCTCCGAGAGCACACCGAAGAAATTATCCTCATCGTCTATCACCATAAGGTCGCTCACGCGTGTGACCGCCAAGAGCTCTGCCGCTTGGTGAAGGCTCGCCTTGTGACGAATCTTGGCCGTTCGGACCGTCATTATTTCCCTGACTTGAACTTGCTGTTCTTTCGCCATCTCTGACTTCAGCTCCTTTGAATGATCGATCGGTGGAGTATGTGGGCGTTCCCCTCACCCGCAAGGGCCCAGGCTCCTTGTAAATTGGTGGGCGGGTGGACGTTCCGTTGGCCCATAGCGACAACAAGCCTCCACTTTAAAGGTGCGGGCAAACCGGCCGCGCGCGCTAGCAAGATGCAATACTCACCAGCAGTTCTTGAAGAGACACCTCAGTCGTCGGCGATGCCTCGCTAAGGTAGTTCAGAAAGGTGCCCCCACCGTCGAGCGAAGAAGGTTTGAATTATCCCACCAATTAATGGGGGAGGATTTTTGGATCATCTCAACCCATAAATTCAAGATCCGCCGCACGTTTATTGAAGATCGCGATCTCCGAGACGGACGTGCGCGAGCTCCGCACTCGATAGGGGCCAGCGCGGGTGGATAAATAGCACGCTCGGTCTGGACTCCTCACAGCATCTGAGCTTTGCTGTCCACAGTTCGGATTGGATTGTCAACCCGACCGAACGTGGAGTGCCGGTCGGATGATCTGATGGGTTTAGATCGAAACTAGACAGCGAGAATATGTATTGTGTTTGTGGTCGCAATGCTGCGATCCTAGAGACGCGCCTTAATGATCTGTGCGTTGCGGTGTGCTAGACCCATGATGCTGATCATGGGATTGACGCCGGTGGCCGTGGGCAGCGCGCTGGCGTCTGCGATGAACAGGTTTTTAATTTCGTAGCTTTCCCCCTCAGGGTCAAAAGCCGCCATAGAAGCTTTGCCTCCCATGCGGCAGCTGCTCATCTGGTGGGCGCTAAATAGGCCCAAGTCGTTTGCCACGTAACCGCGCTGGTCGATGCGCTCGTGTAGTGATGCTATATCGTCGGCAGACGAGGCCAAGACCGGATCCGCGCTGTTGTAGATTCCTCCGACAGTTTTTGCACCCGCCGCGACCATGAGATTGATCAATTCCTTAGCGCCCTTGACGATGGTTGCAGCGTCGTGTTTGGACGGGAAGTAGTTCAAGAACGGGTTTCCACGATCATCCACTTCCACTCGCCCCCCGTCTCGGTCCCTGACTAAGGCAAAGAAAAATGCCATGTTCCCGACCTGGGTCATGAGCTCCTGGTGAGACTTCGCATCTTTCCAGGGAATCGCGGATGCGGTGAGCCCAGGATGGACTGGAGCCGCCTCCACCGCAAATCCATAGCCGCCGTTCGTATTCTCGAACTCATCGCAGGCGACGGATTGCATGGTGCCCTTCCAGGCTTCTACTGGCTCATCGAATATTCCAAAGGCAGCGGGGACCGGATGCAGGTGGAGGTGATTGCCAATGTTTGGATTGGTGAGCCCAGACCGCTTTAAGAATGCAGGGGAATGAATGCTCCCGGCTGCAAGCACCACCCGCGGGCTGTGGACCCGCAAGGCGTGGCCGTTGACCGTTGCCTCCACCCCGGCCACCTTGCCTTCCGAAATCATGAGCCGCTCAGCGTAGGCATTCGTGATGATGTCCGTGCCATTATCGTGAGCGTCTTGGAGATACGTCAGCAAAGTGCTCTGCTTCGCTCCGAAGCGGCAACCAAATCCGCAGTACCCACAGTCGTCGCAATTGTTGACGTTTCTGGCGAGCGTCCGCCAACTGTAGCCAAGCGCCTCGGAGCCTTCCCGGAGCAATGCATTCTGGCGATTTTGATCGCTATAGTCGGTCGTGACATTAAGCCGTTTGCTTACTGCATCCATGCTTGCCTGCCACTCCGGCCCTGATGCTCCGGATACCCCGAGCTCGGTCTCCCACTCGCGCAAGACGTGCTCCGGCGTTGGCAAGCTTGCCGTCCAGTTAATGGTAGATCCGCCTCCCAGCGTACTTCCTGCGAGCACAACGATTCCAACATCATCCGTAGTAAGGATTCCGCGCTTCTCGTAGAGATCACGCATCGCCTCGTATTCTGCGCCATCGAAATCGGCCTCATTGGAATATTCGCCTTTTTCGAGCACGACCACATGCTGCCCGGCCGCGGCCAGCTCAGCTGCGACCACTCCGCCCCCCGCTCCAGATCCAATGACAACCACATCTGCATCGATCGCGGTTGAGCGAGTGATTTCCTTGATGGCGATCGGCTTCTCGAGCTCGGGGGGTTCAACCGGCCCTGGATAATGGATACGCTGCCAGTTTGGATTGACATCTGAGCTGTCAGGGATCAGCGAGTACTCGTGGAAGAGAATGAGCCGCTTGAAGGTCTGAAAGCCTTTTCGCAGCATTCCGATCCCGCTGGTGGACCACGCGCGCAGGACTCGCTCT
>CBDTZL010000075.1:0-11019 GCA_965364895.1 uncultured bacterium
TCGTGTTTTTCCATATCGATCAGTTCGGCCGCTTTTGCAATACCTGCGAAGGCCGCCTCGGAGGTTGCCTTTGGTGGCCCAATAAAGGTGATCACGGTGCGGTTGTGATCTTCGTCGCTGTGCCGGTCCACCAGCTGGATCCCATCTGTTGAATCAATGGAGGCCACGATTGCATCAACGACCGCTTCCCGCCGGCCTTCCGAAAAATTGGCTATGCATTCAACAAGCTTCATCATTCACCTTGTGCGCGGAATCAGATACGCAAGGAATTATAGTCAGCGATGGAATTCGAGGGGATTTAATTAGGGCTGAGCCTGTAGATCCAGTGCGCTGGGATCCACGATCCGAATCCGCTTGCGCCCAATCTCTACCCAGCCATGGGATTTGAATTCGTTGAGGGTTTGCGTTGCAGTTTCGCGGTAAGTGCCTAGCATTTCGGCCAGGTCCTGGTGGGTATAACCTTCGATCGTATCGCCGGAGTTGCTTTCGCCAGCCAGGTCTTGCAGGAGTGCTGCCAGACGAACGGGGATGCTCTTGAATGCCAGGTCTTCAAGCTTGGCTTCGGTTTCCCGCAAACGGATGGCCATGCTCTCAAGGAATCGAAGCGCTACCTGGGGTTTTTCCTCGACAATGCGCTCAACATCCATTCGGCTCATGACACAAAGGGTGCATTCATCGACCGCTTCCGCGAATGTGTTGTGCATCCCCTGGCCAACCAGGGACATTTCGCCAAAAATGGCGCCTTTTTCAAGAACTGCGACCACCAGCTTCTTGCCTTCCGGGGAAAGTCGATAGAGCTGCACTCGGCCTTTTTTCAGAAGAAAGAGCACTTCGCCGGCTTCGTCCGGACCATAGAAAACACGCCCGGGTTCACAGGTGCTCATGGTCGTGGAGCGGTCCATCTCTTCCATTTCCTGATCAGAAAGGTCTTGGAAGATTACGATTTCGGAGAGGGCTTCGAGCTTAACGGTTTCCAAAGGATTTCCAGTCAGGGCTATATGGTCTCAAGTCTTTCGAACAGCTCTGCTTCGCTCGGATTTCCCAGAAAGAGCGTAGCGCCGTCCAACAGGTAGGTCGGTACAGCAAAAACGCTAGTGGGCTTGTCGCCGGTGAGCTCGATTAAATTCACTTCTACCTGTGGCATGCGCTCACGGACTTGTTCGGCAATTTGCCGGGCGTGGTCACAGGTCTCACAACAATCGTCGATATAGATGTCAAGTCGCATTCAGTTTCCTCGCTGTGCGGGCCAGCCTAGTAGCGAGCCTAGCACAGCGATTTGTTGCGACAGGTAATGCCACTTACAGGGCACACCTGCTAAAATCAACGCCGGCAGAATTCAATCGAGTAGCTTCCGATTATAACCAGCCGATCATCTCCAAAGATAAGGGTTACTTAATATTGAGTATGTAGCATTCACGAAGCTTACCTGCCGAATGAACACAGTTCAAAGAGGGATTGAATGAAGAAGGTTCAACTTGTTGGGATAACAGGAGCCCTAATGCTGTTGGCCGCTGCGTGCCAAACGGCTGCGCAACCTACTGCGCAAGTAGCAGCGCCGGCTCAGCCTGCTGTCGAAGCGACCGCACTTCCCATAGAGACTACTTCGCCGGCGGCCAATTCGGAGCCTGTCGCCCCTGTCGAGCAGGAGCCAGCACCCCCGGTTGCGGTGCGAGAGGGGCTCGCAGCGACAGATCCAGCTACCGTCAACTTAGCGAACGGGACTCCCACACTTGTCGAATTTTTCGCATTTTGGTGACCGACCTGCCAGCGATTGGCGCCCGTCGTGCACGGGCTTGAGGCGAAGTACTCAAGCAAGATCGACTTTGTTTACCTGGATATCGACGACCCTGATACAAATCCGTTCAAGTCTCAGCTTGGCTATCAGTATCAGCCGCATATGTTCTTGCTGGACGGGGCGGGGAATGTGCTGATGCAGTGGGTCGGGTTTACGACTGAAGGGGAGTTGGACGCAGTGCTTCAGTCGGTTGCCGGCTAGCAGATTTGAGATTTGCATTTACTAAGGTTTTGATACTGCGGCTCCATCCCGGAGCCGCAGTTGCGCGTCTATGTGGGGTTCATATAATGCAAATGGAAGCAAATTCCAGCCATTATTAGTCGCTTGCAGGCATAAAGGCCCATTGCAAGCGGTAGGGGGCGCTCTACACTGTTCAATGTGCTCTGCAATTAGAGCGCGAACTGCATGACAGGCAACAGAGGCAACCGATCGGATCAAGGAGGGACAGGATGAGCGACGACAAGGAAAAGCGGCTTAATTTGATGCGGTTCTGGCTATTTGGAACGTTTGTGATCGTTTGGGCGGCTACCTTTGCCTTTACATACCTATGGATCGCCCCGGTAGGCGCAGACTTCATGGATGTCGTGATCACAGCGCTTCCTGTCTGGGTAATCACCGCCGTGCTGGCTGTAGTCTGGTATTTCGGCTACAAGTGGTGGCTAGGTCGCGATGAGGGAGTGATGGCCACAGCCGCAGCAGTTCCAGCAGCAGCTTCAGCCGCGCCGGAATCAGCGGCTCCTGAAACCCCGAACTATTCGCAATCTAGTGAGGGTGGCAGCGAAGGGTAGCTCCGGCAACACCCCAACAACGAAACCAAGGGAAGCTGTCTCGAACACATTACGAGACAGCTTCTTTTATTGGCTTTATTCAATCCCCAACACGCGCCGAGCAATCACAAGGCGCTGAATTTCACTTGTTCCCTCGCCGATCGTCATCAGGCGCGCGTCACGATAGATCCGCTCCACAGGATATTCAGCACTGTAGCCGTAGCCGCCCAGGATCTGAATTGCGTTCCGACACACGCGCTCCGCCATTTCAGTAGCAAATAACTTGGCCATGGAGGCCTCTCGGGTGAATGGCAGGCCGGCTTGCTTGAGCGATGCGGCTTTGTAGACCATCAGGCGTGCCGCCTCAATTTCGGTCGCGGCGTCCGCGATCATCCACTGGATGGCTTGAAGTTGGGTAAGCGGACCACCGAACGCCTGGCGTTCTCTGGCATACCGTATTCCTTCCTCAGCTGCGGATTGCGCCAGGCCTACCGCAAGCGCTCCGATTGAAACGCGGCCTCCGTCCAGGGCTTCGAACGTTTGATAGATCCCATCCCCGGGTTCTCCAAGCAGATGATCCTCAGGCACCTTCACATTTTCGAATGTCAGCGCGTGGGTAGGAGAGGCGCGCACCCCCATTTTTTTCTCTGGTGGATGGATGTGGAGTCCCTCCACATCTGTAGGAACAACGATGAGGCTCAAAGCCCTCGACCCTCCATTCGGGTTGGTACGGCACAAGGTAACGATCACGGGTGCGACGCTAGCATTTGTGATCCAGGCTTTGCTGCCATTCAGGATCCACTCACCATTGGTGAGCTCGGCACGCGTCTCGACGCCTCCCATGAGATCCGAACCCCCTCCGGGCTCGGTAAGGGCCAGCGAACCGAGGCCCTTGGCGCCACTCACCAGGTCGGGCAGCCAGCGCTGTTTTTGTTCGTCCGTACCGAAAAGCGCGATTGGCGCGCAAGCGAGCCCATTGTGAGCTGAAACGCTCAACGCGGTGCCCCCATCGGCCCAACCGAGTTCTTCGATCGCGATTGCTCCACTGATCGCATCAATGCCTGTCCCGCCATACTGTTCAGGAACATTCAAACCCAACAACCCTAGCGGCCCCATTTTTTTCACCGCTCCCGCGTTAAACTCCTGCCGCTCGTCCATCTCTGCTGCCATCGGTCTAACTTCTTGATCGCTAAACTCATGAACGGTCTTCTGCCACATTCGTTGTTCTTCAGTTAGATCAAAATCCATTTCGTTTCTCCACGGTTGGAAGGTTGCGCATAGCCAAATAGCGAGTAGCTAAGGTTGCAAACGCAGTGAGTTTGCCATTTTCAGTCATCACCGAGCGCCGCAATTTCATCCAGCGCCTCAGGATTGACGAGCGCCGAGATATCGCCAGATTCCTGGCCGAGGTAGGCGGCGCGAATGACACGTCGCATCACCTTCGCGTTACGGGTCTTCGGTAAATCGCTTACGAATCGCACCTCACTCGGGGCGAGGGGCTTGCCCAGCTCTTTGGCGACTTTTTCCCGAAGCTCAGCCGCCAACAGATCTGAAGGCGTGGACTGCTTGGTCAGGACACAAAAGGCGACCGGCTCGCTGCCTTTGATTTCGTGGGGAACGCCTATGGCGGCCGCCTCGACCACGGAAGGGTGTGCGACAAGAATAGATTCGAGCTCTGCCGGCCCCAGGCGCTTGCCGGCTACCTTGATCGTGTCGTCTGATCGTCCCAGGATATACCACGATCCATCCGAATCGACTGCCGCGAAATCCCCGTGTACCCAAATGTCGGGCCAGCGCGACCAGTACGTTTCCAGATAGCGATCCGGGTCCTTCCAAAAGCCACGTGTCATGCCGATCCAGGGAGACTTGATCACCAATTCTCCCACTTGATCGCGAATGGAATTTCCTTGCTCGTCCAGGACATCCGCAGCAATACCAGGGCATGGACCAGCAAAGGCGGTAGGCTTCAGAGGAAGGATGGGATTTCCCATCAGAATTCCACCAGATATCTCGGTTCCACCCGAATAGTTGATGATTGGGCGGCTGCCGCCTCCGACCTTTTCAAACAACCACATCCAGGGATCGGGATTCCAAGGCTCGCCGGTTGATCCGAAGAATCGCAGCGACGAGAGGTCGTGGGATTGGAAAGGCTCTTCTCCATGCGGGATCAATGCGCGCACCAGCGTAGGAGAGATACCGAGGCTGTTAATCTTATGGCGCTCCACCAGGTCCCATACTCGATCAGGTCCTGGAAAATCCGGTGCGCCGTCATAGATGACGAACGTGCCTCCCAGCAAGAGCGCGCCAAACACCAGCCAGGGTCCCATCATCCAGCCCATGTCAGTCATCCAGTAGATCCGGTCGCCGGGATGAACGTCCATGCCAAACGCCATGTCTTGCGCGGCTTTGATCGGAAAACCACAGTGTGTGTGGAGCGCGCCTTTCGGCTTTCCGGTCGTACCGGAGGTGTAGAGCACCATCAAGGGCGTCTCGGCCTCCGTATCTTCCGTCTCCGCCTCACTGGGCTGGCCGGCCAGCAAAGTCTCCCAGGTGAGATCCCGGCCCTTCTGCAATTCAATTGGCAGTCCGGCATGCTCATAGATCACCACGTGTTCGATGGTCCGGCAGTCGCGTGCGGCCTGGACTGCTACCTTCGACATCTCAATGGTTGAGCCTCGGCGGGGAAAGCCATCGGCGGTGATCAATGCCTTAGCAGCACCATCCACCAGGCGGGAGGTCACAGCCCCAACTCCATAGCCCGAAAACAACGGCAAGATGATCCCACCGATTTTCGCAATCGCCAGCAAAGCAATCACGATCTCCGGCACCATTGGCATGTACAGTCCGATTGAATCGCCTGGCCCCAATCCAAGCGTACGCAAGCCGCCGGCTGCCATGTTCACCTGCGTGCGAAGTTCCTTGTAGCTGAGCGTACGCACCTGGCCGCCCTCGGCTTCCCAGATCAGCGCGAGCTGTGAATCCGTATCTGTCCCCTCATATTTGTCGAGGCAATTGGTGACGATATTCATTCGTCCGTCCACGCACCACTTTGGCCACGCAATTCCTTCCGACAGATCAACGACCTTGGAATACGGTTCAGAAAATTGGATGTCTAGATAGTCGAGCAGAGCCTCAGTGAACCAGGCCACGTCGTCGGTAGAACGATCCATAAGGGCCTCAAAGTTAGGCAGCGAATGTCGGCGCATGAATTGGGTCAGATGGGCGCGTTCGATGGTTTCGGGCCCGGGTTCCCAGACGACAGCACCACTAAACTCAGTGTCGTGGCTCATAGGATGTGCCTAGCTTGAATACGAAGAATCGTCTCCGAGTTCACCGAGTGGAGGCTCATGTGCCACGCGAAGCCGGGATGCGAAGATTCCGCGCCGACCTCACGGTCGAAGGGGGGCCAAACAATCTAGGGCTTGGTTTGCTTTGCATAGTGTTGGACCAGCTGCAGGCAGATCTCGGCATTGGGTACCGCGCTGGTGCGGACGCGGATCGGAGATCCTTTCTGGCGGGTTTTTATCAGGATCTTTCCGTCTATCAATTCGGCAGAAGCCACCTCGCCCCAGCTGAAACGCCGCTGCCCTTTTGCAACACCCTCCGGGCGGACTTGAAGCGGACCAAATGCGATCGGCTGTCCATTTCGTAAATGCGTGAAGTATTCATTCAACAGACGGGGGTAGACATGGCGTTTGATCGTGGTGATCAGTTGAGCCAACCCGGCCAGCGTATCTGGAAACCGCTGATTCCTCCCTGAAGTAATTTCCAGGCGCAGGCTCGACCGCCTTCCCCAGATCAATCCCAATACACCGTAGGTTACGCCAGATACCAAAATGGCATGAACCTCGCTCCAGGTGATGGTTGAAGTGTGGTTTCTTCGTCGGATTTCAAGCCCATTCTCGAAAGAGGTGACTGCCAGCCAGTTCCAGCGAAAAGCCCACGCCGCTCCTACGAGTCCGATGAGCAAAAACAATGTGCCGATCACCAGCCAGGCCGCACTCCAGCGCCATACGACAGCCGGGCCGTAGTTGCTGAGCGCAAAGGTCCAGCGGTATGCGCCAACGAGTAAGAATCCAATGCCAGCCAACAGACCCAGGGTTGCCATCACAAGATGGAGACGCCGTTCTCTGCGGCGCGCCTTATGCAACATCAGGGCGTTTCCTAGCTCGTTCATAAACCTAAAATTCGGGCCGAAATGATCGACGCCATGAAGATGATGCCTCCTACGACAATCGCTCCAAGCGCTGCAGTACGCCGAGTGGTCGGTGAAAACGCGACCCCCAATCCGAGCCCTATGGCGACCATCCCTGTGCCGAGGGCGCTGGAGAGAAGGGGCAGCAAAAGGTCGTCGTTGGGAACAACAAAAGCAGCGAGAATGATCAAGCCCCCCGCGATTCCTGCCCAGCGGGCGTACGTTTCAAGCAATGACGTCCGGTTCGGAACCATCTCCGGAATATCGGGCATTCCTCGCTCCAAGCCGACCATACCCTGGGTTCCATAAAGCATTCGATAAAAGAGCAGCTGGTTCCACGCCATCACAACCAGAATTATGCGCACAAAAGCCAGAGCCACACTCTCGATGAATCCCGCGTCGAGCAACAAGATAATGGGATCCAGAGCGAAGATTTCGTTGATGGCAGGCACCAGTCCCATGAGCGAAAGTGCCCAGGATACGGAAACCAGCCCCAGCAAAGCAGGCTGTAGTCCCAAAAAAGATTTGTTCCGCAATGGGTCAGGCGCGGCGCTTAAGACCAGGAGCGCCAGTCCGGCCAGCCATTGAACAGGAATAACTCCAGGCGCTGAGAAAAAAGTCAGCGCAGCCATGCCGGCGAAGAGGCCCGCCCAGCCGAGCAGGATACGCCGCAACCTGCTTACTGCTTTTTGCAGGTTGGGATGATCAGGTGAGAGGCTGTGCGGCAATGAGGATTTCGCTTCGCCTGCCAATCAGGCGTTTGCTTCGCTTGGGATGAAATATACGTCGGTCGGCTTGAGCTTGCTGTTGCGAAGGAAGCGCGGCTCCACTTCCATACCGATCCAATCCAGTGAGGCTGCCATGGGGTCCATGCCGACCAGGCGCGTAAGAAAGAGGGTATCCACGCCTTCATATTCCACAAGGGCCAGGACAAACGGCGTATCCGGAAGGAATTCCTCTGAGCCGAAGTGGCAGACGGTAAAAGCATGGACGCTGGCTTTTCGGTCGGATATTTCGATCCACTCCGTCTCTTCGCCTGAATACATGTCATGGCCACGCGGTGTGGCGTAGGTATAGCCGGTCTTCGGGTCTCGGCTTGCCAACAGCCGCTTGTTGGAAACTGCTGCAAACCACGGGCTGTCCTGCCCGTAGGAATGCAGATAAGTAATTTTGTAATCCTGTTCGATTTGAAGCGGCGCCATGCGCTTAAGGAATGCCAACGCGTCTGGATCAGATTCATTCGGAAATGGAATTCCGTGAACGACATATCCGCCGAGGGTCTCAGGGCGTTTCTTGGGTTGCTCGCTCATATCTAGGCCTCCTGCTCCAGGATACTGACGCTCACGTAAGTGCCGGTACCAGCGTGCGAGTGAATCGCGCCGCGCTTGGCATCTTTCACTTGCAGCGTGTCATCTTCGAAATGGACGCCGACCGATCCTTGCAGCTGCCAGATTGCGAACACTCCCTGCATCAAGCCGGTGGCCCCAACTGGATGCCCGCACGCTATGAGCCCGCCCGAAGGGTTCACAGGACAGATCGGGTCATGATTGAGGTCGAGGTCGTACTCGATGTTTGGCATGAAGGCCTTGCCGGAGACTGCAAACTGGCCGCCTTCGCCGTATCGGCAGAGGCCGAGATCCTCGTAAGTCTGCAGTTCGCTCGAGGTGTAGGCATCGTGGAGCTCGATGAAGTCCAGTTCATTGAGCGGATCGGAGATACCGGCATGTTTGTATGCCATGTTGCCCGCCGTCCGGCCTGCGCGAAAGGAGTGCACCCCAGGGTAGCGAGTGCCATGATCCCAGAGCTCCTTGTAGTAGGTTTGAGTCTCATCGGAGCCCTTTTCTAGTTCCGTGGCGTAATCGCGCATAAAGGTGTCGTAGTCTACTTGTGGTCGATCGGCCATTCGCATTGCATCAGTTCCTCGGCCGATCCCGGTTACTCGAACCAGCGGCCTCCGGATCTTGGCGCCAGCCGACTCGAGCCGCTCTAGACCCTCTTCGGAGACGAGAATGGTAGCGGCTGCACCGTCCGACATAACGCAGATGTCCAGGCGGGTTAGCGGCCAGGCTACCATCGGTGAGTTCCTGACATCTTCAATGGAGTAGCGATTGCGCTTCTGCGCGTAGGGGTTGTAGAACGCGTTGATGTGATTCTTGACCGAAACGGAGGCCATTTGCTCGACGGTAGTTCCGTACTCCTTCATATGACGCGTCACCATCATGGCGTAGTACCCAGAATAAAAACCGCCGACCGGATAGTCCCAGGAGACATCCGAGGCCAGCGCGATAAATTCATTGCCCTTCCAGGTCTCGACGTGGCTCATGGTCTCGAACCCGTACGCCACACAGACATCCATGTGACCGGAGGCGACCGATTTCCAGGCTTCCTGGAAACACAAGCCTCCGGTCGCGCCGCCGCCCTCAACCCGGTGGCTGGGCTTGGGACAGAGCCCGAGGTAATCCTGGGCCATGATGCCCGACATTAATTGGCGGCTGAAGTGGTCAGAAAAATAGGACGCCACGGATCCATCCACCTGAGAAGTGAAAGTGGGGAAATCTAATCCGATGTCATCGATAGCGTAGTCGTAGGCTTCTTTTATGATGGCTTGAAAGGTTTTATCCGGGCGAGCCTTCGCAAATTTTGAGACTCCGCCCGACACAGCGTAGACAGGGCGCATAAAGTCAAATCCTCCAGCGTAGGCTTCATTTTACCTCTGCCGGCCGACATGATGGTTTGTGGCGATAGTGTCGGACGCCGGCCGAGCGCCTGATGTTGAGACTAAACTGCAACGCCGCCTGGGGCTTTCGATACCGTGAGTGGTTCCCGATCCCGGGAATGGTTACCGATACCGGGAACCATGCTACGATTTCGCAACGGAGGATTCGAATGAGAATACTTTCAGGTGTACTGATTTCAATTCTGCTCGCAGCTTGCGCGGCGGAGAGCACACCGACAGCCACAACTGCGTTAGAAGAACCAGAACCTACCGCGGTGCCAGCCGCGACTGCGACGGAAGAGGAGGATCCAGCCATGGAGGAAGTGGACTTTAAGCTGACAAGCTCGGCTTATTTGCAAGGTGATCCAATCCCGGCCAGCTACTCATGCGACGGCGAAAATACGTCACCAAGGTTGACCTGGAGCGACCCGCCCGCTGGCACACAGAGCTTTGCGTTGATCTTCGATGACCCTGACGCACCAGGCGGAACCTGGGTGCATTGGGTGTTGTTCAACCTCCCGGCTGAAGCTCGTTCACTGCCGGCGAACGTGCCGCCGGATCCAACGCTAACGAACGGAGCGATTCACGGATCGAGTAGCTGGGGTTCCATTGGCTACGGCGGACCCTGCCCACCCAGCGGCGAGCATCGCTACTTCATGAAACTGTATGCACTCGATAGTGCGCTCGACGTGGAAGAGGGGGCGACCAAGGAGCAGCTCCTGGAAGCAATGGAGAGTCATATCGTTGCTGAAACGGAGCTTATGGGGACGTATTCGCGGTAGCAGCACATGATCTAGCATCGATTGTCCATTGCGTAGACTGTTCCAGAGACGCCATAATTTCAAGCACCTTTAGATTCTGTTGAGCAGTCTGAAGTTGTTATGAAGCTTTTGAGATTTCCGTACCATCCACTGTTGCTGAGCATCTACCCAATTGCGCACCTGTATGCGAGGAACTTTGTCTTCCTTCCAATTGAAAACACCTTCAGGATTTTGGCAGTCACATTGGTGTTTGCCTTGTTCTTCCTGGCAGCATTCAAACTTATTCTGAAGGATTGGGCTCTTGCGGGAGTGCTGTCCTCCCTCCTGGTAGTGTTGTTCTACACTTTCGGCCATGCTGCAAACGCGATCGAAGCTTGGACACTCAATCTACAAATCACGTTTGACGTATCAATCCTTGGCTGGATTTGGCTCGCAGCGCTCCTGGTCATCTCTCTTCTTGCGCTCAAATTCGGACTGCCCGAGCAAACTACTCCGCTGCTGAATATTGTAGCTACGGTTCTGGTCATAGCTCCGGTCATCTCAATCGCCTCCTATGCCACCGCTGTCGGTGGATCGGTGCCTGCCGACGAGGCGAAGTTGTCGGAATTACGCGGAGAGCAGGAGGCGGAAGCGGGGATGTCTCAGGTCGCAGGCCCTGATATTTATTTCATCATCCTGGATGGCTATCAGCGCGCCGATACGCTGCTCGATTCCTACGGCTATGACAATTCAGCGTTCACTGAAGGATTACAGGAGCGGGGGTTTTACCTGGCATCGTCAAGCCG
>CBDTZL010000076.1:0-10921 GCA_965364895.1 uncultured bacterium
CTCGCCGATCTCAGCACGGATGATTGGCCCGAGACTGCGCGCACGGTTCTCAACCAGGGTTCGGCTTCGGAGCAAGGCGTGCATGAAATCTCCGAACAGTTCGACTGGGCATTCGCGTTCGCGGTGCTGCACCACCTGCCTTCCGCAGATCTGCGCGCATCCACAGCTGCAGCAATTGGAACCGTTCTGAGACCTGGTGGACGCGTGGCAGTTTCCGTCTGGGATTTTCTCGCCAGCCCGCGGCTTGCGGATCGAGTTGTGCCGTGGGATACGGTTGGCTTATCCAATAAGGAGGTAGACGGTGGAGACTACCTGGTCGATTGGCGAGAAGGTGGCAGCGGCGTTCGTTACGTTCATCACTTTATGCAGGCGGAGCTCAGCGAGCTTGCGGAAGATGGCGGTTTTCGGGTGATTGATGACTACCGTTCCGACGGCGAGAACGGTCAATTGGGCCTCTATCAGGTCTGGGAAATCGCATAGCTGGCATATTGCAATGGTGTACGATAGCGAAGAAGGCGAAAAACAGCGCGCATGGTAAAATCCGGGCGCTCTGGAAAGGGAGCCAGAATCCCGGAGGGATGGCCGAGTGGACGAAGGCGGCGGTCTTGAAAACCGCTGTAGGGCAACCTACCGGGGGTTCGAATCCCTCTCCCTCCGCCTTACGTGGGGAGGTGCCGGAGTCTGGCTGATCGGGACCGCCTGCTAAGCGGTTATTGGGGCTCAAACCTCAATCGAGGGTTCAAATCCCTCCCTCCCCGCCTAGGTTCAAAACAAGGTTGAACAGCACCGCATCGGAGTCTTGCGCCCGTAGCTCAGCTGGATAGAGCGCTGGCTTGCGGAGTCAAAGGTCGCAGGTTCGAATCCTGCCGGGCGCGCTGAACCGCCTACCTTCAATTTAGGTGGGCGGTTTTTCGTTTCTCTACAGTTTGTCCTTGCCAAATGTCCCAAACGATTTTCAGAAACCAGGCGTCGGTAGCAGGGGTTAACCAACCAGACAAAGCAAACTCTCGTCGCCAGGCAGCAGTTGCCAGACGATTTTGAAAGGACCAAAGATGCCGAAATACATTTGTATTACTTGCGGCCACCAGTATGAAGAGACTCAAGAGCCTCCGTCGAAATGCCTGATCTGTGAGGACGAGCGGCAATATGTCAACCCCGAAGGTCAATTCTGCACGACGAATAACAAATTGGGGCAGGACCACAGCAATATAGTAACGTCGCTGGAGCCCGGATTGAACGGGGTTGCAACTGAGCCGAAGTTCGCGATTTGGCAACGTGCGCTGCTTATATAAGCTCCCAGTGGCAATGTGCTCTAGGATTGTGTCAGCCTGATTGATGACGCGACCGTCGAACAGATTAAGGCCCTGGGTGGGATTTCAGCCCTTGTGTTGTTTCATCCCCACATGTTTGGCCATGGTCGAAAGAAGCCATGCGTTCGGTGATGCACCGATCTATTTGCATACCGACCTTAAGCAGTGGGTCCAGCGGCCTGACCCAGTCATCAAATACTGGGATGGGAAAACTGAATGGATGATTACAGCGGCGTAGATTGTTCGGCGACAAGCCGCCAAATTTCATCGCGTTTTGAATAGATTGCCATGAAGCGGGCAGTGTAATCAAAGGGTTCGCCTTCGTTTTCACCCCGACCGATCCACCGGCCCACAAGAATGGCTGAATTGCCAAGCACGATTACGTGATACTGATCACTGTTTGCATGATCCCATCGTCTTTTGCCTGAACGATAGGATTCAAGCGCTTCCCGCTTCCCTATGACAGAGCCGTCGGGTCGAATCTGAACATAGTCGTCTTCGAGCAAATTCTCCAGAGCATCGAGATCCAGATCGCGATGAGCCTGAACCCAGCGCCGTTCGACCGCAATTACTTCTTCGGCCATTCGGTCTTCGCTAATCGACATGCCATAACCACCTGACTTGCCGCAGATTGCGGCCAGAAGGCCTCGACTACCCGCTTATCGGCAGAATCCGCTTCTCCTGCCTCTTGTGGGAAGCGCGATCTTAAGGGAGGAAATTGAGTGGGTTGACCCGACCGAAGGCGTCGCTGCGCAACTCGAAGTGCAAATGGGTGCCCGAGCAGTTGCCGGTGCAGCCCATTCCAGCGATCGCATTCCCCTGGAAAACCGCCTGACCGCAGCCGACGTTGATCTGGCTGTTGTGAGCATACAGCGACTGCCAGCCGTTGCCGTGGTCGAGCACGACGGTGTAGCCGTAGCCCCAGTCATTCCAGCCAGCATAGACCACAACCCCATCGTCGGCAGCGTAAATTCCGCTGCCAGCGCCGCCACCAATATCAATCGCTTCATGGATACCCGGGATGTATGGATTGCCGGTAATACCCGTGCTCGACGTTGGCCAACCGAAGGCGCCGTCGCCAGTCGGGCCATTGGAAACAGCCGAGCAAGACCCAGGCCCGAGAATGCTTGCCACTGCTGGGTTGGAGCGCGTGATGCGGACTAGCTGCCAGCTGGGTGGCTCTCGTTTCCCCCCTGGCACGATAAGCGTGCTGCCCTCATCAATATCAGGACGGGCGGGATCCAGGCCAGGATCAAGATCATTCCCGGGCCAATCGATGATGTCTTCGGCTGTGACCCCATAGAAGGTCGCTACCCCATTCAACCCCTCGCCCGCTGACCAGAGATGGAGCGTCCCGTCGACTGGCAGGATATTGAGGTCTTGTCCGGGCGCGATGAAATGAGGGTCGCCATCCAGCTTGTACCAGTTTCCCCACAGGATCGATTCGGGCTCCAGTCCAAATTTGTCCGCAATGGCGAACAACGTGTCACCCTGCTGGACCTGATATTTAAGCAGCCCGAGCCTTGGGCGGGTCGGGATGATGGTATGGACATCGGATAGCCGGGTGAGCCCTTCTCCCTGCGCTTCGACGTAGGGCGGCAGGTCTTCGATCTCCAGCAGAGTGGGCGCAGAGATCGTCGGCGTGATTTCGCTACGCTCTTCTCGCACGGGGCCCACCGCGCGAGCGCGAACGCCTGCGGCGGCCACTCCCAGTACGACGATTGCAAGCACCGCGCTCCAGAGCACAGGTGATTTGATAATCTGCATGGCGCGTGTCCGATTCACTGTCTCGCCCTGTCACGTTCTATCATGGGAGGAAGTTGAACGGATTGACCTTACCAAACTGATCATTCAGCATTTCGAAGTGTAAATGGGTGCCGGTACTGTTTCCTGTGCTACCCATCCCCCCGATAACATTGCCCTGGAACAAGCCATCTCCACAGCCAGTTAAAAGGCTGTTCATGTGCGCATAAAGAGTCTGCCAGCCGTTTCCATGATCGATGACGACCACGTTGCCAAATCCCCCATTGTGCCAGCCTGCATAAACCACTACCCCCGCGTCGGCCGCATAAATGGCGTTGCCTTCTCCGCCCCCGATATCGATAGCAGGATGCACATTTATATTAAAGGTATACCCGGAAATATTCTGACTGGGTGTGGGCCAAATGAAGAAACCGGCTCCAATCGGCCCATCGTACACAGAACCGCAGAATCCCGGCCCCAGGATCCTGGCCGAGGCTGGGTTACCGCGGGTGATGCGAGGTGCCCGCCAGTCGACCGTTTCTCGCACTCCACCTGGAATCACGATTGGAGTTCCAGGCACGATATCCGGGTTTAGCAAGTCCAGGTCCTGTGGCAATAGATTCCCAGGCCAATCCAGAATGTCTTGTGGTGACACGCCGAAGAAATCAGCCACTCCGATGAGTCCGTCCCCTTGCTTCCACACATAGTAGGTGCCGTCCACAGGAAGGATGTTGAGATCCTGTCCCGGCTTCAGGCTATGCGGATTGTCCTCTAAGACATCGAAATTGCCCCACAACACCGTTTCAGGCTCGAGCCCAAACCGATTGGAAATCCCAAAAAGTGAATCCCCCTGTTGAACGACATACTTCAGGATCGTCAGTCGATCGCGAGTCGGAATTAGCGTATGAACATCCGCCAGTCGACGAAGAGTTGGATCGGAGGGCAGCGTGTAATCGGGAAGTTGGAGGGCCGAAGCGCCAGCAGCTACAGGTGCCGTCACCGGTTCAGACCGATCGGGCAGCGCCTCAAGCCCTGCGCGGGCGATAAGCAGTCCGATGGCCGCAATTACCAAAAAGCCGGCATGCTCAGCGTAACGGGGTAGTGAAAACCGGCCGCGATCGTCTGATTTCAAAACAGGTTCCTAGAGTGCTCGTCGCAAGCTCTCAGTTGCCGCTAGCGCAGGTATTCCCATGCATTTCAACGCCTTGTTGGCACACGCGCGGATGATAACACATCGATCGAGTGAGGGAACTCTTGCGCGGTTGGTCGCAGATTAGGGGTTGGTTAGCCGAACCTGGACGCCGATCCGATCCGGACCCCGTTGCGGAATCGGCAGGCCCCGAATTCAGGTGGCGCCGCGTAAGCCCCTAAGGTCCTTCTTCAGTTAGCGATTCGAGGAACTCGACGTTGGTATCCGTCCGGCGCACGCGATCGATAATCGCTTCGGTGGCCTTAACCATCTCCATACCGGCGCCGTTCGGCGGCGGAGTGACCAGCTGCGAGTACATCCGACGCATAAGCCATACCCTTGGAGTGATGTCAGGCCCAAGCAGAAGCTCTTCGCGTCTGGTCGACGATCGGTCGATGTCGAAGGCAGGGAACACCCTTCGTTCCTGCAGTCTGCGCGATAGATGCAGCTCCATGTTTCCGGTGCCCTTGAACTCTTCGTACACCACATCATCCATGCGTGAGCCGGTGTCGACCAGGCAAGTGGCAATGATGGTCAGCGATGCATGATCTTCCAGATTGCGTGCGGCGCCAAAGAATCTTTTCGGCGGATACAGCGCGGCTGGATCCAACCCGCCTGATAATGTCCTGCCAGAGGGTGTGACCATCAAGTTGTAGGCCCGCGCGAGGCGCGTAATGGAGTCGAGCAGGATCACAACGTCACGCTCACATTCCACCAGGCGCTTTGCACGTTCTAGAGCCATTTCTGCCACGCGCACGTGCGAGGTGCCGGGATCGTCGAAGGTTGACGCAATAACCTCCGCATCAACGGAGCGGTCCATGTCTGTCACTTCCTCTGGGCGCTCACCAATGAGAGCCACCATGAGGTGCACTTGTGGGTAATTCTGCGAAATTGCATTGGCAATGCCCTTGAGTACAGTGGTCTTGCCCGCTTTTGGAGGCGAAACAATTAATCCACGCTGCCCACGACCAATTGGTGCAACCAGATTCAGCAAGCGGTTCGCCAGCGCGTGTCGATCGGTCTCGAGATTGAACCGCTCTTCGGGGAAGATCGGCGTCAGCTTTTCGAACTTTGGCCGATTCTTTATCTGATCGGGGTTCATGGCATTGATGGACTCGACTCGCAGCAACCCGTAGTACTTCTCCGTGTCCTTCGGGGGCCGAATCTGGCCAATAACCATATCTCCGGTACGCAGAGAGAACCGCCGAATTTGCGATTGCGAAACATAAATATCGTTTGGGCCAGGCAGGTAGTGCTCGGCGCGCAAGAACCCCATGCCCTCGTTCATGACCTCAAGCACGCCGCCACGCAGCTCGAGACCTTTGCGCTCAGCCTCGGCCTGCATGAGGCGCAGGATGAGGTCCTCCTTCTTCAGGCGTGTGGCGCCTTGAATTTCCAATTGTTTGGATTTAGCGCGCAGATCGGTAAGGGATAAGGTTTCCAGTTCCCCAATGTTCATAAGTTTTCTCCCTGCGGGAAGTGAGGCTATCCGCGGTGTTTGCGTTCGACAGTGCGCTGGATAGGAATCACTTGGTGGGTGCTAGATAACAGCCAGGCTAATTGCGTCGTTGGGGATGTCTCGATAATGCTCCGACGGGGTGATTATAGCATTCGGCTATTAGCCCTGCAAGCAGACCTCCGGCCTACAAGCAGACCCGAGTACCTTACAAACCTTAGTCTCCAGATTTCGCCTGGCGATCTCCGGCGTCGTATTCAATTTGGCTGTATCGCATGAGCTTATCCCAGCGGTGAGTCGAGACAATCTCGCGCACCGTTCCACTGCGTGAGCGCATTACAAGGCTGTGGGTAGTCGCGCCTCGGCCAGTATATTTCACGCCTTCTACGAGCTCCCCATCCGTGATCCCGGTAACCGCGAAAAAGATCTCCTTGCCGCTGTCCAAATCGTCAATTCCAAGCTTCTTATCCAGGTCATACCCTTGCTCCCGGGCCAGGTTCGCTTCTTCTTCGTTTCGTGGGTACAGCCGAGCCTGGATTTCTCCGCCCATGCACTTGAGCGCTGCCGCCGCGAGCACGCCCTCGGGGGTTCCTCCGATCCCGAGCAAGACATCGATCCCGGATTCGGGACGGGCGGTCATAAGCGCTCCAGCAACGTCGCCATCGGTGATCAATCGAATCCGAGCGCCTGCCTTGCGGATGTCCTCGATCATGGCTTCGTGGCGAGGCCGCTCCAGGATTACTACTGTGAGATCGTCCACATCAGCATTCTTCGCCTTGGCGATCGCCTTTAAATTGTCACTGACCGGCGCGTCCAGGTCGATGTGCCCTTTGGCAGCGGGTCCGACTGCTATCTTGTTCATGTAGACCAGCGGCCCCGGGTTAAACATGGTTCCGCGCTCCGATAGCGCGACCGTAGCGATCGAATTCGCCTTGCCAAGCGCAAGCAGCCGGGTGCCGTCGATAGGATCGACCGCGATGTCGACTTTTGGGCCGTTTCCGGTGCCTAGCCGCTCTCCATTAAAGAGCATGGGGGCCTCATCCTTCTCGCCTTCCCCAATCACGATTACCCCGTCGATATCTACGGAGTTAAGCACCACGCGCATTCCGTCCACCGCGGCCTGATCGCCCGAGATCTTGTCTCCTCGGCCCATATGCCGTCCAGCAGCCAATGCCGCGGCTTCCGTTACTCGGACCAGTTCAAGCGCCAGGTTTCTAACAGGTGCCTCTGCCATTCCCTAGCCTAGCCAGACCACCGCATAAAAGCCCAGGACACCTGCCCACAGCCAGGAGTCGATCCTATCCAGCGCCCCGCCGTGCGCGGAGAGCAGCGTACCGGTGTCCTTGGCATTCATTTCGCGCTTCATCATGCTGATCCCCAGGTCACCAAGGGGAGCGATAGTTGCGACCAGGAAACCGACAATTGCACCTCCCAGCAAAGCCACATCGCCACCAAGGCTAGAGAACAGCGCGGCAAGTCCAACACCAGAGGCGGTTCCCGCGATCACGCCCGATAGATAACCTTCCCAGGTCTTATTCGGACTCAATCGAGGCGAAAGCGGCCGCTTTCCAAACCGCTTCCCGAGGAAGTAGGCCGCGGAGTCAGCGATCCACACTACGGGCAGGGCAATCAGAACCCACCATTGACCTTCGGGAAGGGAACGAAGCGAAACCAGATATGCGCCGATCCATCCAAGATAAATAATTCCGGCCAGCGTTACAGCAAAGTCGGTGCCGGATCGCGGTGCACCGCGCTCGTAATCCACCAGATGCCAGGTCATGCTCAACAAGGCAACAACGGCAAGAAGCAGCGCAGTTTGGTCGGCTTCCAATTCAAATCTCGCGACCACCAGCCCGACTACGCCAAACACTAATAAAGGTATTGACGGCCTTAGATCCGCGCGGCGGAACAGCTGCCCGAATTCCGATGCGGCGATACCCAGGGCTATTGCGATGGCAAGCACATACAGTCTGCCGCCATTGATGATCAACCATACAAGAATAGGAAGAGCGACGATGGTGATGATAACGCGCTGACGAAGCATCAAGCGACCGGCGCCGAAACGGCGCCGAAGCGCCGCTCTCGCCGTGCGTAATCCCAGAGCGCTGCGCGCAACTCCTCAGGCCCAAAGTCTGGCCAGAGAGTGTCAGGAAATGCCCACTCGGAGTAGGCGCTTTGCCAAATTAGAAAGTTGCTCACTCGTAGTTCGCCGGAAGTACGAATGACGAGGTCCGGATCAGGGCTATCGGAGGTGAACAGATACTGATGGATGAGGTCTTCGTCGATATCTGCCGGGTCGACGCCATCTTCAATCATGCCTTGGACAGCATGAATAATCTCATCTCGACCGCCATAGTTCCACGCAACATTGAGCACCAGGTTGGTGTTGTCTTTGGTGAGTTCGACTGCGTGGCGGACTTTTTCCTGCAGTTCGGGGCGCAGGCCTTCCAAACGTCCGATATGTCGGAGCTGTACCCCATTTTCGTGCATCTCGACAAGTTCACGATCGATCACGTCATCCAGGATGTTCATCAAACCACGCACTTCGATCGAGGGTCGCTCCCAATTCTCTGTCGAGAAGGCGTAGATGGTCAGATAGGCGATCCCGAAATCTGCCGAGGCGCGCAGTACTCGCCTTAGGTTCTCGACCCCCGCACGATGGCCCGCCAATCTAGGCAGATGGCGTTCTCGAGCCCAGCGGCCATTTCCATCCATAATGATGGCGACATGGGTTGGGACGGTTTCCGGCAGGTTCCGCTCTGCTTGCTCCAATGCTTAGACCTCTAAGACTTCCTTCTCTTTGCGTTCCCCGATCGCGTTGATCTGCTCGATGAAGTTGTCGGTTACCTTTTGCAAGTCTTCTTCACCGCGATGAAGTTCGTCCTCGGAAATCAGTTTTTCGGTCTCAAATTCGCGAATATCGTTATGAACATCTCGTCGTACATTGCGCACCGAGACGCGCGCCTCTTCCGTCCGGACCTTCACTAGCTTCACGAGATCATGCCGTCGCTCTTCGGTCAGGGGCGGGATGCTGAGGCGGATGAGTTTTCCATCATTGCTCGGCGTTAGGCCCAGATCTGAAGAAAGGATGCCTCGTTCGATATCTTTGATGCTGGCCGGGTCGAAGGGTCGAATCGTCAGCAGCCGTGGCTCTGGCGCGGAGATCGTCGCCAACTGGATCAGTGGAGTTGGGGTTCCATAATAATCCACCATAACTTTCTCAGCCACCGCGGGTGAAGCGCGGCCGGTTCTGATGGCTCCAAGATCTTCCTCTTGCGCTCGAACGGCACCCGCCATTCGAGAATTCGCCTCACCTAGGGCGTCCTTAATCATTTAGCCTCTCCTACCTGCGATTTGATCAGGGCTCACTTTCAGATAAATGCCTCTCCTGGAGGCCAAGCCATGAGAAACGGAGTAGATAATAGGATAGCGCAAAATAGGGGTTTTTTGAACCGTGGGATTTTAAAGGTTTCTTATGCGGTTACGAGTGTACCGACTGACTCCCCTTGCACAGCATTCACGAGGCTATCTTCCTGCCACATGTCAAGCACTAGAATTGGGAGCTCGTTGTCCATACAAAGCGAGATTGCGGTCGCGTCCATTACCTCCAGCCGCATGTTCAGCGAGTCGATATAGCTCAAGCGATCAAACCGCTTTGCGTTAGGATTTACCAGCGGATCTGATTCATAAACTCCGTCCACCTTAGTCGCCTTGATCAGGATTTGGGCGCCAACCTCCATCGCTCGAAGGGCAGCTGCGGTATCGGTCGAGAAGTAGGGATTACCTGTGCCGGCTCCGAGCACCACCACCCGATCTTTTTCAAGGTGGCGAATTGCACGACGCTGAATGTAAGGCTCCGCTACCGAGCGCATTTCGATGGCAGACATCACACGCGTCACAACCCCTCGGCGCTCGAGTGCATCCATCAGCGCCAGTGAGTTGATCACTGTTCCGAGCATTCCCATGTAGTCCGCAGTTGCGCGCTCCATGCCTCGCGCGATCCCCTCTCGGCCGCGCCAGATGTTGCCTGCCCCGATGACAACCGCCACCTGAACCCCAAGATCCTTCACTTGCTCAATCTTGTAGGCCACATCCTCCGCCCGATCGGGATCGACGCCGAAACCTTCTGAGGGGGCTAATGCCTCGCCCCCAAGCTTTAGCAGTACTCTATCGAAAGCTGCCACGGTACCCTTCCTGCGAAATATAAAAACGGCCAACCAAAGGTTGGCACGTCTTGGGGGACCCAAGCGGATCTTGAGGGTACGTACCCCTCACTCCAGCCCCTCGCCGATTTCCCATCGCTCAAACCGCCGGATTGAAACATTTTCTCCTGTCGAGAGGACCAAATCCTGAACAATTTCCGATACCTTGCGATCCTCGTCTCTGACGTACGACTGGTTGAGCAGGCAAACACCACTCAGGTACTTTTCTAGCTTGCCTTCGATAATGCGCTCGACCACATTGTCAGGCTTGCCTTCTGCGAGCGCTTGCTCGCGAGCTGCCTTCCGTTCCTGCTCCAGGATCTCTTCAGGGACGTCGTCTGGGCTCACCCAGAGCGGTGAGGTAGCAGCTACCTGCAGCGCCATCTCATGTGCGAATTCACGAAACTCTGGCGTGCGAGCGACGAAGTCGGTTTCCGTGTTGACTTCTACCATGACACCCAACCGCCCCTCGGCATGACTGTACAGGTCGATTATGCCGTCGCTGGCTTCGCGGCCGGATCGACCGGCAGCCTTTACGAGACCCTTCTTGCGCAGAAGGCCTGCCGCGGCATCCATATCGCCCTCGGTCTCCTCCAACGCATTCCGGCAATCGAGCACCCCGGCTCCGGTCTTTTTACGAAGCTCCTTCACCTGGTCAGCAGAAATCTTCATTCGTCTTCAGGCTCGTCCGATTCTTCCCTTGCTTCGGCTTCATTCTCTGCTTCAGAATCGGCTTCGGGCTCGTCAGCAGCTTCTGCATCTTCGTCTGGTTCGGCCTCAGCTTCTACATCTTCGTCTGGTTCGGCCTCAGCTTCTACATATTCGTCTGGTTCGGCCTCAGTTTCTGCATCTACGTCAGGTGCGGCCTCGGCATCGTCGGCAACATCTTCCACTGCTTCGGCTTCAGTTTCTGCATCTACGTCTGGTGCGGCCTCGGGTTCGTCGGCAACATCTTCCACTGCTTCGGCCTCTTCTGCATCAGCCTTAGAGTCAGTCGTTTCCGATTCAGCTTCGCTGTCTG
>CBDTZL010000077.1:0-10636 GCA_965364895.1 uncultured bacterium
AACGCGGCTCGTTCTACTCCTACAAAGAAGATCGACTGGGCCAGGGGCGTGAAAATACAAAGGATTTCTTTCGCGAGCATCCGGAGATGGTGGAGGAGCTTGACCACAGGATTCGTGTTCACGCAGGCCTTCTTGATGGGGAAGATGTAGATCAGACCCCGGATCAGGAGGAATCTGACCAAAAAGTGACAGCTGCAGACCCTGATGAACTGGAAAATTCGAAGGCAAAAGCAAAGGTCAGTGCAAACAATAGTCGCTCTCAGAAAGAGCTTGCCTGAACCACTCTTTCCCTAATCGATCCCAGGGGGTTGCAAGCTCACTGCCGAAAACGGGACCGCAGGCGGAAGCCGCGGTCCCGTTGTATGATTTAACAGATGGTGCGTAGGTTCGGATTTGCCGCTTTCCTGGTTTGCTTGCTGACGGCATGCGGAACCAATTCAACCGCTAGCCCGACAAGATCATCGAACTTAGCTCTCGCGCTCCCTTCGGCAACACAAGCGCCCGCCCAGATTCGGCAAGACGAATCGGCGACCTGTATTAATGACGCCCGATTCGTAGAGGATTTGTCGATTCCGGATGGAACGATAGCCACACCGGGAGAGGTGTTGGACAAACGTTGGGCGGTGTTAAACGCGGGTACCTGCGACTGGAGCGCGGGCTACCGCCTGGTAAGGATCGATGAGGGGCTCATAGAGGCGCCAGAGGAACTGGCTCTATATCCGGCGCGCGCGGGGGAGACAGGGGTATGGTCGGTCCAGCTCACCACCCCGAAACAGCCCGGCGATCAGAGGGCGAGCTGGCAGGCACAGGCTCCAGATGGATCGCTTTTTGGCGATCCGGTCTTCGTGCTTGTTGAAGTCGTAAGCAATCCATAGGGGAACGAAAAGAGCCCGGGCTCGTCCCGGGCCCTTTGTATTATCGGTCACAGGCAATTTCGGAGCTAGGTTCCCGCCTCCCACGAGGCCAGATATTCGGTTTGCTCATCTGTCAGCGTGTCGATTTCGACGCCCATTGCCTGGAGCTTCAGCCGGGCGATCTCCCGGTCGATTGCTTCAGGGATCGTGTAGACCTGATTGTCCATCTCGTCACGATGCGCTACCAGGTACTCAAGCGATAATGCCTGATTGGCAAACGAAAGATCCATGACGCTTGCCGGATGTCCCTCTGCAGCTGCTAGATTAATTAATCTTCCTTCCCCGAGCAGGTTGAGCTTGCGCCCATCTTCGAGAATGTATTGATCTACATACTCGCGCGCCTTTCTCTTCTCAGTCGCCATCTCCTCCAACGCCTCAATGTTGATCTCTACATTGAAATGACCAGAGTTGGCGATGATGGTGCCATCCTTCATGGACTCCAAGTGATGCTTGTCGATGACGTGTATATCGCCAGTCACCGTGCATAGAATATCCGCCTGGGGCGCGGCTTCATCCATGGTCATGACACGGAAGCCATCCATAATTGCCTCAAGTGCCGGCATTGGATCCACTTCAGTCACGATCACATTGGCGCCAAGCCCCTTTGCCCGCATTGCAAGACCGCGCCCGCACCATCCATATCCAGCCACAACAAACGTCGTTCCCGCGATGAGCACGTTTGTGGCACGCACGATGCCATCGATCGTGGACTGACCGGTACCGTAGCGATTGTCGAAGAAATGCTTGGTCATCGCATCATTGACTGCGATGATCGGGTAGCCTAACTTCCCGTCATTGGCCATTGCCCGCAAACGAATGACGCCGGTTGTAGTTTCCTCTGTACCCCCCATCAATTCGTCGAGCTGATCGGATCGATCTGTGTGGAGCGAGCTGACAAGATCTGCACCGTCATCCATGGTGGCCTTCGGCTTGTGGTCGAGGGCCGAGCCGATATGCTGATAGTACGTCTCTCGATCCTCGCCTTTGATCCCGAATACGGGGATTTCATCATGCGACACTAAGGAGGCTGCTACATCATCTTGCGTGGAGAGCGGATTTGAGGCGCAGAGCACTGCATCAGCTCCGCCGGCCTGCAGCGCGCGCATCAAGTTTGCAGTTTCTGTTGTGATGTGCAAGCAGGCGGCAATTTTTAGTCCATCCAGCGGGCGCTCTTTGATGAATCGCTCGCGGATTCCGGCCAATACGGGCATCTCTTGATTTGCCCATTCGATCCTCCGTCTTCCGCCTTCAGCTAAAGCTAGATCTTTCACATCGTAATTCTCTGACATTCGATCCCTTTCCTCCCCGTGCTAGGTCAGCACGGCAATTCCCTCATAGAAGCCACAATAGGGCATAAAACCCAAACTAATGTACATATCGATGGCCGGTTGATTCGCCATTTCCACGTTAAGCACGATCGTATCAATATTGAGCTCGACCAGACGCTTCACGACCGCAGCCGTCACCTTGATTCCGTGGCCGCGCCGGCGATGCCGAGGGGCGGTGAAGATATTCCCGACAGCCGCCACGCCCTCTGATGGATCGATCACGTGAGTACCTGCAACCGCCAGCAATTTATCACCATCGAAAATCCCGAACGTTACGCCATGCTCTACCTGATCGGGCAGGTAGGCATCGGGCCGGTCCGCGTGCCCCGCGAATAGTTGGTCGACGTGCCTCAAATGCGCGTTCTCCAGCCTGGTTGCTGAGCCGGCCCACTGTTCAAACGAATCATCCACTAGCCTCATCCGCCACATCCGTGTGCGGGAAAATTCGTCAAGCCGGTCCCGCAGCAACGAGAAATCGGTCGGACGAAGCGTGTACCAATACCGACCAGGCGGGAGATTATGGAAGAGGGTATGTAGCTGATCCGGTTCCCCAGTTCCAAACAGCACCGGCGGAGAGAGACCCCGAAATACCAGCAGCAGACTCTCTCCAAGTACCGACCATTCCGACTGCTCGCTCCATGGCGGAGAAAGGTCGGCCAGGGCATAGGCACCCCACGAACGATCCGATTCCAGGATTTTGCGGATCGATTGATCCGCTATGACAGAAGCTGTTTGAGATCGCACTTTGATCCGAACTTGGAGTCAAACCGGGCCGCGAATTCATCGAGTGTGAAATGATGACTCTGTGGCCCCAGGTGCTCAAGCGAGTAGGTGGCGCATAGTGCGCCCATCATGCAGCAACAATCCAAAGGCATATCGTGTAGATAGCCTTTCAAGAATCCGGCGCGATAAGAATCTCCAACCCCGGTGGGCTCGGCAGTCGTTTGCGGAGGGACGATTGGAATGCGTTGACGTCCCTCGGATGTGTAAAGATCCGACCCATCTTCGCCGCGGGTAATTACCGCGAATTTTGTCATCATTGTGATGTCGTCGATGGTGAGAGAGGTCTTGTCCTCGATCAAAGCTAATTCGTACTCATTTGCAAAAAACGCCTCGCACCCCTGGATGCCTGTTACTAGGGATTCGGAATCCAGGCGGAGGATCTGCTGGCTAGGGTCATAGAAATAGTTGATTCCAAGCTCTATGCATTCGTCGGCATAGGCACTCATTGCCTGAGGGTCATTCGGCGAGATCAAGACCAGATCGGGCTGCGTTTCTAAATCAGCAAAGCTCAGCTCGGTCGCGTGAGCCATGGCGCCGGTATAGAAGCTGGCGATCTGAGAATCTGTCTCGTCGGTGGTGACAAAGAACGAAGCGGTCAGGAGTCCGGAGATGACTTTTATGTCGCTCGTCGCTACACCAATCGTTTCAAGCGACCGACGGTAGTCTTCGAAATCCTCTCCTACCGTAGCCAAGACTCGAGGTCGTTCTCCAAGCAGCGCAAGCGAGTAGGCGATATTTGCTGCAATGCCGCCCGGCCGTCTCTCCAGCGAGTCGACCAGGAATGAGAGGCTGAGCGAATCCAGATGTTCGGGCAGGATGTGATCCTTAAACCTGCCCGGGAAGCTCATCAGGTAGTCATAGGCTACAGAGCCAGATAGAACGACTTCTTTAGTGTCCACTAGATGTCCTCAATACATAAAAATGCGCTCTCGTCGGAGAGCGCTCCTTGAGGCGCGGGAGGAGTTTAGCACGCGGAATAGGGGGGTGCAAGGAATTGCACTTCACAATGTGTGGCGCGTTGACATCATGGTTTCCGTCACGTATGATTGCCCGCCATGCAGAGAGCCATACTGGGGGTATTCGCCGGCCTACTCTTCACATCGCTGGCTTGTAACCTCCCGTTTGGAGCCGAGCCCACGGCGACACGTGCACCAACTCCCACATCATCTGCAACCCCAACTCCGACTCTGCAGCCGACGCCATTGCCTGCGTTACGAACCGAGGCCGCCCGGCTGGCGCTCGCCAATGGGGATTGGGAGCTGGCGGAGCGAGAATTCGAGCGCGTCATCGCGGAGAGTCACGATCCGGCCGTTATCGGAGAGGCGCTTTTCGGCCTTGGCGATGCATTACTTCGAGACGAACGTCTCAAGGAAGCCCTCACGATATTTTCAGAACTCATAACGAATTATCCGGATCATGCACGCATACCTTCCGCATTTATTTTGCGCGCGCAAGCAAACACCCATCTTGGAGAGCCGGCCGCCGCTGCCGCTGACTACGAGCAAGCGCTTTCACAATACTCTGGTTCGATCGACCTGTACGTTGAAGAATGGCTGGGGGACGCGCTGCGGCAGGGCTTCCGCCCGATTGAAGCGGTCTCCCATTACCAGGCAGCCATGATAGCCCCCGGCCAAACCAACCAAACTGGCCTGAGGATTAAAATTGGCAGAGCGTATATGGAAGCGGGCGAATTTGAAGGTGCGCTGGAGCAGTTCGATCAGGTCTACGCTCAGGCTACGGACCCGGCGACAAAAGCCTCCATGAATCTACTCGCGGGCGAAGCCCTGGAATTGCAAGGCAACCTGGACGGGCTCCATTCTCGCTACCTCGACTCGTTCGAAAATTACCCTGCAGCCTTTGACACCTATGTCGGACTGATCCGCCTGGTCGAGGACGGAGTGCCCGTCGACGATTTTCAGCGCGGGTTGGTCGACTATTACGCAGGAGCTTACCAACCCGCGGTAGCCGCCTTCAATCGAGTCCTGGCATCAACACCCTCCGCTGCCGCATATTACTATCGCGGGCTCAGCCATCTTGGGTTGGGTTCACCCGCCTTGGCCCTGGAGGATATGGAAGCGGCGACCTTAAACTACCCGTCGGATTCTATTTGGCCAGAAGCGATGCTGTCAAAGGCACGCACAGAGTGGGCCTGGTTGGATCGCTACACTGCGGCCGTCGACACGTACTTAGAAGTCGCAGACACTCTGCCGCAATCGGCTGCAGCGGTGGAGGCATTATTCGCGGCCGGCCGGACGGCTGAACGCAGCAATGATCTGTCCCGCGCAGCAGACATCTGGATGAGATTGGCCGAGGAATATGCCTTCAATCCCCTGGCGACGGACGCGGCCTTTGAATCCGGCGTCGTGCGCTATCGACTTGGCGACTACCCGGCCGCGGAGCTAGCGTTCCAGAGATCCCTAGAACTTGCCTCAACAACGGCCCAAATTGCGAGGGCCAATCTATGGATTGGGAAATCGCGTCAGGCTGACCGAAATCCAGATGGCGCTCTAGATGCATGGGAAACCGCGCGAAACGCAGATCCAACGGGCTACTATTCGTTGCGGGCGGAGCATTTGCTTGACGATACCTCTCCGTTTAGCGACTCGGGAGTATTTAACTTCTCTACGGATCTAGAAGGTGAACGTCGAGAAGCGGAGCAATGGCTGCGAGATACGTTCGGTATTGCCGGAGACGATCCGCTCACCGATTTGGGGCCGGTACTTGCATCCGATCCAAGACTCGCTCGAGGACTGGAACTCTGGAATTTGGGGATGATGGAAGAAGCGCGTTCAGAGTTAAGCTCGCTCAGAAGCTCATTGGGTTCTGATCCCGAAGGCTCTTATCGATTGATGCATACCCTTCTTGAGCTCGGGCTATATCGAGAGGCGATCATCGCTTCACGTCAGATCCTCAATCACGCTGGAATGGATGATGCGGCTACGCATCTGGCTCCCGTCTATTTCAATCGAGTACGATTTGGCCCGTATTTTGGCGACCTTATCCTCCCTGAAGCGGCGCGCTATGGCCTGGACGGTTTATTTCTTCTGTCTGTCGTAAGGCAAGAAAGCCTATTCGAGGGATTTGCCACCTCATCGGCGGCGGCTCATGGGCTGATGCAGGTCATCCCGAGCACCGGAGAATCAATCGCTGGCCAGCTTGGATGGCCGCAAGACTATGAGACGAGCGACCTTTACCGCCCCTTTGTAAGCGTGCGCTTTGGAACGTATTATCTAAATGCCCAGCAAGAGCGATTCGATGGAGACCTCTACGCTGCGTTAGCGGCATACAACGGCGGCCCGGGAAATGCGATCGCGTGGAAGGAGCTGGCGGCAGATGATCCGGACCTCTTCCTCGAGATCATTCGCTTCGCCGAAACCCATCGTTACATTCAGGTCATCTATGAAGTATTTGAAATCTACAAAAACCTGTATGCGAGTGGGTGAGTCGGAGCATGGCAGCATGCTCAATTTTCAGCGCAGAAAGCCGACAGGACACACTGAGCTCGCGCAGACAATTCTCGGCTCTGTCATGGGCGATTAGACTGCGCATAGCCAATACTGCGCACGTCGTAGTTCCCCTTAGAAACCGTTGCGAAGCAGGTCAGATTATGGTAAAGTGTCTGGTCGTCCAAATAACCTGATTTTCAATACTCGCGCCTCATGGAAATTAGGGCCAAGCATGACCCTAGCAGGGTAAGGTCATCACTTTCTTTTAAGTTCTCCAAACCTGAAACTGTTTCCGCAAGAAAGGAACGGTATGCCTAGCAAAGGCCGTAAGTTCTACTCGCGTATCCCCCAGACCTACGAACTTCCCAAGCTCATCGAGGTCCAGTTGGATTCCTTCCAGTGGCTGTTGAAGGATGGACTGGCAGAGTTGTTCGCTGAAGTCTCGCCGATTGAGTCTTATAACGGAACGATGAAACTTCATCTTCCCGGTAATACTCAGGAAGCCAAGCAATTTGGACTCGAATATTGGTTTGAAGATCCCCAGCATGACATCGAAGAGTGTGTTGAGCGCGATCTGACCTATGCTGCTCCGCTGTACGTGTCGGTACTGTTGGCGGGGCCAGAAGTGCCGGAGCCCATCAAGCAGGACATTTTCATGGGCGACTTCCCCATCATGACAGAGAAGGGGACCTTCATTATTAACGGGACCGAACGAGTGGTTGTCTCTCAACTTATTCGATCCCCGGGAGTCTATTTCGAGGCGCCTGCGGATCGCGCGACCGGAAGGCGATTGGCTTCAGCGAAGCTGATTCCCGATCGCGGGGCGTGGATGGAGTTCGAGACTCGCAAGAGCGACTACCTGACCCTGAAATTTAATCGCAAGCGCACAATCCCGGTAACGATTTTAATGCGTGCGTTGGCGGCAGTTGATGATGGGCTCGAAAAGCCGGCTTTGAAAGATGGATCGGATGAGGAGCTTATAAAACTGTTTGCCAAGGCCGATGTCAATCCCGATCACCCGTATATCGAAACCACTATCCGACAGGAGCCGGAATGGGAACTGCAGGGTGGACGGACACTGGCCGAGGAGGCGCTGGTCGAGTTCTATCGCAGGATGCGGCCGGGGGATCCTCCAACTCTGGATAACGCCCGCGAGTATCTGACCGATCAGCTCATCGAGCCGCGACGGTACGACCTGGAGCGGGTGGGTCGGTACAAACTAAATGGAAAGCTCGAACTTGAGCGGAAAATCCCAGCGGATCATCGCCAGATAACGACCTGGGATATCGTGCGTATTATCGAAAGAATGATCAACATAAACAACGGCGTGATCGAGCCTGACGACATTGATCACCTCGGCAACCGTCGGGTAAAAACCGTCGGCGAATTGATTCAAGGCAAACTGCGGGTAGGACTGCGCCGCATGGAACGCGTTATCTTGGAGCGCATGTCAATCCGCGATCAAGAACAAATATCGCCCGTGTCGTTGATTAATATTCGACCGGTAGTGGCGGCGATCAGGGAGTTCTTTGGCTCGAGTCAGCTCTCGCAATTTATGGATCAGACCAATCCGCTGGCCGAGCTTCGACACAAGCGCACACTTTCGGCGCTGGGCCCGGGAGGATTACGACGTGAACGCGCCGGCTTTGATGTACGCGACGTTCACCACTCGCATTATGGCCGAATCTGCCCTATTGAGACGCCAGAGGGTCCGAACATTGGTTTGATCGGACGCCTGGCGTGTTACGCACGCGTAAACGCGTTTGGCTTCATCGAGACCCCCTACCGGAAGGTCGTGAAGAACCTTGGCACCAAAGACAAGCGCCTGGTGGGCAAACATTTACGGGGCGATTTGACGTCAGCCAACGGCGACAAAGTCATTGCCAAGGACGGCGAGGAGATTACGACGGCTCTAGCAGCCACGATCGCGCGCCGAAAGGGCAAGATTGATATCGTTCCCTTCGTTTCATCGGGCGATGAGGTATTCCTCTCTGCGGACGAAGAAGATAAATACGTTCTCGCCCAGGCGAACACACCCCTGACCGAAGCCTCCGAGTTTGCTAACCCACGGGCTTCGTGTCGGAACCACGGAGATTTCTTCTTTGCAGCTCCGGAAGCGATCGATTTCATGGATGTGGCGCCGCGGCAAATTGTTGGCGTAAGCGCCTCGCTAATACCCTTCCTGGAGCACGATGATGCCAACCGGGCGTTGATGGGTTCAAATATGCAGACGCAGGCGGTGCCACTTATAAAGCCTGAGGTTCCCATCGTATCGACCGGGATGGAGCGGGAGGCTGCGTTCGATTCGGGTCAGGTCATTGTGGCCCAGGAGACGGGACAGGTTGAATCAGTCACCGGCAGCCAGATAATAATTCGCTCCCGTACTGGCGAGCACGCCTATCCATTGCGAAAGTTCAATCGCTCCAATCAAAGTACTTCCATCGATCAGCGTCCGACCGTGATCAAGGGCCAACGCATAAAAGAGGGCGATGTAATTGCCGACTCGACTTCTACGGAAGATGGCGAGCTTGCGCTCGGCCAAAACGTTCTCACCGCCTTCCTGTCCTGGGAAGGTGGCGATTTCGAGGATGCGATCTTGATTTCGGAACGCCTTGTTCAAGAGGATCGCTACACATCCGTGCATATTGAGAAGCATGAAGTGGAAGCGAGGGACACGAAGCTGGGTCCGGAAGAAATTACTTATGACATTCCTAATGTTGGGGACGAAGCGCTGCGTGATCTCAACGAAGACGGAATCGTCCGTATTGGCGCCGAAGTTGGCCCCAATGACATCCTGGTTGGGAAGATCACTCCTAAGGGTGAGAAGGAGCTTACGCCCGAAGAGAAGTTGCTTCGAGCAATTTTCGGTGAAAAGGCCCGCGAGGTGAAAGACACCTCCCTGCGCATGCCGCACGGCGAGCGCGGCAAGGTGGTGGATGTCAACGTATTCACAAGAGAAGAGCATCGCGATCTCCCGCCGGGTGTCGAGAAAATGGTGCGGGTCTCGGTAGCACAAAAACGAAAGGCTACCGAGGGCGACAAGATGGCTGGCCGCCATGGAAATAAGGGTGTGATCTCGAAGGTGGTTCCTGTGGAGGATATGCCTTTCCTCGAGGACGGTACACCGGTCGATCTCATTCTCAACCCACTTGGGGTTCCGGGCCGAATGAACATCGGTCAAATCCTGGAAACTCACCTGGGATGGGCTGCTAATCGCCTAGGATTCCGCGCGATCACTCCAGTTTTCGACGGCGCAGACGAAGAGGAAATTGAGGCCGAACTGGCCCGGGCCTGGATGATCGACCGTGCCTGGAAGGAAGTTGGCGAGTGGGCCTGGAAATGGATTAAGGAGCAGGATTACTACGACGAAGAAGCATTCGAGGACGACGAGGAAGTGCGGCGTCTATATCTCGAGTCCTGGCTGGATAAGAAGCACTACGACGTTGAGCTCATCGCGACCGATCGAAACTATGCACGTAGAGCGGCTCTAGCGGAATGGCTGAGAGAAAAGGGCTTCGATCCCGATAAGATCCTGGTTTTCGATGATTCGGATCTGCCGGTTGAGGAACGCGAGCCATATGATGACGCGGCCATAGAAACCTGTCTTCGGCTGTGGATTGATGCCAGAGGCCGCAAGCTGCGCGATAAAGCTACACCAGAGCAGGTGGTCAAGCAGGCAGCCCGCATCATGACCGATACGGGTCGGCCGGTGCCGACCCTCGGAAAGCAGGTTCTGTATGACGGTAGGAGCGGCGAGGCGTATCACAAGCCTGTGACGGTCGGAGTAGTGATGATGATGAAGCTGCATCACCTAGTCGAAGATAAGGTACATGCTCGATCCACTGGGCCATACTCACTCGTAACTCAGCAGCCGCTCGGTGGTAAGGCACAGTTTGGTGGACAACGTTTCGGTGAGATGGAAGTGTGGGCGCTAGAGGCTTATGGAGCGGCGCACACTCTTCAGGAGATGCTCACTGTCAAATCAGACGATGTTCAGGGTCGGGTGAAAACCTATGAGGCTATCGTCAAGGGAGAACCGGTCGAAGAACCGGGAATTCCAGCCTCCTTTCGTGTGCTTGTGAAGGAATTGCAGAGCCTCGGACTGGCGGTTGAGGCGATCGACGATGACGGTGATATCATCCGCTTTGGGAAGCAGGACGACCGC
>CBDTZL010000078.1:0-10522 GCA_965364895.1 uncultured bacterium
CCTGCTCCGCTGGCGCATCTACGGCCAACGAATCTACATAATATGCGATATCCCACAGCTGATCGTCGCTGAGCACCGCTGCATAGGAAGGCATCGGACTCCCGGTCAATCCGGTCTTGATCCGCATGTAAACATCATCCCCGGAAGGCCCGCCCCGGAAAAGCCACGGCATGCTCAGATCGGCCGGTACGATCGGTTGACCGAAGTCATCGGTTAAATCTGAAGCGCTCGGTCCGTCCCCTCGGCCCAGCTCCCCGTGACACTTTTGACACTCGGCTTGCTCTCCACCAAACAACTGTGCACCGCGCGCGATCGCTTCCGGCGAGCTACCGGGGGCAGCCGCAACCGGAATCGGCTCAGGGTTCTCCCGCTCGAACCGCCGAGAAAAGGATTTGACGTACTCGGCCAGAGAGAGAATCTCTTCGTCGGTGAGCACGTCTTCCCAGCCCGGCATGGTCGTGCCCGGCATTCCTAGTTTGATTACACGCACCAAATCAGCATCTGTCGGAAGCTGCCCACTGGCGGTTGTGCGGATCTTGTACCAGCCTCGTCGAAAGTCGCGCGGTCTTGGGTCGAGGCTGGCTGCTGCCGGGCCGTTCCCGTCTCCTTCGACACCATGACATATCTCGCAGCGTTGGGCGTAGATCGCTTGACCAAGCTCCACATCTTGGGCGACTACTGCAGGGATCTCATGATCGGATGCGGGTCGGAAAGCGAAAAGTCCGGTCAGGATGAGACCAACTCCAAGCAGGGTCCCAGCGAGTTTCATTTTCCCACCGCTGAATCTCACTCTCCTGCCGTGGAGCCTCATTCTCCCACCGCCCTTGGGAGTTGGTCGGTCGCATCGTATAGATAAAGGATTACTTTCCAGATTTCATCGGCGCTCAACGTCCCCGCCCAGGCCGGCATGGCGGAATTCCAGCCTTTGCCCTCGGGAGGTAAGCCGGGTCCTCCGGTAGCGATGCGCCAAAACAAATACGACTCTTGTAATTGTGCGATGGTGCCCGGATCGGTGAAGTCCGCCGGACGCGGGCGAAAGCTGGCGGCGAACAATCCGTTTCCTTCGAGGCTATCGCCGTGGCAGACCACGCAATTGCGGCCGTAAACGCCTCTGCCCTCAACCAGTCCTGCGGGGTCTGGCGCACCGCTTGCGTCTCGAAACGGATTGACGGCTGTGCGCAGGTCGATTTGCTGACCATCGACAGTGACGCTCCCCGGCGGTGCGGGATGGATCGAGCGCAATTCGGGCGGAGCGCTCACGTCTGGCCGTATCACCAGGTAGACCGCGAGTCCTGCGAGAAGCGGAATAGTAACCAGCAAAATCCGTCGAGTCCGGACCAAGCCTGACGGCTCCTGTTCCACGATCAGGGTATGCAGCGGGCGCTTGAATTCGCTCCACCATCGCTCGTCTGCGGAAATGAACAACAGCAGCACAAACACTACCAAGGGCATGTAGATGGTCCACATCAGGTGTGCAGGGACAGGGGCGGCTGTGCCGGTGATCACTGAGGAGAGCAATGGGATTCCGAATCGGAATATGAGGAAGGCCAACAATAGCAACAGAATGAACTGGGTGAGCTTGTGGCTTAGTGCCGCCCGCACGCGGCTCATGGTGCGCCTCGCGCGCATTGGTGGTCCTGCAGCGGCCGCACGCGGCTCATGGATTTGCCTGCGTGCTTAGAAAGCCGACCAAAAGCTCGAGCTGCAAAGCGGTCAGCTGATCACCGAAGACCTTGGGCATTATCCCGGCCAGACAGGGGCCGGTTGGGCAGTCGTCCGCCAACACTTCGTCCGGAAACAGAATCGACTGTCGGATTTCGTCGGCGCTTAGGCGTGCGCCGATGTCGCTCAAATCTGGGCCGACCTGCCCCGTTGCACCGGTAGCCGGCAACGTGTGGCATGCCACGCAGCCTGCATTGGCAAAGACCGCGTCGGGGGTGGAGCCAGCAATCCCTGTGCCTGGTTCCGCCTCGTCCGCTTCCAGTGCTTCGGCAGATAGCGTCACGGTGACTTCGCCCCCAAGGCTCTGGAGGAAAGCGATCAAAGCGGTGATTTTGGCTGGGCCAAGCGTCTGCTCAAGCGTCTGCGGCATGATGCAATCGTAGCCTGAGACTACAAACGCACACGGATCAACAAGCGACTCTCGGATGTAATCTTCGGCAGACGATCCGGCGGCGCGCTCGCCCGCTGCGCTACCGATGCCAGCCAGGTCCGGCGCACGTAGACCTTCTGCGCCCAGACCGTGACAGGCCAGGCAGCCTGCCCCTGTGGAGTTGAAAACATCCTCTCCTACCGTTGCTAACTCCGCTCCGGCGAGATCGCCTGTAATCTCGAGCTCCTCTGGTGCTGGAGATTCAAGTTGCGGAATTAGCGATGCAAACCCAGCGATGAGTACGACGGTGAGAACAATGAAACCGGCTACTTTGAGTGAGCTTGACATTCAGTCGGAAGCGGGAACAGTCTGCGGGGTCATAGAGGTGGGGGGTGCAATGGGTTTCTTCTCGCCGAGGTTTCCTAACCAGAAGATGAAGCCGATCAAGCCAAGGAAGAGCAATACACACACCGATATCACGAGCGCCGCAAAACCAAGGGTTGGCGAAAATGCGTCAACCGAGGTGTCTTGCAACACCTCATAGATATGCCAGTGCTGTCGGATAGCATTTCGTGCGTAACCCATGAGCCCCATTAGCCAGGTAAAGGTGACAGCCAGGAGAATCAGTACGTACTGGGCACGAGCGGGAATCTTCCCCCATTTGATCTCTCCGATGTCGGGTGCTCCCTTGAAAAGGTAGATGTCGATCGTGGTGCACATGATGAGTGCGGTGAGAACGGCCAGCACTTGATACACCGAGAAACCAATGCGAACCGTTGCCTCCACGAAGTAACCGTAGACCCCGAAGAATATGACAAGAGATGCCGCGGCACCAAGAATGACCCATTGGCCGGTCTTGCCCCGATTGCCGATGGTCAGCCCAACGCCGACGACTAAGGCCAAAGCATACAATGCCTGGATCACGGCAGGCAGCAGATCGGAGCCCTCTCTACGCAGGATGTAGCTGGCAGGGGAGAGTGCCAGCACCACAGAAATGAGTAAAACCACAACGAGAACTACCACGGCCGATGTTCCGTGCTCTTTGAACGGAACCGGATTTCCCTTGCCAGCCCGTCGATAGAAGAGAAAACTCAGGAAGGTCGTGAGAATCATCAGATTCACGGCCGTGTTTTTGGCCGACATCACGCCAAGCACCCCGAGCAGCGGGTGGAAGGCGCCGCCGATTAGGGACTGTTCCTCGGCGGTTACCACCGGATTGTGTGGAGTGGCCCAGACTAACACTCCGATCGTAAGCACCAGCAGCAACCACTTGATGTGTCTGGAATATCTCTCTCCGCCTTCGATGCGACCCATACCAATCCACAGGTAATAGTTGGCAGAAAGAAAGATCACCGCGATCAGCATGGCCTGCAGGATCCACAGCCAGGAAAGGAAGCCTCCCATCATCGTGACACCCATCTGCTGGCTGAAGGCGTAGACCTCGCGCCCCAGATAGTAGCCCGCAAAGGGCAGCGGGATAAGACCGATGATTGCAATGAAGCTTCCGACATAACCCATCCAATCGTAATGCGCCCGCTCCTCGTCTGTGCTCGAGTTCAGGAAACGCATGGCCGCATAGAGCCCCACGATTGCACCGCCAAAGGCCACATTAGCAATGACGCGATGAATATTGATCGGCCACCAGGTGGCGTTGTTCACCGCCTGCCAAAGGGTGCCTGTGAAGCTCCCTGCTTCGTCAAAGAGGGATTGACCGCCGGATTCGGGACTGATCGAGAACGTCAGCCAGGCATTGGCGGTAAACATCAGGAGGGTGCCGACAATGTTCAACATCAGGCCAAGGAGCAGATGCCACTTTTTGCTTTTGGGCGTGTTCAGCCGATCCCACGTGTACCAGTAGAGGTAAAGCAGGGCGACTTCAAACATGATGAAGAGCGGGTAGATAAGAAACGTCGGCAGAAAGACTTCAGTCAGCACCGCCATGTAGGCCGGGTAGAGCGTAAACAGCAGGAAGGTAAGCATGGCACCAAAGGCGGCCGTGATTGATGCAGCAATGAGGATTAATTTGGTGAACTCGCGGGCCAGATCGTCGTAGCGTTTTTGGTCGGTCCGGTGACCTACATACTCAACAACCAGGGCGAACATCGGCACGCCCAGCATAAATGCGGCGAACATAAGGTGCACCTGCGCTGCGATCCACACCGCCACCCGGCTGCCGATTACTGGGAACTCCCGATAGGGAGATGGCCCTTCTTCTTGGGCGAAGGCGGTGCTGTAGGAGATCGTGAGGAGTAGGAGAAGTAGTGCAAATGAGAGCGCGAACGAACGCAGATTAGGCAAGAGGCTCGCTCTCAAGGCATCCTCCGAGACATTCGAGCTGCAATGGTTTGCGGGACTTTGGCAAAGCTGGGAGGCGCACCGCTGTCTGTCGCCCACCAGCCAAAAGTTAGTTTACTAGCTTAGAAAAGCGTGTCAAGCAGACGGAAGAGAAGATCGCACCAGGGTTCAACGATCAACCTTTACCATCGGCGTGCGGTCGATCCACCAACCTAGCAATATCCCATACATGATCATGGCGATAGTGAAGGATGTGATCTCGAGATTCCTGACCATCACTGGATTCAATAGGGGTAAGGCCGCTACGTACGCTCCGACCCACAGAAGCGGCCCGATGACAGGCCCCCAATACAACGGCCGCCCAGGCAAAGCAGGCAGGATGAAGGCGAACATCAGACCCAGCGCAACTGACATCGCGGCATGGATAAGAAGCCCAACAATGAGCGCCGACGGATCGAAATCGGCAAGGGCAGTCTCCGACCGGCTTTGCAAGTTGCGCAAGGCGGCTGCAGCCACGACGTTAACCGGCAGCCAGACGTTACCGCTGTAAATGCCGTAACCCAGGCCGATTACGGCCACGCCCAATCCGCCGATCAGCCCTCCCAGAATGCCGGCCGAATAGGGATAAACCCATTCGGGGTAGACTGCGCGCCGCGCGGGATCAGTCGAGATACGTTCCGAATCGGTCGCTGCGTTTTCTTGCATCTTTGTCGGCAAGTTTACACCATGCAGGCGGATTGACTGTTTCTAGACAGCCCGCTTAGTTTCGGTAAATTCACTTTGTTCCTCAGTTCACAAGTACAATTTATTTCGAGCCAAATAACGGATGAGCGATACGAATCAACCTCAGGGGATACACCGGTCTGCTGGCCCGGGGGCGGCGTTATTCACGCTGTTTGTACTGGCCGCCGGCATCCTGGTGGGTCGCTATGTGAACCTGATGCCAACGTCCGCGAGCATAGAAGCCGCGGTCATCGATCGGCTATTCAGCATCATGCTGGGCATCGCATTCGCCATCTTCATCCTCGTCGAAGGCGTACTTCTTTACACGATCCTGCGATTCAGACGCCGGAAGGGGCACGAAGGGGAGGGCGTGCCTATCCATGGCTCGAATCGACTTGAATTGGCCTGGACCTTTATTCCGGCGCTGATCGTCTTCTGGCTGTCGGCCGTGAGCGGCCGGGCTATCTTTAGTCTGGACGCTCCACCGGAGGACGCGCTGCGAGTGCGGGTTGTCGCCAGACAGTTCACCTGGCAGTTCGAGTATCCAGAGTACGGTGTTTCCTCTCACGAGCTCAATGTACCGATCGACGTGCCAGTCGAGCTCGAGTTGATATCGATGGACGTGATTCACTCCTTCTGGGTACCGGCTTTCCGTTTGAAGCGAGACGCGCTACCGATGAGGGAGACCCGCATGAACTTCACCGCCACCATCGTCGGCGAATACCCAGTCGTCTGTGCAGAACTATGTGGGGCGGGTCACGCAGTGATGCGAACGCGAGTTTTTGTACAGGAGCGAGAGGTCTTTGCTGCATGGCTTGCGGAGGGCGGCGGATGAGCGCTCGTCGAGGTTTTATCCGCCACGGAGCTCACAGCTGGGTCGATTATTTCACCTTCAACACTGACCACAAGGTGATCGGCGTTCAGTACCTGGCGTCAACGTTCGTGTTCTTCATTTTCGCGGGCGTGCTCGCTCTCATCATCCGATATGAGCTGTTGGATCCGACGCCAACGCTTAACCCCAACGCATATAACGCGACCTTCACCCTGCACGGATCGGTGATGATCTTCCTGTTTGTCATTCCGGTTATGGCCGGTTTTGCAAACTACCTTATCCCGCTCATGATCGGCGCCGATGACATGGCATTTCCAAGGCTGAACGCTTTAAGTTTCTGGCTGCTGATACTTGGTGGCCTTACTATCGTGAGCGGCAACTTCTTGGGCCAGGCGGACACCGGCTGGACTGCCTATGCTCCTCTCAGTCTCCAAGCGCCTGACGGTCAGACGTTGTGGGCCATCGGCGCCATCATCATTGGCACGTCATCCACAATCGGCGCGATCAACTTCCTGGTAACAATGGGGACGATGCGCGCACCGGGGCTGACTCCGGGGCGTTTGCCACTGTTTTGCTGGGGAATGATCGCAACTTCGATCATGGTCATCCTGGCCACCCCGGTCCTTACGACCGCGTTAGCGTTGCTGGTCCTGGAGCGGATGGCAGGCATGACATTCTTTGCGGTCACAGGCGGTGGAGATCCGCTCTCCTGGCAGAACCTGTTCTGGTTTTACTCACACCCGGCCGTCTACATCATGATCCTGCCGGCGATGGGACTGATTTCAGAGATCCTGCCAGTGTTTAGCCGTAAGCCAATCTTCGGCTATAGAGCGATCGCAGCCTCCTCCATGGCAATCGCTCTCTTGGGCTTCTTGGTTTGGGCCCACCACATGTTTACAACAGGAATGGATCCGGCCGTTCAGGCCGCGTTTATGGTTACTTCCATGATTATTGCAGTGCCCACGGGTGTAAAGATCTTCAACTGGATCGGGACCATGTGGGGCGGCGTGCTCGATCTCCGGACTCCGATGCTGTTTGCCATTGGATTCATTGCAATGTTTGTGATCGGCGGCCTCAGCGGCATAACCCTGGCCTCAGTCCCCGTCGATACGCATGTCCACGACTCGTACTATATTGTTGGCCACCTGCACTACGTGCTCTTTGGCGGCTCAGTGCTGGCGGTCTTCGGCGCCTTTTACTTCTGGTTCCCCAAGATCACCGGCAAAATGTACGACGAGCGCCTTGGAAAGCTGCACTTCTGGCTGACGATCGTCGGCTTCAACCTGACCTTCTTTCCCATGCATTGGCTGGGGCTACAGGGCATGCCTCGGCGTGTCGTCGCCTACGCTCCGGAATTTCAGGCGACCAACCAATTAATCAGTTTGGGGGCGTTATTCCTGGCGATAGGGGTATTGCCCTTCATATATAACCTGGTCGTGAGCTGGGCTCGGGGCCCTCAGGCCTCCAGTAATCCCTGGTCCGCCCTCACCTTGGAATGGCAGACTTCCTCCCCTCCTCCTATCGGCAACTTTGACGAGCCACCGGTGGTCACCCACGGACCATACGATTATGGTGAGCCTCTCATGCGTAGGGAAGCGGCGGCGGATTAAGAACAATGAATAAACATATGTCCAAGGAGGTTGTTCGGGGAGGGCTCATTTTGCTGTTCCTGGCAGCCCTTACGTGGGGGGAGCTGCAAGCTAGTACCGCCACGGACGGCTCCATACCGATCTTGCTGCTCTTTTCGGTCTTCAAGGCAATACTAATTATCTATTTCTTCATGCACATATCTCGCCTGTGGAAAGCGCATTGACTGCGTTAGCGAGGTCCGCCGAACGCGGACGCGCCGGGATCTGGGTCTTCTTCGTCTCTGAGGTCTTCCTCTTCGGTGCATTGCTGTCCATGCGATTTGGCCTTTGGGGAAATACCCGACCCGACCTCGATCAGCAGCTTGGCTTGCTCGTCACTTCCATTCTTCTAGCAAGCAGTTTTTTCATGTATCTGGCCGAAACCGCAATTGATCACGACCGTCGAACCATCTTTCTCGCAAGCATGCTCCTGACAGCGATCCTGGGAATTGCATTTCTGATCGGCGTCATCGGATTTGAATGGGGCGGCCACCTGCAACCGACCGACGGAGTATTCGGTTCGGTGTTCTATGCCATGACCGGGCTGCATGCTCTGCATGTCGCCAGCGGCGTGCTCTTCATCGCAACCATTGGCTTCAAAGGCCTCCGCGGCAATTACTCTGCCAATGACCACTTCGGTGTGGAAGCTTGCGCCATCTATTGGCACTTCATCGATGTGGTGTGGGTATTCTTCTACCCTGCCATCTATTTGATGGGAACTGCTGTGTAACTGTAGACAGGATCTCGACCGAATGATCGGAATCTACTCACACCCACTCTCTGAGCCACTTAACCAACTTGTCGCGTTGATGATCCTCTCGGGCGGAGTTCTCTACGCTTACGCCCTCTATGATCTTCACCAACATGGAGCGCTAAGTTCATTATGGCGGCGGGGATTGGTCCGCGGGTATCACATCACCCTCTTTGTGAGCGGCCTGGCAATCCTGGTAGTGACGCTAGTATCTCCGTTGGATCAGCTTGCCGACGTACGTTTCTCGGCCCACATGGCTCAACACATCCTGCTTACGATGGTTGTGCCCCCGCTTCTGCTGTTTGGCGTGCCTTCGCCGATCGCGCGGGCCGTCTTGAGCCGCAGGTGGCTGCGCCGCCTGTTGGATTGGGTGACCGACCCACTGATTGTTTTTTCGCTCTTCTTTCTCAACCTCTATGTATGGCACATCCCGGACGTCTATGAATTTGCGCTGCAGAATGAATTTGCCCACTCGCTTCAGCACGCCCTCTTCTTCTACACGGCGCTGTTGTTTTGGTGGCGCATCATCGATCCGACTCACGGATGGTTTCCGCTTTGGGATTGGCCGCCCGCCAAGTGGGTTTACCTGCTGGTGGCCGCTCCGGCCAGCTACATTTTGGGAACCTGGCTGTGGGGAAGTGGTCGTATCATCTATCCATCGTATGCGCTGCTCGGTGGTCTTCCCGATCAACGGTTGGGCGGCGCCTTCATGTGGGTTCAAGGCTGGATGTTCCTAATGATTAGTATGCTGGTTTTCTTCCGCGACTATCATCCCGAACGCGAGCAGATATGACCTCCAACCGGCTCGTCCAAGCACTTGTGGTGGGAATTGGCCTCGGCTTCGCAATCGTCGTCACGCTGTTTCTTGTCAAGCAATTCCAATCTCCTACGCCGCCCGAACAGATCGCAGAATCTTTCTTCTTGGAAACCTACACTCGGGACTTCTCATCGGCCTGGGAACGTGTCTCGGAGCAAGACAAGGCCGCTCGGACGAGAGATCAGTACGTATCGGAGAACCCGGACGCGACGAAACAGCAGGCGCTGCTCCTGGATCAGCTAGCGGAATGGGGAGAATTCCAAGCCCTGGCAGTGGTCTCAAACACCCCACAACAGGCGATTGTGTCCGCCCGCATTCGCTTTCCGAACAGCGGCCACGATCGTATCGAAGCGCTTGTCTCAGCCGCCGCAGAGCCGAATGCCGATGGTGCTGCACTGCTTGAGGATCTCATCCAACTGCACGATTCGGATCAGATTCAGTTTCTTGAAGGGGATGTAAGCTTCGACCTCGTCCTGGAGGACAATCAGTGGCACCTCGCCCAGCATTGGGGGCAACGAGTGACCGTTCTGCTGGAGGCCGCGGTCAGCCCGGGATTGCCCTGGGATTTCTATCCCTTGCAGAGTCAGCTCACGGCCGCGCCGGGAGAACTGGTAAGGGCTACATATCTGGCGCGAAACAACTCGGACGAGACCATCACCGCTAATGCGATCCATGAGGTAGGTCCGCCGTCGGCGGTCCCATATTTCCAAACGATTGAGTGCTTCTGTTTTTCGGAGCAGACCCTGGAGCCGGGCGAAGAGCGGGAGATGACGCTGGTATTCCGTATCGACTTTGCTGCGCCTCGCGAGCTCGAAAGTATCGGAAATCGCTACACCTTCTACTCGCTGGACGAGTTTCCTTCAGAAGGCTGAGCAGTTCTGCCGAGTAACCCTCCTTTTCCCATGAACCTTAAGCGCTTCGCAATTGGTCTTTTCTTCGTGGCTTCTGCCTTCTCGAATGACCTGGGGTGCTCGTCCAGTTCGCATCAGGGAACAATCGAAATACTGATCTCGGACCACCGCGACGCTATTGGTGACTTCTCTTCCTTCGAAGTAGAACTTAGCAGCATTGACTTGCATCGCTCGGGTGAACCAGTTGAAACCGGGTGGCTCGAGCTGCAACCATTGCGGCCATTGATCGATTTGACGGAGGTGATCGGCGAAGACTCAGTTCTCGTGATACGGCAGACCATTCCTGCCGGTTCCTACGATGCGATCCGCATTAACGCGAGCGACGTACATGGGACCTTGCTGGGTGGTGAAGAAGTCGCCCTCGGTAGCTTTTCGGAGGCTGCAAGGCAGGAAGTCGCCCTCCCTGACGGGCAAACCGCTACCTTGCTTGTGGACCTGAAGGTCCAGAGCAGAGATGATCATCCGGGTCAGGG
>CBDTZL010000079.1:0-10225 GCA_965364895.1 uncultured bacterium
AAGTTTGTCGCCCGTCGCTGCCTCAACCCCCTCCATCCGCAGGCAGCGCTGATTCGATGAGCTTTTCGATTGAATGCTCGCTCCGATTTTTACGAAGCCACGACAAATACTCTTGATTGCCCTTGGCGCCGAGCACCGGAGACCGAATCAGGCCATTTGTGTACAACCCAAGCTCGAACGCCTCTTGTGAGAAGTTTTCCAATACCTCCTGATGGATCAAGGGATCTTTGACGATTCCCCCTTTCCCAACCTGCCCGCGCCCGGCCTCGAACTGCGGTTTGATCAGCACCACTATTTCGCCCTGTTCATCGAGCCATTTGACTGCCTGAGCCAGGACTTTTGCTGCCGAGATGAACGAGACATCGATTGTGACGAGCGAAATCGATTCAGGAAGCTCGTTCAGATAACGCGCATTGGTACCTTCCATGAGCGCAATACGATCATCCTGGCGCAGCTTCCAATGCAGCTGTCCTTTTCCGACGTCGATGGCGTAGACGCGCTTGGCGCCTCGCTGGAGCAGGCAGTCTGTGAATCCACCGGTGGAAGAGCCTATATCGGCACAAATCCGACCCTCTGGCGCAATCTGGAATGCGTCCAATGCGGCTTCCAGCTTCTCACCCGCTCGCGAGACGTACCGTGGGCCGCCGTCGACTTCCAGGATCACATCAGTTGCCACTGTTTCGGATGATTTGTGGACCAGTTCTCCAGCGGCTCGCACCTGGCCGGCCATCACCATGCGCTGAGCGATAGTCCGCGATTCGGCCAGGCCGCGCTCGACGAGCAGTTGATCGACTCTTCGCTTGCTCGGTGTCATTCCACCTGCTATTATGCGCGAGATGGTTAAAGCAATCATTAGGGAGATGCGCCCCCGTCAGTGGGCAAAAAACGTCTTTATCTTTGCCGCGCTCGTATTTGACGAGCAGCTGACGCAGAAGGAGCCCCTGCTCCGCACCATCGCCGGATTCATACTGCTTTGTCTCATTTCCAGCGCGGTCTACATCATGAACGACATCGCGGATGTTGAATCCGATCGTCAGCACCCCACAAAGCGCAACCGACCGATTGCCGCTGGCCAATTGTCAATACCATTGGCCCTGGTGCTTGCTATTGCGATGGCGGCCTTCGCCCTGGCGGCCGGCTTCGCCCTCGAGCCCGGCTTCGGTTGGATTATCACTCTTTATTTCGTTCTAAATTTGCTCTATTCGCTCTGGCTGAAACATACGCCGATCATCGACGTGATGATCATCGCTGCCGGCTTCGTTTTGCGGGTGGCAGCCGGAGTGGTTCTCATCGAGGTTGCTCGTTTCTCTCCGTGGCTCTATGTCTGCACGACCTTGCTGGCGCTCATCATCGGATTTGGCAAGCGACGAGCTGAAATAGTCCTGCTGGCGGATGGAGCGAAGGCGCACCGGAAGGTCCTCGATGGATATACGATTGGGTTTCTCGATCAGCTCATCGTCGTGGTGTCGGCGACTACCATCATGGCCTATTCGCTCTACACATTTTCGGCACTGAACCTACCATCGAACAACCTGATGATGCTCACGATTCCCTTCGTAATCTATGGCGTTTTTCGCTACCTGTATCTAATCCATGTGGAAGATGCGGGGGGCGCACCAGAGGAACTCATTCTCAGCGATCGACCGCTGCTGGCCACATTGATTTTGTGGGGATTGACAGCACTGGTTATCCTCTACATTTGATGACCTGATGCAAACCATAGCCCAAACAGCCGCCTCTATTAAGCATCCATGACAACCGCCTCCGCACCTGGAAAAGCCATTCTGCTCGGCGAACATGCCGCCGTTTACGGTCGTCCAGCGCTTGCTGTGCCGGTGCAGGCAGTTCAGGCAACTGCTGAAATTTCTCCATTGGATGGCGATCGCGTACGCATCGAGGCGCCGGATATTTCGATCGATGCGTATCTGGATGAGCTGCCAGGCAAACAACCGCTCGCAAAGGCCCTTCTGCTAGCGATGCAGGAGGCGGAAATAGCGGGCGGGATCCACGTGCGAGTGACCTCCGACATCCCGCGCGCCTCGGGTCTCGGGTCGAGTGCGGCAGTTTCGGTCGCGATCATACGCGCAGTCTGCGAACACTCCGGGCACGACATCGCTGCAGATCGGGTGGCCCAGATAGCCTTTGATGTCGAAAAACTCCAACATGGAGATCCATCTGGGATCGACAATACCGTGGTGGCCTTCGAGATTCCGGTGCTGTTCATTAAGGACGAGGAACCACGACCCCTGGGCGTCACCGGTCGTTTCCAATTTGTGATTGGCGATACAGGCGAGCCCTCGCCTACCAAACAGCTGGTAACAATGCTGAGGGGTCGCTGGACTGGGGACTCAGAGTTTATCGACGCCATATTCGATTCCATCGGGGAGCTCGCCGAGCAGGCAAGCGCATCCATCGGTCGCGGGGAAGTCGGCAACTTGGGTTCGCTCATGAACCACAATCAGACTTTGCTGGAAACATTGGGCGTCAGCAGCCCTAGCCTGGAGCGGTTGATTCTTGCTGCCAGAGGAGCAGGTGCGATGGGAGCCAAGCTTTCAGGCGCCGGAGGCGGAGGCATCATGATCGCTCATGTAGACGACTCTTCGCGAGAAGCGGTTAATAGCGCACTCCGTGAGGCTGGCGCAGTTCGCACCATCCAGACCGAAATCGGCAATTGATATTTCTCAAGCTGGGCGGTTCTCTGATTACCGACAAAGCCCAGCGCGAAACCGCGCAGATTGCAATCCTCCAGCGGTTGGCCAAAGAAATCTTTGAGGCAACGCGCGCCAAACCAGAAATTGAGCTTCTAATCGGTCACGGATCCGGATCTTTCGGTCATACTGCAGCAGCCGAGTTTGGCATGTTTGGTGGGGTCAAAACCGCAGATGAGTGGCAAGGCGCTCGAGAAGTGTGGGCAGCAGCAAATCGGCTGCATCGGATCGTGATGGATACTTTCCTAGAAGCCGACCTTCCGGTGTTTTCTTTTCCACCCTCTGCGATGGCCGTGGCGGATGGTGGAGAGATAGTGCAATATCCTGACGATGTCATTCGCAGAGCACTGAAAGCGGGGCAAACCCCCGTTGTTCAGGGTGATGTGGTGTTTGATCGCGACCAGGGGGCGGCGATTGTCTCAACTGAGAAGGTTTTGGCAACCCTGGCCGCCGCGCTCAAGCCTGAACGCATCCTGCTGGCGGGAATTGAAGAGGGAGTATACGAGCGGTATCCAGCTCGAGAACGGGTTATCCCGGAACTCACCGCGGACCAAGCCGAGAGGATCCAGCTAGCAGGAGCAGATTCTACTGATGTCACTGGAGGGATGGCTCACAAGGTCGAGCAAGCGCTGGCGCTTGCTGCCTCGATGCCCGGGGTCGAAGTGAGAATATTTTCCGGCGCCTCTCCCGGAAATCTTCAGGGCGCGCTTCTTGGCTACGAGCTTGGCACTCGGGTCGTCGCCTGACGGCCCCGATTTGGTAAACTAGAATCATAGGGGGCGCCCACGCGCAACCCCTAATTTCCGACCCCAAGGTGATGTACACAATCGAGTGTTCGCCCAAAGGTCCAACCTGTTTCCGCTAAGGAGTTCGCCCAATGAAATCACTGCTCGACAAGCTCAACCTTGATGAGGTCAACGCCGGTGTATCCACCGGACCCGATGAGTGGATCCGGGATCCGGCAGGGAAGGAATTGATCTCATACAACCCTTCAAACAATCAGCCAATTGCTAGCGTCATCCAGGCCACTCCAAAAGGTTATGAACAAGTGGCTAGCGCGGCGGCTGAGAGCTTTGAGACCTGGCAAGACATGCCTGCCCCGAAGCGCGGTTTGCTGGTGCGAGACCTGGCCGAGCTGATTCGAGAGTACCAGGAGCCGCTGGGAGATCTCGTGAGCCTAGAAATGGGCAAGATTCAAGCGGAAGGCCAAGGGGAAATTCAGGAGATGATTGATATTTGCGATTTCGCGGTGGGCCTCTCTCGCCAGCTCTACGGGCTGACGATGCCTTCGGAGCGCCCCTCCCACCGCATGTACGAACAGTGGCATCCCCTGGGTCCGATTGGGGTGATCACGGCCTTCAATTTTCCGGCCGCGGTATGGTCCTGGAACGCCGCAATTGCCGCGGTGTGTGGAGACTCCACGATTTGGAAACCCTCTTCCTACGTGCCCCTGACGGCGATCGCCATCCAGCATCTAGCGAACAAGGTCGTGGCGGACTACGGCTTGACCGGGATTTTCAATTTGGTCATCGGCAGTGGGTCGGAGGTCGGGGAGCTACTGCTCAATGACACACGAGTTGAGCTGATATCGTTCACAGGCTCGACCAAGATCGGCCGCCATGTCTCCGAGACGGTCGCGCGTCGGTTTGGACGTACGATTCTCGAGCTGGGTGGGAACAACGCCATCATTGTTGCCGAGGATGCGGACCTCGATCTTGCAACGCGAGCGATTGTATTTGGCGCGGTCGGGACCTCCGGCCAACGCTGCACCAGCACGCGCCGCATCATTGTGCATGAGGGCAAGGCACAGGAATTGGAGCAGCGGCTGGTCAAGGCCTACAAGCAAGTGAGTCTGGGCGATCCGCTCGAAGACGGGACACTGATGGGCCCGCTGGTTGCGGGAGTAGCCGTCGAAGAAATGTTCGATGCGCTCGAACAAGTCAAAGAAGAAGGTGGCGAGATCGTGTCAGGCGGCAACGCTCGGCCCGATTTAGGTCCGAATTTTGTGGAACCCACGATCGTCAGGATGCCTGAGCAGACCGACATCGTGAAGCAGGAAACCTTTGCTCCGATTCTGTATCTGCTCGAATACGACACCATCGAAACGGCCATGGAAATCCACAACGACGTCCCGCAGGGCCTGTCCAGCGCCATCTTCACCGACAGTATGCGGACTGTAGAGACATTCCTATCGTCGCGGGGTTCTGATTGCGGAATTGCCAATGTCAATATTGGCACCTCCGGCGCAGAAATCGGTGGTGCGTTTGGAGGAGAGAAGGAGACCGGCGGGGGACGCGAGTCTGGATCTGATTCCTGGAAGGCGTATATGCGCCGTCAGACCAATACGATCAACTGGTCCAATGAATTACCGTTAGCGCAGGGGATCGAATTCGGATAGCCCCCGTAGCTGGTAATTTCTATTTAACGGCCTAAGGCTCCCTGCGACGCCAATCGCAGGAGCCCTTTCTTTGGGCTGAGTTTATCGGTTGGGTGCAACGGTGGAACTCTAAGGTGTGGTGGTCTCAGTCGGCGGCGGCTCGGTCGGATCCGGCGCAGAAGTGGGAGTCGGCGGCGGCTCGAGCACCGGTACGCTGGACTCACTCCCGCTCAGTGTCACCGCTCCTTCCCAGACCCATCCATCGCGGCCGGTTTCGCCGAAGCGGCGAATGAACCACCAGGTGCCGATCGGGGTGTCGTCGTAGCGGCCAACGATCTCGCCCGCTTCCTCTGCCAGTATAAAGTCGATGATCTCGTATTCCTCACCTGGACCGCTGCGAATATTGGCGTTGTAGTCTGCGACCGCGGTAGTGATGGAAGGCGTGGCGGTCGGCCCTGGTGTAGAGGTTTCTGTCGGAGGGCCGGGAGTATCGGTTGGAGGCGCAAGGGTCGGCGTTGGGCTCGCGGCGTCGAGCGTCGATTGTGCGATCGCTCGGGCGGTCACTAGCACTTGTTCGCTGGAGGGCGTCGGCGTGCTGGATTCTTGCGACGAGAGATTGCACGCACCGAGCGCAAATAACAGGATCACCCCGAACAGCCATCTCTGCCAACCAAATTGTCTACTCATTAAAAACCCTCTCCTACTCGCCCTTGCTCGCACCTTGCGGCGCTCCCACGAAACGGTCCTTGCTTTCACCTAACGGCGCTAGAGTATATCGCAAACTGCTCTCCAGCCTCTCTCAAATCAATGCGATTGAAACCACCCAATCACGGCAGGATTCCCCTTCGACAGATGGATAAGAAAGCCCTGAATTCGCACACTTTCCCCTTGGTACCCTAGTCATCTGATCCATGTGGAAAGTGACAGGTATGATAGTCGCATGTCAGAAACAGGACCCCTGGTCGAGACGGAAGTCGCCGATCAGGAGACCGAAACGGGGGCCGACCCCGAAATCCAACGCGCCCACGAGCAACTGGCTTTGGCTCGAGAGCGCATGCTTTCATCCGCGCTGGCATTCTGCGATGGAACCATAAGCGCCGGGCAGCTTCGGGCTGTACGAGAACTGCTCCGTGAGCAAGATATGCGGCTGACCCAGCTCGAAGGCGACACACCTCCCGTATTTGTGGAAGATGTACCGGCCGAGGATTTCATTGCTGACGACTCGTTGACCGAGCAATCCATCGAGGAGACATTGAAACTGGAGCTCGAGAGGCAGGAATCTCCGGAACTCATGGACAAGCTCTCCAACATCGATGAGAAGATCGAGCGGCTCGAGGATGACATTGAGAATGGCCGCATCAATGGATCGCAGTACCGGGCGATTCGAAGGCACTATCAGGAGCAGCGCCAAGTTGCGATGCGACTCAAAGAAGCCCACCCCAGCAGCGATCGATGGAAAGTCGTTCTCGAGGAAGGACGCACCACCTTCCTGATGCAGCTAAACGAGGCCTTGTGCACCTGCGTGGCGATCTATGATCGCAAAGACCGAGATCAAATATTTATCCAGGGAGATATGCCGGATGCTGCCGAGGAGGCAATGGGGCTTCTACGGACCTTTGGACCACCGCGGGAGGAATCTGGCCCTGGCCGCATGCTCGCTACTCACTTAGATGACGGCTCAGGTCTGTTGCTTATCCCCGGAAGCTACACCGCGGTGCTGGCAGTATTTTCGCAGGATCCGCCTGGGTGGCAGGTGCGCGCATTGAAAGAAGTGCTGCTTAACTTCGAGGCTGCCAATCGTGCTGCCCTTCGCAAGTCAGAATACAAGAAATTGGTCTTCCCCGACCTGCAGCGTTTCGTAAAAGCCTCCTAGGCTAAGCACCCCAAGCTCGCCCCATTGTTCTTGGGGCTAGAGCCTCCTCCAGTAGAATGGCACCTCGTCCTGCCTATCTAGAAGTTGTCAACAGACTCCTTAATTTCCGTCTTCGTTTTCTCATTCGTAATCGGGATTGCAGCGGTCATCTCCCCCGGTCCTGTCACTGCGACAATTCTGAGCGAATCGCCTCGACAAGGTTGGCGCGTCGGACCACTAATCGCGACCGGCCACTCCAGTCTTGAGTTCCTGATGGTTGTGCTAATAACGTTCGGACTCGCGACCGTTTTAAGCGCCCCTCTTGCCAGCACCATTATTGGGCTGCTTGGCGGGCTGACGCTGCTCTTTATCGGAGGAAATTACATCTATGGAGCCGCGCGGGGAAGGATCCGGCTCCCGCATCCAGAAGAAGCCAGCAAGCCAAGATCGTATTCCTCGCTTTTCGGGCTAGGCGTTGCCACGACGCTGGCCAATCCTTTCTGGTATGTATGGTGGGTGACGGTGGCTGCGGGGTTTCTCGCACAGGCTCAGGCGATTGGATTTGCCACATTGGCTGCCTTTTATTTTGGGCATATCAGCGCAGACTACGCCTGGGACACATTCCTGTCGGCCTCCGCCAGCGCCGGCCGACGGATCCTCACCGATCGACGCTATCGCGCGTTGATCCTGGTAACCGGCGGATTCATGATCTATTTGGGCATTGTGTTTATTGCCAGCGCTATTTGAGACTGGATTTGATCCAAAGCCCATTCCTACCTTGTAAACGTGAAGATCAAGCGATGGCTATGCGCAAATTGCCATTTGATTGAGAACTTTGTTCACTCTCATTGATCTCTAGGTTGCAATGAGTACCGCCGCTCCGAATGCCATGCCAACTCCCACCCACTGCCGAACAGCCAGTGTCTCGCCCAGGAAAACCATTGCGAGCAGAATGGTGAAAGCTGGATATAGAGCGGTAAAGGGAGAAATCAAGCTAACCGGACCGCGGGACACTGCCACTAGGTACCCAAGGGCACCGAGCATTCCCAGCACGCCGGTGATGCTCGCAAGAATTACGCCTTTGGGTTCAGTGTCTAGCTGGAATCGCATGATCGCCATGATGATCAAAGCCACCGGTATTCCAGCAAATGCCGCATAGACGCTCGCGCTGGCGGGGCTGATGTAGCGTGTGGTGATTTTCGGAATGAATCCAAACAGCCCCCAGAATATGACCGTGGCTGTTGCTGGTATAACCCATGCTCTCATTTCTCACCTCTCGTTTCGGAGTTGTCTAACGAACAAGAGGGTGTGCCGTCGGGCACACCCTCCTTCTAAGTCTAGATCAGGTACCCCTACAGTACCAGGCTAGGCCTGCTCCATCGCAGCATGGGCGGCTGCTAATCTCGCGACCGGCACACGAAATGGTGAACAACTCACATAGTCCAGGCCGTATTTATGGCAGAGGCGTATCGAATCCGGATCGCCTCCGTGCTCACCACAAATCCCGACTTCCAGATCGGGACGGGTCTCACGGCCCTCGGTGGTCGCCATCTGCATCAGGCGGCCAACCCCATTCGGATCGATGGATTGGAATGGATTGGCTGGCAGGATTTCTTTCTCGATGTACTCAACAAGAAAGCTCGCCTCCGCGTCATCGCGGCTAATTCCGTAGGTGGTCTGCGTCAGATCGTTTGTCCCGAACGAGAAGAACTCAGCCACCTCAGCTACTTCGCGCGCGGTTAGCGCCGCCCGCGGGATCTCAATCATGGTTCCGAATTTGTAGTCAACCTCGACCTGCTGTTCCTTCATCACTTCTTCAGCTACTCGCTCAAGAGTCGCTTGCTGGGTCTTGAGTTCGTTAACGTGGCTGATCAGCGGGATCATGACTTCAGGGTGCACCTTGACGCCCTCTTTGGTCACCGTTGCCGCAGCTTCCATGATCGCACGCACTTGCATTTCGGTGACCGCAGGCATGTGGATTCCCAACCGCACCCCGCGCAGCCCCAGCATCGGATTGGACTCTCGCATTCGCTCAACCTCAGCCAGCATGGCCTCCTGCTCCGCAAGACGTTCCGGGTTCTTCCCGGTGGTCCTTAATTCCGTCACCTCAACCAGCAGTTCATCGTGGCTGGGCAGGAATTCGTGCAGCGGAGGGTCAATCAAGCGGATGATCACGGGCAGGCCATCCATGGCGCGGAATAGGCCGGCAAAGTCTTCTCGCTGAAATGGCAGCAGCTTGTCGAGCGCTTCTGCCCGTTCTTGCTCAGAGTCCGCCAGGATCATTTTCTGAACGATCGGCAGCCGCTCTTCCTCGAAGAACATATGCTCCGTGCGACAAAGGCCGATACCTTCAGCGCCGTATTCGCGGGCGCGCTCTGCATCGGACGGGTAGTCCGCATTCGCCCAAACTCCCAGACGGCGAATGTCATCGGCCCAACTGAGAACCTTAAGCAGATTAGGCTCGTTGAAGTCTGGGATCATCGTCTCGAGCTCGCCCTCATATACATCCCCGTCGGTTCCATCGATTGAGAAGAAGTCCCCTTCCTGGAATGTGCGTCCATCTACGGAGACTGAGCGGTCGTCAAAATTGATCCGGAGCTCCTTACAGCCAACAACAGCGGGTTTTCCGAACTGCCTTGCCACCAGCGCAGCGTGGCTGGACCGGCCACCTCGACTGGTTAGGATTCCCTCGGCCGCGAGCATTCCGTGAACGTCTTCGGGCTTGGTCTCGGGCCGGACCATGATCACCTGACGTCCCTCTTCTTTGGCCCATTTCTCAGCGGTATCGGCATCGAGCGCGATTTGCCCAACGGCCGCGCCGGGGGAAACGTTCAGGCCGGTGGCCAGGATCCGACCTTCGTCTTTTGCTGACTTCAATATTTTCGAATCAAATTGCGGATGAAGAAAATAATCGACATGGTCGGCGGTGACCTTCTTCACGGCCTCTTCCTGAGAGATGAGGCCCTCATCCACCAAGTCAACCGCGAAGCGTACTGCAGCGGTAGCCGAACGCTTGCTGTCACGAGTCTGGAGCATCCATAGGCGGCCGCTTTCGACGGTGAATTCCATGTCCTGGACGTCTCGATAGTGCTTCTCCAATTTATCGCTGTACCGTTCCAGCTCAGCGAACGCCTCCGGCATGTCGTTTTTCAGTTCATCGATCGGTTTGGTTTCGCGAATCCCAGCGACTACGTCTTCACCCTGCGCGTTGAGTAGGTAGTCGCCTTCGATCTCGTGCTCCCCGGTTGTGATATTTCGACTGGTATAGACGCCTGTTCCGGAGTCTGC
>CBDTZL010000080.1:0-10186 GCA_965364895.1 uncultured bacterium
GAAGTGGTGGAGGCCGGTGCGGCTGAGGCGGATGCGGCGGAGGCAGAGGTGGTGGAGGCCGGTGCGGCTGATGCGGATGCGCTGACGGTTAGCCCGACAGCGACACAAAGCACCACCTTAAGCGCACGAGACCGATTATTCATGATCGTTTCCGGCAACTTCCCACTACCCAGATCGGCCGGCAATCTTACTCTTTTTCTTAACGAAGTGCTTTTTACAAGTGTTTTTCACGCGAAAAGGGGGCGCCGGTTGGCGCCCCCTAATAGTTGGCTGTGTTCTGTAACTGCCTAGACGGCGATATCTCTTCGCTGAAACCCAACAATTCCGATCACCAGCAAAATGATTATCCCCACCAACAGTACTGCTGCGTTGAGCGGCTCTGGACCGGTCTGCAGGACTTCCACCGCATCGTAGTAGTACCAGGGCGTGATGTGCCGCACCACTTCGGGTAAATCAGCCAGCGGAGCCAGCGAATTCATAAGAAATGTGAGCGCGGCTAATCCTGCGGAGATTCCGGAGGCTGCGCCGCGATTCAGACCTACCCCGGTGAGAGCCAGAGTCAGAGTGCCGAAGAGCAGAGTGAGCAGCCCCACGTTCAGAACCGCGGCTGCCAAGTTGACCATATTGATCGAAGAATCAACCATAACAACACCCAGAAGCAAGCCAGCCGTGCTGGCGACCAGCACCAGAAGCGCAAACACCGTGATCGCACCGAATTTTTGCGTGAGCACGCTGCGCCGCGTGATGGGGTAGGACAGAAGCGCGTCCAGCGTTCCGCTGTCCTCTTCGGATCCGATCGCGCTGCCACCGTAGGCGATCCCGAATCCCAGCGTTAGGGCCGGGAGGAAGAAGCTGAACAACTCCAGCCCCAAGTATCCCTCCATGGTGGCGAAGTTCGCGATGTCTCCAATCAGCGCGATCATAGCGGGCGGCAGGTTTTGCATGTACTCGGTTAGTGCGGCTGAACTCTCCTCGATGGACGGAAAGATCAAGACGATCATGAGGTTCGTCAGAATCAGGCCAATAGACCACCAGATCAGGCCGCGCCGCATGTCGAATAAGGTTTTACCAAATACACTATTTAGCATCGTTCGCTCCTCCTTCGTAGAAGGTCAGGAACACTTCTTCCAAGCTCGGTTCGTAGCTGACAACATTGATTACCGTGTGTTGAGCCGCGGCCTTGAAGATCGCATCAATCGATCCCTGCACCGTAAACACGAGCCGGCTGTCCTGTATCTCAACATCCTGTACCCCTGGTAGCCCCACAAAGGCTTCCCCGGGTACCGGCTGATCAAATTGGATTTCGATGCGTCTCAGGGCCTTAGCCTTGAGATCGCTGACCCCCTCCACCGCCACCAGGCGCCCCTCCCGAATGATCGCCACGCGGTCGCATACACGCTCCACTTCTGGCAAGTTGTGGGAGGAGAAGAAGACCGTCGAGCCGGCTTCTCTCATTTCCACCAGAATCTTGTAGAACACCTGCTGCACGAGGGGGTCCAGGCCGCCGCTTGCTTCATCTAGAAGAAGCAGGTCAGGTTTACTCATCAGCGCCAGGATCAACGCCAGCTTGCGGCGATTACCGCTGGAATAGGCCTTGGCAGGACGCCCTAGATCGAAGTCCAATCGTTCCGCAAGTTCCATCACCCACCCCATGTCTACCCCACCTCGCAACGCGGCAAAGTGACGCACCGTCTGCTCGCCGGTGAGCTTGGGGTAAAGGGCCAGTTCGCCTGGGACATAGCCCACTCGTTTGTGAACTTCGATCGACTCTTCCTGGCAATCCAATCCGAAGATCTTGCATTGGCCGGATGTCGGGCGAATGAGGTCCAGCAGCGTGCGGATGGTCGTTGTTTTCCCGGCTCCGTTCGGCCCGAGATATCCAAAGACCTCGCCTGCCTCAACGACCAGATCGAGGTCGATGACGCCGCGTTCTTTCCCGTAATTCTTGGTTAGCTTGTCGATTCGTATCGCTTCAGTCATAGAAGCCTCCTAAAGTTCTGTAGAGAACATAATATTGTAGGACGAAATATATATTTAGGCAAGCCTAATATTTATCTGGGCTCTGATGTTGTCGCTGTTCCCGAAACCGCGAGGTTTGACTTGACCTCCCTATGTTTGCAGTTGCGCGTTGATTTACCCGCACTCAGCTTATCTGCTGCTCATCGGTGCTCAATGGAATTCTTACGCACCCCGCTTAAACTCGCTCCACTATAACGGTAAGGGTTCGTGAGCTAAAGGTGTCCATTTTCCGTCTGGCAATTCAAAGGAGATTCACTCCCTATGAAGCATCAAAGAAAACTCGTTTGGAGTTCGATCCTGTTATTAAGCGCGGGCTTTATTGCCGCCTGTTCCTCCGTAATAAGCACGGCGGATGTCCCTATCCCCGGGCTCGTCGTCGAGGATGATTTTCAGCTCGCTCGGCAGGTCATTGTAACGAGCAATCTTGGAGATCGACTGGTGGAGCTGTACGAAGTCACCAATCCAGCAGTTGTCAACATTCAGGTGCGTCAAATAGCTGGAGATTCTAATGGGTCGCAGTTTGGTCAGGGTTCGGGTTTTGTTTTCGACACGCTGGGCCACATCGTCACAAACTTTCACGTTGTCGACGGCGCCGATCAAGTGAATGTGATCTTCGCGGACGGTCGAAACTCACTGGCAGAGGTTGTGGGGACCGACCCCGGGAGCGACCTGGCTGTGGTCTTGGTCGCGGATATGCCCGAAGGGCTCCGGCCTCTCTCACTTGGGAATTCGGGATCGCTGCGGGTGGGCCAACAAGTGGTAGCAATTGGCAATCCTTTTGGATTACAGGGCACAATGACCACCGGGATCGTCAGTGCGCTCGGCCGCACGCTGCCTTCCAAAGCTCAAATCGCGGGCGGAGGACAATTTAGCATTCCTAGCGTCATACAGACGGATACGGCGATCAATCCCGGAAACTCTGGCGGCCCACTGCTGAACCTTGCTGGGGAGGTCGTTGGAATTAATACGGCCATCGAATCATCCGATAGACAATTCAGCGGTGTGGGTTTTGCAGTCCCGTCAGATTCGGTAGCTCGCATTGTGCCGATCCTCATTGAGCGCGGAGAGTTCCCACATCCGTGGCTAGGAATCTCAGGAACGGATCTGAATTCTCAAATTCGGCAGGAATTGGGTGTGCCGCCGGAGCAGGTTGGCATTCTAGTAGTCAGCATTCTCGAGGGAGGGCCGGCTTCTGGAACCGGCCTTCTTAGCTACGAGAGTGGACAGGGAGATCTCATCACCAGCGTGGATGGATTCGTCATTCGTGATTTCGAAGACCTGTTGACCTTCATTTCGGGCAAAACCAGCGTAGGCCAAACTATTACCCTCAGCATCCTTCGCAATGCGGAGCAAATCGAAATAACGGTGGAGCTTGGAGAGCGCCCGAGCGCGGAAGGTTAATTTATTTCGCACTAAAACGATGACGGCGCCTGAAGCATCAGGCGCCGTTTTTTCGTTTCAACTACAGAGATGGAAGGTGGCGCGGGGCAGACTTGAACTGCCGACCTTGGGCTTATGAATCCCCTGCTCTGCCAACTGAGCTACCGCGCCAAAGGCGAGCTGAAACCCAAGGCCCGTATCTGCTGGGTTTCAGGTTTGCGGTTCGATCCCGCTCGAGGACCGATTATAGCCGAGAGGCCATGGGCGGAATGCGGTCTGGCTGCGGAGTTTATGCTCTGCCAGTACCTGCAATAGTTCTCTCAATCGCTTCGGGGATGCTCCCTTGAGAAGGGTCAAGCTTACTCCCACATCTTTCAGGAGTGGAATCTGGCGCGTATTGTCGACTAGCGCAATGCAGTCGGTCTTCGGCCAGGAATGATTGATGCGTTTGACCTCCGATACCGCAATTGCGCTATCTCGATCCGCATCAAGGAGTACGAAATCGGGAGATCCTTCCATCTCCAGCCTCGTTAGGCTGTCCACGCTTTCTGAGCTGGCAATCAGCAGTACTCCCCGCGTCCCATCCAGCAAGATCTGAAGCGCCTCCTGCAGCCACGCCGGCGCCACAAGCGCGATTGTCGCTGACGTTTTGTCGTTGGGGGAAAGGGTATTCGCCACAGCACTAAGATGCCACAGAATCTCAACGCAGGCATCACAGTCCGTACGTAATTCGGCTTCCGGTTTTGGAGGGAGGTAGCATCAGTCGGGGCTAGGCAAAAATGCCTAAGTGGGGGACCGAATGGGGAGGTCTGCTAGTTCCGGCGCGTGCAGGAATCCCTGCGCAAGGACGAAGCTCAGCTAGTCTGATTGAACTCCGTGTTCAAGAGCATAGAGGGCGGCCTGCGTGCGATTAGATACATGCAATTTATCGAGGATATTCCGCATGTGCGTGGTTACCGTTCTTACGGATACGGTCAGCTCTTTCGCGATTTCACGGTTGGAGAGACCGCGCGCCAGGCACTTGAGCACATCCATTTCACGTGGTGTTAGTGGATCCAGCGAAGAACGATCCTCGGAAGGCGCTTTGACTTCCTGAATTAATTTTCGTGCGATCGTTGGATGCAAAGCCGCTTCACCACCGTAGACGGTTCGAACGGATGCCAGCAGCTCCTCAGGCGGTGCCTCTTTTAGCAAAAACCCCATAGCGCCGGCTTTTATTGCGCTGAAAACGTTCTTGTCATCTGGGAAGCTGGTGAGCACCAATATGCAGGCGTCGTCATTTTCTTTCGTAATCTCTTGGATCGCCGTAATGCCGTCCATGACCGGCATCTGAAGATCCATGATCATCACATCCGGTTCCAGGCGATTGGCCAGCTCCACCGCTTCGGCACCATTAGACGCCTCTCCTACCAGCTCCAGATCGTCTTGCGCGCCGAGCGCTACCCTCAGGCCCTGGCGAACGATCGGATGATCGTCTGCGATTGCGATGCGAATCTTATCTGTCATGCAAACACCCTTCAGTTCGAGCCGAGCTCAAGACGTACTTCTACCACAGTTCCGTGATCATCATCACTAGTCAGCTTGAAGTCGCCTCCCAAGCTTTCGGCGCGTTCGCGCATGGTGATTAAACCCAGGCCTCCATTTGACTCCGAAGGATCGAAACCGCTCCCATCATCTTCAACCGCCAACCTTGCGGAGCCATTCTCAACTTCAATCCGTATCTGAATGTTCGAGGCATCCGCATGTCGCAATGCGTTGTTGAGCGCCTCCTGAGAGATGTGGAAGAATTCCTCCTCGACTTGCTGCGGCAGTCCTTCGACATCGCCTTCGGTTAGCAGCTTGGTTTCCAAGCCCACACGGTGTTCAACCGCTTCTAGTCGTTCCTGCAACGCGCCTACCAATCCCGTCTCCTCAAGAACCGGTGGACGCAGCTGATGGATCAGCAATCGCATCTCGCTGAGAGCTTGTACACTGAGCTCCTCAAGCTGGCGGAACGAATCCACAGGATTCTTCAATTCCCCTTTTTCCGACATTGCCGCCCAGCCATTAGTCATCAGCGCCAGGCTGTATAAAGACTGCGTGACCGAGTCGTGCAGATGACGCGACAAGCGCTGACGTTCATTATCTGCAGCGGAACGCTGAACAACCTCATACAGCTGCGCATTCTCCAATGCAGTTGCGGCATGCGCTGCCAGCATTTCCAGGATCTTCTCGTCCTCCTCGGTGTACGAGTCGGGCGCCTCCGATTGCGCCAGCATAACCCCCATACTCTGCCCGCCCGCGGGAAGCAGCACGGCAAGCGCGGACCGTGTGTTGGCCTCTACATACGCTACAAGCGGATTTGCTTCATCCAGCAGCTGAACATCGTCAATGCAAAGCGACGATCCGCGGCGAAACATGAAGTCAACGAATGTATCCGCGACCGAATATGGGGGTTCAATGTTCCGGCTCTCAATTCCCGCCGCGTACACATCTTCGACCATGTCCTGGTCAACAACTGAGATGGAGAAGATCTCCGCAGGCATCAGCCAGGAAACCGCGCGGTGAATCGCCGCATGTACCTGGTCGGCATCCACGCTTGCCACTCCCAGCACGCGGCTTGCGTCATTTAGCGTCGCTAGGCGCTCGCTAGCCTCGCTCAGCTTGGCCGTTCGCTCCATCACCAGATCCTCGAGTTCCTCTTGATGCAGCTGTAGCTTTTCCTCAACCCGACGGCGCTCAATCAGCTCTTCCTGTGCTTGCGCGTACAGTCGGGCATTTTCAATCGCTACGGCTGCTTGCTGAGCAATCCCCTCACACAGAGCGATCTCCTGCGGCGTGAATTCCCTCCGCATGCGGCTGTCCCACAGGTCAGCGTAGGCGACCAGCCTGCCTCCAATTCGCATTGGGATGAACAGTGAAGTCAAGGTGTCATAATCGTTGTAGTGCTGTCGCTGAGCTTCTGGCAATTCAAGATCGTCAGCATAGGAAACGGCTGGCTCATTCATCCGGAGTTTTTCCAACGTGCCAGGGAAGAATTCCGGGATAGAAATTGGGCCTATCGGAATGTGGCCTCGTTCCTTTTCATTTGCCTCCGGTCCGACGTATTGCGCTACAACGCGGGATGTGACGCGCGTTTTGTCGTACTCACAGATGAAGACGCTCGTCGAACCGATAGCTTCCCCCAGGCGATTGGCGATCTCACTCAATACGTCGTCCAGCTCGACTTTCGAAGCGATTGCGGAAACGGCATTCTGCAGTGCAGTTTGTTCTTTTAGCCGCTGTTTGAGTTCTCCGTACAGCCTGGCGTTTTCCACGGCGACCCCGCATTGATCTGCGAGCGCCTGCAGCAACCGTTCGTCGTCTCGACTGAATCGATTCAGTTGGCGACTTTCAGCATTTAGAACTCCAAGGATTCGATCTCCGACTCGGATGGGCACGCAAAGCTCCGAGCGACCATCCCAACCCGGTCTCCCCGAGTTATAGAGGGATTCCTTACTGACATCAGGGACATTCATGAGTTCGCCCGTCCGATATACCTGTGCGCTGATGCTCTGAGACTCTTTCCCGTCCAACGGCAATCGCAAAACGGTATCCTCTTCGTCGATGCCCAGGATGCTGTACCCGTAGATCAGCTCACCGGATTGCTCGTCCGCAAGTCCAAAACCTGCTGCCTCAAAGTCCAATATGTGGTGAGCTTCCTCGAGCACCCGCCGTCCAATGTCATCCTCATTGCGAATCAAGGCCAGGTCGCGCCCCAAAGTGTAGATACCGGAAAGAGTATCTTCCAGGCGTCGCCGCTCGCTAATGTCCTGAATAGTGGTGAGTGCGAATTCGACCTCCCCGTTCTCGTCTCGAATTGGGACCGAAAGCATCTCCAATGGCACTCGCTCCGCTCGGAGCTGGACCTCTACATTGTCCAGCCTGACCCGCTCTCCCTTCAGGGCTCGAAGGCTTGGAGACCGATCTAAGGGTAGAGGATCACCGTCAATAATATAGGTTGGTATCTCCCTAAGTACTTCATCTAAGGAACGCCCGTGATCGGGACCCATGGGAGGCTCAGTAGTTCGACCCCTGTTATAGAGTTCCATTGCCAAATCGTTCATGTACGACAGCTTGGTGTCGGAACCAACCACGATCACCGCGATTGGCAATGCGTTAAGAAACCCTATGAGCTTGGCCTCATTTCGCTCGGCCGTGCGCTCACGAAGCTTCTCCTCGATCCTCTGACGCTCTGCGACCTCCTTCTCCAGGCGTCCCCACAAGTCGCTTAGCCGTCCAACCGCGGCGCCGGCTGCTATGAGAGCGATTGTCCCCAGAGCTCCACCACCGGTCCGGATCAACACATCCCACCCCGGTTGACCCGCCAAATTCAAGAGGACCGTGTTTAGAGGCACGGAAAGAACCGCGGCGACCACCCCGGCGCGCAGGCCAAACGTCCACCCAACCGCGATTATGGGAAGAATCGACAGAGTTGTCGCTACGTTTTTTGACTCGGCTGGGAGGAGGGAGAACAGTAGCAAGTAAATAGCAAGGGCAATCAGAGGAATGACTGCCCCAGCTTGCCGCGTCGTCTTGCCGAAGCTACTGTATCCCATTTGTATCTATCCGCTGGCCGGTAGCGACAGCTTGAGCCCTGACAAGTAGCGCGAATTGACGGGACCCGGGAACCGATTGACGTCCCCATGCATAAGCACCGATCGCGACAGATGTGCCAGCCGATAAGAGATAAGGAATCAGATGCGTGAAGATGGGAGTATCCATTCGTTGCTGAGTGTGGAAAGAGCCTCAAACGGAGTCCGTTGTTGGCTTTTCCCTTAGGTATTCCGCCGGAAGGAATCCGAATCATACCTGAAACGGCTCAGGCTGCGCGCCGCAAGGACTGAGCAGCACTACGTACTGCGTCCTTTTAGTCATCGCTCGGGTAGGCGAATGTTCGCCGGATTAACGACATCGCCGCGCCCGGATGATATCCGTGCGCGGCGAGTCCGAGTGGTGGAGTTGCCGGTTACAGGCTCAGGGGGATTGCTTGGGGTACCTTCGAATCGCTACCGATGTTGAGTGAGCCTGAACCGGTCGCGATGCAACCCCTACCGTAGATTCTGCACAAGTAGCACGCCCGGTCAAAGGCGGAAGAACGTAAATCATTGATCCATTCTTGGAGGGGGTGCGCTCAGTATTATTGCGTAGTTCGATACCTACGTCAGCATCGGCATCTGTATTCCGTGTTCACGAGCGGCACGAATAGCTTCTTCGTAACCAGCATCTGCATGCCGCACGATCGCCATCCCGGGATCTGTGGTGAGCACTCTTTCTAATCGAATGGCAGCCTCTGGGGATCCGTCGGCTACGATCACCTGGCCTGCATGTTGCGAGAATCCTATACCCACCCCTCCACCATGGTGGAAGGAAACCCAGGTCGCGCCTCCGACGGCATTCAGCATGGCGTTCAGAATTGGCCAGTCGGATACCGCGTCCGTACCGTCGCGCATGCCCTCGGTCTCACGGTTCGGGCTGGCAACCGAGCCTCCATCCAGATGGTCACGTCCGATGACGATCGGTGCTTTCAGCTCGCCTGAGGCCACCATTTCGTTGAATTTCAATCCAGCCACCGCCCGCTCGCCGAAGCCAAGCCAGCATATCCTTGCCGGCAGTCCTTGAAACTGAACTTGTTCTCGAGCCAGCTTCAGCCAGCGATGCAGGTGTTGATCGTTAGGAAAGAGCTCGCGAATTGCGTCGTCGGTTCGATAGATGTCCTCCGGGTCGCCGGAAAGAGCTACCCACCGAAACGGCCCTTTTCCCTCAAAAAATAGGGGGCGGATATAGGCCGGTACAAACCCGGGATATGAGAACGCCTGCTCGACCCCGGCATCGTACGCTCTCTGGCGCAAGTTGTTACCGTAATCAAAGACAATCGCTCCACGATCCTTAAACGCCAGCATGGCGTTCACCTGCTCGGCCATCGATGCTGCGCTCCGCTCAATGTATTCGTGCGGGGCTTCGGACCGGAGCCGATTGGCATCTTCCAGCGATAGCTCATGAGGAACATAGGCCAGCGGATCATGAGCAGGAGTCTGATCCGTCACGACATCCGGCGTCACTTCTCGTATAACAAGCTCGCGATAAATTTCAGCCGCGTTTCCGATAAGAGCAACCGAAAGCGGCTTGCCCTGGTCGCGCGCCCCTTCTACGATCGTCATCGCCTCTTCAAGCGTATCAACGACCTGATCCACGTAGCCGTTCTCAAGCCTTCGATAGGCTCGATCCGGGTCGACCTCGACGATGAGCCCGACGCCTTCATTCATAGTGATCGAAAGCGGCTGGGCGCCTCCCATTCCGCCCAGGCCGGCAGTTAGCACAATTTTTCCCTTCAGGCTGTCCCAGCCCTGCTGGCTGGCGAGAGCGCCGAGCGTCTCATAGGTGCCCTGCAGAATGCCCTGCGTTCCGATATAGATCCAGCTTCCGGCCGTCATCTGCCCATACATCATGAGGCCTTTGGCCGCGAGCTCCTCGAAGTGATCCTGGGTTGCCCAGTGAGGAACCAGATTGGAGTTTGCTAGCAGCACGCGTGGTGCGTCGGTGTGCGTATGGAATACCGCCACAGGCTTACCGGATTGAATCAACAGGGTCTCATCATTCTCCAGCGCCCGCAGCGCGGTCACGATTGCCGAATAAGAATCCCAATCCCGTGCCGCTTTACCCCTTCCTCCGTAAACAACGAGATCCTCGGGTCGTTCGGCGACCTCTGGATCGAGATTGTTCATGAGCATGCGCAGCGCAGCCTCCTGCTGCCACCCCTTGCAGCTCA
>CBDTZL010000081.1:0-10067 GCA_965364895.1 uncultured bacterium
GCAGGTATGCCTTCATCATCCCAGCCGAAGGTTCCCAAGCCGTTAGGCCTCACGCTGTCGGCGGTAATGTTGACGACCTCCGAACCGTATCGGAAGTTGTTTAATTTCTCGGTCGTCAGAAATGATGTTCCAGCGTAGGCGGCTTCGGTTCCGTAGACGCGATCTAGTTCGATCGGGTGCCCACACGACTCATGGATTTGCAGAGCCACTTGCTCCCCGCTCAGGATGATATCTCCCCTGCCGCTTGGGCACGGGTCTGCCGTCAACAAAGCCGCCGCTTCGCTGGCCACGCGCTCGGCATTTCCCGGAAGATCCCAGCCCACGACTGCCTCCCAGCCAGCTGTCACCTGCTGACGCCCCCAGGAGGATGGGTAGGAACGCTGCTGAACTTCTCCTTCACCGACCGCATACGCCGTCATGCCGCCGCCCGTTTCGATAATGGTCTGGTCCGTGCGGGCTCCATCACTGTTGGCAAACCATTTTCGTTCCTTTATGAACACCAGATTCAAGATTCGCGCCTTAATCTCGGGCACCGACGCTAAGAGTTGATCGGTCTCCATCAATACCGAAACTTTCTGGTCCAGGGAAATCGTAAAAGGATCGATCTCGACCGGAGTCCGGTAAGTGCCTTCGCTAGTAACCGCCGGTCCAAGATCAACCTTGTCTCCGCGAACCAGCGCTGAGGCTCTGGCGATCTCAAATGCTCGGTCCGTGAGGCGGTCGATCTCGCTCAAGCTCAAATCGCGTGAAGAGGCAAAACCCCACGCGCCATCCACGAGCACTCTGACCCCCACCCCAAGGTTCTTGGCACTCTCCAGAGTCCGCATCTCCCCATTTTGAAGAACGAGCGTTTCGGTTTCTTTTTCGATGACCCGCGAATCCGCATATTGCGCACCGCGAGTCTGTGCCAGGTTTAATGCTCGATCGAGCAGATCTTGCATAGCTTGACTCCTCGCTGAGCCTCAGGCGAAGCTCAGGTTGATATTCTATTCTGATTGTTGAGGGACTTGTTTACGAAATGCTAGATGGACTTTGGAATCTGAAGCAGGATGGTCGTTCCCTCTCCGAGTTCGCTCTCCGCTCGAATGGTTCCACCTTGCACCTCAGTCAATGACTTGGCGATCGCCAGCCCTAATCCTGATCCGGCTCCGTCTCGCTGTCTAGATTTATCGCCTCGGTAAAAACGCTCGAATACGTGAGGCAAATCCTCGGGATCAATTCCTCGTCCACTATCTTTGACCTGAATTTCAACAGCACCATTGCTATCTTTTGCAGCTATCAGGATGTTTCCTCCATGCGGAGTATGTCGCATGGCGTTGCTTACCAGGTTGCCCAGCACCTGGCCCATTCGATCAAAGTCGATCCTGACCTCGGGAAGAGCCTGATCAATACTTACCTTGAGGTCGATTTCCTTCTCTCGCGCGAGCGCCTGATAGGAGGCGGCCGTCCTCTCCAGGACGGCTTTAGGATCGTATTCTCTAAGCTCAAGCGAAAGTTCGCCGGATTCAACCAGAGACAAGGTTCGAAGATCTTCTACCAGCCGTTCGAGCCGTTGTGCTTCTTCACGGATGATGGAGAAATTTTCTCCCGAGGCATCTATCACACCGTCTTGAATCCCCTCCGATTGTGCAAGTATGATGCTCAGCGGCGTACGCAGCTCATGCGCGACATCCGCGGTGAGTTGGCGGCGCCGATCGCGAGCGGTGGCTAAATCGGCGTTCATTTGATTGAAAGCTTCGGCTAATTCTCCTAATTCATCGGATGAACGCACCGGCACCTGCGTGTCGAGTTCACCAGCGGCGACTGCCTTTGCACCCAGGGTTAGCTCCCGCAATGGCCTCGTCAGGGATCGCGCGAGCACGACGCCTAGCACAATTGCCGCTGAGGCGCCGCCGACGGCGCCCACGATGAGCGCGAGGTTCACGCGATCAATAAAAGCTAGCTCAGCCGGCTGGACATCGAATGCTCCGCTTTGAATATAGAGCGTCCCAACGGCTCTGCCATTCACTTCAATTGGGGTGCCGCCTGACAGGGATCCCGCGGGTACCTTATCACCGACAGGATGGTTTTCCCCAGCAACGACGACCAAACCGTGCTCATCTACCAGTAGGAAGGGCAAGAATGGAGGGTTCCCATCGAGTCCAGGTCGTGGGCCTACGAACGATCGATTGGAGAACGGCCGTGGCAACCCTTCCCAATTGCCGTTCGTCGCATAGTAGTCTGCAAGCTGATCCGTCAATCCAGTTCGTCGGTACGAGAACATGAAGTTGCCAAATTCGCCGGCTGTAGCGGCCGCGGCCAAAATCGCCAAAATGGCCGTGCCGGTCAATCCGACAACAACAAACGCAAGCAACAATTTTGCGGTCAGCGAGCGAATAACAGCTACTCCCTTACAAAGCGATAGCCAACGCCATACACGGTCTGAATGTAATGCGGCTCCTTGGGTTTTGGCTCAACTTTGGAACGCAAGTTCTTAATATGTACATCGATGGTGCGCTCATAGCCCTCATACGCCACCCCCTGGATTCGATCAAGGAGTTCGAGTCGGGAATACGCTCTCCCTGGCACCGACATCAACGCGGCCAGCAGATCGAATTCGGAGGGTGTGAGATCCACGTACTGCTCCCCAACTTCTACTGTGTGGCGCTCACGATCCAGCGCAATATTCGAGGCTCGAATCACTGCAGCTTCCGGCCGAGTTTGACCTGCTCTGCGTAAAACGGCCCGCACCCTTGCAACTAACTCGCGGGGCCGGAACGGTTTGGTGACATAGTCGTCAGCTCCCAGCTCCAAACCGATGACTTTGTCATCCTCTTCAACCTTGGCAGTAAGCAGGATTATGGGCGTTTCAGCTTCTTTTCGGTGGGCTCGCATAAACTCGAAGCCATCCATTTCCGGCATCATCACATCCAGAATGATCAGGTCTGGCTTGGACTCGCGCGCGACAAAGAGTGCATCCTGCCCGTTTGAGGCGGTCGTTACATCGAAACCTTCTTGCTTCAGATAAGCCTCGACAACGGAAACCAGTCGAGGTTCGTCATCCACAACCATGATCTTCTTGGACATGTTCCGGCCTTCCTGCGAACGGGGCGATTGGATCCTATCAAGAAATAGTGAACATATTGTGAAGGATTTATGGTCTTTACATCTACCCTGCTACGGCAACAAACTCAATTTCGAGGATGAATTCTTCGTCCACTCCAGCCACGCGAGGAACGCGAGGGATCGACAATTGGAAATCTTCTCGAAGGACCGTTGCAGCCGCCAGACCTTCCACTCGATCCTCAGCGACCATCGTAGCTTCTCCGGCGAAGGTCACCTCCTGTGTGACTTCTCGGATCGTCAATTGCCCTACGATCTCAAAGGGAACGGTCTCTCCGACGACGATCGCGCTTGGAATTCCTACAATATCTGTTGGTTGAAAGCTGATCAAAGGAAATTGACCAGACTGCAGGATGAAATTCCTGACAGCTCGATTTCGCATCGAGCTGTCCGTATCAAATCCTGAAGAATCGATCAGGAATTCATCCAGTGTACTGAGTTCAGGCTCCAAAAAGTTGAGCACGCCTCCACCCTGAACCTGATTGTTGACTCCGATCACCGTGTTGGGCTGATTGGCAAGGATTTCGCCTATGATGAACCGTGCCTCAGTCAATTCGGGATCCAGCACAAAAATTAGCTCGCCCTCTGTGCCTAAGGCCTCCGACTCGCCTTCGGGCGCTTGGGCGACTTCTGCTCCTGCTGCCTCTGGAACCTCAGTCTCAGCTTCCTGTGTTGCACTCGGCGAACATGCGCTAAGGCCAATCGCCAATGTCACTGGTAGTAAACCCAACCATCGAATACTCACTGCTTTCCTCCTGGGAAGATATGCTTCTTTGCAAGTCGGCTCATTGAGCTAACTGGCGTGCCGTGTAAGTGATCAATTAAGCGTCTTCAAGTCCTGATCGCGCCTCCAGCAGCTGGATGAGCGGCTCAAAGAGAAATCCGCCGGCTCGACCTCCAAATCCTTCTAAACCTCGCTCGGCGCGCTGCGTTGCAAACGCCTCTGGGTCAAAATCGCCGCCGCCGCCCTGGAATCCTTCGGGTCCGCCACCAAATTGCCCACCGGGACCCTGTCCTCCTCCACCGCCGGGTCCCCCTGGACCTCCCCCTCCAAATTGCTGCCGAAATTGATCCGGGTTGAAGCCCTCACCTTCAAAGCCTTCAAATCCTTCCGGAGGGCCGAACTCGAGCCCTAGATCTTGAATAATGGTCCGCATGTCTTCTGGCGTGATCTCGAAAGCTGAGATTGCCTCCAGCTGCTCGGTTGTCATGACGTCTTGTATTTGTTCGAGCAGAGCCTCAATCTCTGCAGCAGCAGCAGTGTCACTAGTCGTTAGGCTGCGCATCGCTTTCCATAAGGGTGCCAATTCGACAGCCTGAACCGAATCAACTGCCAGATCTGTGGTCTCGAGCTGAAGAGTGCCCAGAATGAGTTGCGTTTGTACAGGGATCTCGCCTTCTGCAAGCCGAGCTCTCGCCTGCGTTGAATCCGCAGTTCGCGTGGTCCCCTCACTCGCCTGAAAATCCTCAGCAACTGGCTCATCCGATTCCGCAACACCGGAACTGCATGCTGCAGCTAGGACGACCAGGGCTGAGAGTGCTGACAGCTTTAATGTTGAATTCGTCATCTGACTCCCTCTCTACTTACTCACTATGGAGATTCGTCTTACTCGTGTCGTAACGCCTCGATCGGATCCAACTGTGAGGCCCGATTCGCTGGATAGAAACCAAAGAATATTCCGACCGCTGCGGCGGAAGTAAATGCAAGAATGATCGAGCTTGAAACCACGACGGTCTGCATATCACTCACTGCTCCGAAAATCATTGAGCCACCCACGCCGACAACAACGCCAAGCACCCCGCCGATCAGACTCAGCACGACCGCCTCGGTCAGAAACTGCCCGCGGATGTCGTTAGGGGCCGCCCCAATGGACTGGCGGATGCCAATTTCACGCGTACGTTCGGTCACGCTAACCAGCATGATGTTCATGATCCCTATGCCCCCAACAATTAGAGACACACCTGCTACCCAAGCCAGTAAGCTGCGAAAGGCTTGCGTTGTAGCTTCTTGGGTCTGAATGATGTCTTGTTGTGTGGTTACTGAGAAATCGGCGGCCTCAAGAGTGACGTCGTGTAGTCGGGCGAGAAGCAAGTTGATTTGTTCGATGGTGCCCTCTAGCACCTCTGGACTCTCGACTTCGACGATGATCTGCCGCACACGATCACCCAAGAACCGTGCAAATCGGGCTGGAGTGAATTTCTGAAACACTACCGTGATGGGTGTATAGAGTTGTGAATCGAAGTCAATGCCGCTCACCAGACCGCGTTCTTCAAAGGTGCCGATCACAGTCAATTTTGTAGTATCTACGGTCACCGTCTGCCCGATCGGGTTCTCGTCCCCGAACAGTTCCTGTGCTAGACCGGAGCCGAGCACGGCCACCTTCTGTTTTCGATCTACTTCTTGCTGAGTGAAGTAGCGGCCTTGATCGAGTTCCATATCACGCACCGAAGGGAAATCCGCAGTACTCCCCAGAATCGTTACGCTTTCTAAATTGACGTTGCCTGCCTTCACAGTCTCGGAAGAGGGCTGCTCCACCACCACCGCCTCGACACCCCTGACATTGTCGGCGATTGCGAATGCGTCGTCATATACCAGCCCGCCTCCGCCCCCACCAGGCTGAAATGCCGAGGGACCGCCGCGCGAGAAGTTCTGGTTGATGTACACCAGATTTGATCCCAAGCCGGTGATCTGCGCCTCTATGGCGGCTTCCGTTCCAGCGCTGATGCCGATCATGATGATTACGGAGGCCACACCAATGATGATGCCCAGCATAGTGAGTAGCGAGCGCAGCTTGTTGCCGGAGATGCTCTCCCAGGCCAGGCTAATAAATTCACGCAGATTCATGCTGCACCTCGATTTTCCGGGCTTGTTCGTGCGCTGAGCCGTTTTGCACGATCTTCTCGACCTTGCCATCCAAGAGATGGATAGTTCGCTCCGTATGCGTCGCGATCGAAGAATCGTGAGTAACCATTACGATCGTCCTTCCACTCTCATGCAGTGTATGAAGAAGGGCCATAATTTCTTCGCCAGAGCGGGAATCCAAATTACCTGTGGGTTCATCGGCCAATACAAATGCTGGGTCATTTACCAGTGCTCTTGCAACCGCCACGCGCTGCTGTTGACCGCCTGAGAGTTCGGTCGGCATATGTTCGACTCGATCCTCCAGTCCCACTGCGGCCAAAACCTCCTGTGCTTTCGCTTCCATTTCTGCCTTGCTGCGTTTGATGTTGCGAGCATAAAGCAGCGGTGCCATAACGTTTTTGAGGGCCGTGGCTTTCACAAGCAGGTTGTAGGACTGGAAAATGAAGCCGATTCGCTCATTACGGATCTTGGCCAACTCTGCTCGGCTCATCTCGCTTACGTCCAGGTTTTCCAGAATGTATCGGCCTTCGGTCGGCCGATCCAGGCAACCAAGAATGTTCATCAGCGTGCTCTTCCCAGATCCGGACGGCCCCATAACGGCGACAAACTCCCCTCGCTCGATCGTGAGGCTCACGCCATCTAGCGCACGGACGCTGATATCTCCTTTGCCATAAACTCGCGCGATATCCATTGCTTCAATTACGGCCATCAACCGGTCTCCACGATACCTGTCGTTACCGTTTCACCCGCCTCCAGGCCGGAAATGATTTCGGCAAATGTGAAGTCCATAATCCCGACTTCTACAGGTCGAAGCCTGGGTTCACCGTCCTCGAGGACGAACACCGCGAACTCTCCCGGGCCTAGCTCGCGCAACGCTTCAACAGGAACTAAAATTGCATTCTCCGCACGACCTCCAACAATATCCACTGCGGCGTTCATCCCAACCAGTAACCCATCGAATGGACTGGGATCCAGTTGAACCAAGCCTTGAACTGTCGAAATATTGCCCTGGTTGGTCAGTCTGGGATCGACTTGAATGACCCGACCCGTGAACACAGAGTCAGGCAGCGCATCGAATATGACTTCTGCTTCATATCCAATGGCAAAGTTGGCCGCGTCCGTTTCATCCAGGAATACCTCTAGTTGCGGAACGCTCAGATCGGCGAGCGCGATAAACGCTCCTGAGACCATATCCCCAGCGTCCGCGCTGACCTCCATGATGGTGCCGGAAAACGGAGCAACGATTGCCGACTCTTCCAGGTTCCCTAACGCAACTGATAGGTCCGCTTCGGACTTACTAACTTTTAACTCGGCTATTCGAATTTCGATCGGGTCTGGCCCATCCTCAACCAGGTCGTAGGCGACATGTGCCTCGGCCAATTGCGCTTCTGCCAGCGCTACCTCACCATCCAAGATGTTCTGTTGGGTTTCTGTGGGGTGGCCTGTGTACCAATTCACATTGGAGAGCGCGCTCCAATAGCGCTGCTCTGCAGCTGCGAAATCTTTGTAAGCCTGCGCACGTTGCGGATCATCACTTGATAGATGCGACAGGTTTCCCAGTTCGCTTTTTTCCTGGTCTAATTTTGATTGCGCCACGACGAGCTCGGCTTCCGCGGCTTTGACGGTCGTGGTGCTCGCCCGGTAGCCTTCCTGCTGGTTCTGCCAGGTCCGCTGAGCATCTTCGAGTGCGTCCAAGGCGTTCCCTAAAGCAAGCATTGCCTCGGCTGTAGTCCGATCGGCACCCTCATAAATTGCATTCAATGCTTCTTGAGCCTCAAGCAAGGATAGTTCGGCTGAGGCTGCGGCCGCCTCAAGCTGCTCCTGCTCTCCGGCCACCGCCAGAATGTCACCGGCTTCGACCACATCGCCCGCCCGAACGTTCAATTCGGCTACCGGCCCATTTGCGCCAAATCCAAGCTCAACTTCACGGCCGGGAATGAGAGATCCACTCCCGCTGGCAAACAGCGCCAGGTCGCCCTGACGGACGACCGCCGTTTGCAGTTCTTCTTCGCCAGCGTTTGGCTCGGGAGTTCCGTTACAAGCGACTAAAAATGCGGCCCCTACTAACAAGCCTGTCGCAAGTCGAAGTCCAGTCCGATGATGCCTATATTTCATTGGGTTCTCCCTCTCCGGGGAATGGGTGAAAGATACTTTGCGACTGTTCAGAGCTCATGAGTGAATTGTGAAGAAACTGTGTGAAATGCAGCCCACTATCCCGCAGAAAGCGAAACTCCTCCGAGTTCCCCCGGAGGAGTTTCTAGGAGGAGTGGAGTGAGGCTTGATCAAGCGTTCGAAGTGTTGTTGGTGTCCTTCTGGGGGACATCCCTAGGACCCAATGGGCTCCTCCCCCAAAATCCACCCGGGCCTGGACCTCTGCCCTCACCCGGTTCGAAACCATCCGGTAATTCGCCGTTGAACTGGCCACGTCCGAACCCCCGTCCCCTGAAACCTCGCCCAGGAAATCCGTCGCCTTCGAGGATCTGACCGGCCTGCTCCTTAGTGATTCTGCCCTCATCAACCGCGATTGCTATGAAGGCCTCAAATGCGGCCTGCTGAGCTGATTCGAGCTCTTCCACGCTGATCCCTAGCGCTTCGGCTAGCAGAACCTGCATATCTCCAGTCCCGCTTCCGAAGCCTGGGTGGGCCGCAGAACTTGGGCTTGCAATAGGGTCCATCGGCTCAGGATCTGAGGATGCCTGGACGACGGATACTCCGTAGATACCTACACCCACCGCGACTGCCAGTAGCGCCCCACTCGCCAGGATCGCTTTCAACCATTTTGAATCCATTTGCTGGTCCTCTTGAAATCTCGAATTGCTAGCAAGCATACGGATTTCAGTTCAGAAACTGTGAAGTGGCGAAGTGTTTCTTGCAAATCCCTCTGCGCGTCGGGGAAAATTCACTTATTCTTAATCGGTTTGCGGTCGTAGAGTGCTAATATCCGATGTGGCTTCTGTTATTAAATTTTCCTTGAGGTACATAAATGCTTGATTGGCACGCTGAAATCCTACTCACTGAAGAAAAGAAAACCGGTTCGTATCCGATGATATCTATGGGCAGATTAATTTTGGTCGGAGCCCTCGCCATCGGGATGATTGCATCTGGAACCGCAGTTGCCTTTGGCTCACCACCTATCGGAGCGCTATTCAATCCAATCGGGCGTGAAATCTCTTCCAACTCAGAAAATGCATTGTTGTCGGCCTCACAGATTGCGATAAATGGGCATGAGGGGCCCGTCACAGATATTGTCTACTCCCCAGATGGCTCGCTGATAGCAACCGCCTCCAAAGATGGAAACGTTCGTCTTTGGGACGCCGCAGACGGATCTCCTGTACGGACCCTTTCCGGCCATGGTGGTGGGGTTAACTCGATTGCATTTTCGCCAGATGGCGCCTTGCTTGCATCAGGCTCCGACGACCGCACCGCGAAACTTTGGAACGTTGCCGATGGATCCCTGGTGCGAACATTGTTTCCGCTTATGGAGAGCAGAGTTGTCGAAGTGGAATTTTCTCCAGATGGTTCTCTGCTCGCTCTAGGTGGAAACCGGTGCGTCGTTGAGCTTCGAAGGGTTCCCTCGGGAATCCTGAGCCGGACGATCGTCCCCTTGGGATGCGCGCCTGGGAATGCTGGAGGCTCGGTCGAATTCTGGGGACTGGAATTCAGCAATGATGGAAGTCGCGTGCTTACCGGAGACGGGCGGCCGTGCTGTGGCGGCGGTATCCTCCAATGGACACCGACCGGAGAGTACATCCCTCCCGACGTGCTAAAAACTGGCAACGTCGTGGTCCGCGATATGGCTCTGTCACCTGACGGCTCGGAGATCGCGCTTGCTTTGGTCGGTCTCTCCGATTTCTGGCTATTGGATGCGGAAACGGGTGAAACCAGGGCCGTTCTACCGGATCACGTCTTCCGAGTGAACGATGTAGAGTATTCGCCGGATGGGTCGCTGCTCGCATCGGCTTCGAATGACACCGGGGTTGGCCTCTGGAACGCCTCCGATGGAGTGCTGTTGCGCATGCTGCATGGGCATCGGATGCAGGCAACCGCGGTTGCCTTTTCTCCCGATGGTTCAACCCTAGCCTCCGGCTCGCAAGATGGTGAG
>CBDTZL010000082.1:0-10008 GCA_965364895.1 uncultured bacterium
TAAAAACATTCATACCCCCTACCTTGGCGAGCACATCATTGGCATAGGTCTGGTAATTGAATGTCATAAACCACGGGCCTATATCTTCCTTTTCGCCCTGCCAGATGGGAACAAAGGTCGGTATCGACAGCCGGGCAGTCGTAGCCTTCTCGGTCCAGTCCAGCGTTCTCGCCAGGGTCTCTACGAGCGGCACCTTTTCTGAAAGCCTAAAGATTTTTATGATCGTCCATAGCAAATCCAGGGCGTCTATCGTGCTCTTTGGGAATGTCAGCCAAATCGTCAGCCCTGCCTCGCTGAGGGCTCTCACCGAATCTTCGCTGTTTTCCTCCTGATTCGCGATCACCAGATCAGGGCGCAGAATGCGAACTGCCTCCAAATTAGGCTTCTTCGTGCCGCCCACCCGCTGCAGGCGCAGCTGGTCCTCTTCCGGTGGCGTGCAAAGGTCGGTTACGCCGACCACCCGATCCCCGACTCCGAGATCGAATAGGCTCTCGGTCATGGAGGGAATCAAGCTCACTACGCGTTTGGGTGGAGTCGCATCAAATGCCAAAATGACCCCTTCATCATCAAGCAGATTCACTTGTTTTTCCCTTAGGACCATGGTTGACCAACCTTTCAGTGCATGAATTGCACGATACTGGTACTTTCAACAACTCCAACGATCGCGCATTCAGTCACGAAGCACGTCGCTTGAGTATTTTCCGCCTGTGAGGCGAAGTCAATAGGATTTGGGACTGATAAGGGGGTAAAGCGGGCTTTGCCCTGTGGGCTATGCCTTAGTCGTTCTTACCGCAGTCGCAGCCGCCGCCTTCGTGCCGATCGCACGGGCTGTCGGCCTTTCCCTTGAGCGCCTGGAGCTCTTCATATGGCTCGATCTCATGTTTGAGAAATTCCACCCTGCGGTTGTCTTCAGCGAGCCTTACGATCACCGCTTGCCGCATCGGCAGCACCTCGGTAACTTTCCCTTCACCCAGAGGGGTAACCACACGTTTCTTGACTTTGGGTAACTGTTTTCGAGCTTCCACATATTGCTCGTACTCATAAACCAAGCAGCATCTCAAGCGACCACACATTCCCGTGATTTCCTGAGGATTGAGCGAGATTCCTTGCGCCTTGGCCATTTTGATCGAGATGGGGCTGAATTCCGTCAGGAACATGGAGCAGCAGCGTGTCTCCAGCCCACATGCGCCCATTCCACCGATGATCTTGGCGACGTCCCTGGGCCCGACCTGGCGAAACTCCACCCGCGACTTCTTCATGGCCTGCTGCATGGCGTTCCGCAGCTTGTTTATATCGAGTTTCTCCTCTCCTTCATAGTTGTAGAGGAAGGTCACCCGCGATCCGTCATAGGAGTATTCTGCTTTGGCAATCTTGACCCCTTCCAGGCCAAGCTCGGAGGATTTTACCCGGCACTCAATCATGGCTTCCAGTTCTTTTTGCTGCCACAGCCTCCGCAGCACGAGTTCTTGGGCCGTTGCCCGCCGCTCGATAGGCTTGAGTTTGCCTCGACGTTTGGCAGGATCGACAAAGCCAGCGACTTCGCCCATTTCTCGCCCACGACGAGTCGATACCAACACATAGTCTCCAGTCCGGAGGTCCTTCACCCCCGCATTGTTGAAGTGATAGAGCTTTCCAAGCGGCTGGAATCGAATAGCTACAATCTTAGCTTTTGCCTTGGTGCTAGCGTCTCCGCTTATGATGACGTTCGGATTGCTACTCATGATCGATGGAGTATAGCACTCACGGGAGGTACAGGAGAGGGGAGACGAAGGCGGAAGTTTCGATCGGTCGCAATGCTACCAAGATGGAAATCCTGGGCAAGCGGTACTTTCAATCGATCAACTCAATGGGTATGACATTCGACTGATGGTAGGCGGAGACGCTGATCTTGGCTGCGATCTGCTCTGCGATCGCTGTCATCGCGAGTCCCGCCTCAGAGTCTGGGTGTGATACCACGATCGGGGTGCCCTGATCCCCACCTTCCCTCACCCGCGCGTCGATAGGAATCGTGCCTAGGAAGGGGACCTTTGAAGACTCGGCGAGTTTGGTACCGCCGCCCTGACCGAATAGATCGACAACCTCTCCGCTATCTAGCTTTAGGTAGCTCATGTTCTCGACCACTCCCAGGATAGGCACCTCCATGGTGCGAAACATCTCTAACGCCCGGCCAGCATCGTCAAGGGATACCTGCTGAGGCATCGTAACGATGACCGCGCCGGTCAGAGGCATTGATTGGGACAGGCTGAGCGGGGCATCTCCCGTTCCGGGAGGCAAATCCACGACCAGGTAGTCCAGTTCCCCCCATGCCACATCAGCAATGAATTGTTGAATGGCTTTGTGCAGCATTGGACCGCGCCAGATCAGCGGCTTGCCAGGCTCGACCATGAATGCAATCGAGACGAATTTCACGCCGAAGGCTTCGGCGGGTGCTAATTTGTCTCCCTGCGGCGGAGGCATGTGGTCCACGCCCATCATCGTTGGGACGTTGGGCCCGTAGATATCTCCATCCAGCAAACCCACCTTGGCGCCGGCGAGCGCCAGCGAGGTCGCAAGACTTACCGCGACCGTCGACTTGCCAACCCCACCTTTGCCGGATGCGATGGCTATTGCATTCTTGATCGGGCGATCGATGAGGCCACGCGCCCGTCCGTCGGAAAGGACATTGGAGGTCAGGGTTACCGCGACCTCCTCAACACCATCGAGCTCCTCAACGGCCTCTTTTGCTTCCTGCTCAATTTGTCCCCGATAGGGGCAGGCAGGGGTCGTGAGCTCAACCGCAAACGCCACCTTTGTTCCACTGATCGCGAGCTCCTTGATCATCCCGAGCGAGACCAGGTCCTTCCCCAACTCCGGCTCTTCAACTTTGGAAAGCGCCTCCAACACCGCCTTTTCAGTCGCCACTGTGGACAACCTCCTCCTGAAGCGCGTGCTCAAGCACCTCTCCTTTTGCCCCGTCGATCAAATCCTCAAGATCTTCGTCCGCACCTCGAAATCTCCGTATGGTGGCGGTCGCGCAGTTTGTGCAGCCTCGAATCGCACGGTATGAATCGGGATGACACGATAGGCAACCGGCCAGCCGGATCATTACCATGGAGAGCGCAAGCTGCTCCACGGACGCGTCTTCGGAATTACAAGCTCGGTCGACCGTTGCTCTCCACATGCTGCCCCGCAGATCACGAAGATGCGGAGCGACTCGCATGGGGAAGAGGATTTCAGTGTCGCTTTGATACATGGTCACCTATTGGCATAGATTGATCCACGGGCAAGGAAATGGTCAATTCAACCCGCGCGATTCGGCACGTTCGCGTCCCGAATCGGGTTATTCGTCTGACGGTTGGTTTTTTTCTGCTTGGCGTTGTTTGCGAGCCGCCGCTTTTGCCGCCTTTTTGGCTTGCTTCTCCGCCATGGTCGCATCGTCGATGGCGGAGTTACGTGGGCGTATAGAGGCATAGTACGAGGCAGGCCTATCGAGCTTCTCTTTGTTGTAGATGTTATCGGACAAGCGGTCATAGGTCGAGATTTCATAGTCATGATCCATTCGGATCGCCTCGAACGGGCAAAATTCGGCGCACAAACCACAATTCATGCAAATGTCGATATCAATAAAGAACTCGGTCGGCTCCGGGATCGGCCGGCCTGTTTCTGGATCGTCTGAACGCACAATCCAAATGCACTGCGGTGGGCAGACCTTGGCGCATATGCCGCATGAAGTACAGCGATCCTGGTGCGTTCCGTCTTCAAGCTCATCGTAGATTAGAAATGGAATGTACCGGAATTCTTCCGGCGTGATCAGCTTTTCTTCTGGATACTGGACCGTGAAGATGCCTTTCGCCTCGGAGCTTTGACGCACCGCGAATGCCTCTGGGTTGTAATAACGACGCCCAAACCATCGTAGATCGTCCACGTAAGTCGCGACGAAATGCTTGATCGTGATCCCCATGCCCCTGACTAATCCAATTCCGTACATTAGCGATCCACTTCGCCAAGCACGATATCGATCGACCCGAGTATGGCGACAACGTCAGCAATCTTGTTTCCCTTGCACATCTCAGCTAGAGCGGTCAGATTAATGAATGATGGCGCGCGGATGTGGTATCGCCAGGGATTGGGCTTCCCATTCGAAACTACATAGAACCCCAGCTCTCCTTTTGGATTCTCGACTCTGCCGTAGGCTTCTCCCGCCGGAACCCGCACCTGAAAGGCGTGTTTTCCAGTCTGAATCTCGCCCTCGGGGATGTCATCTACCGCCTGCTGGACGATCTTGATACTTTCCCGAATCTCGTCGACACGGACAAGGTACCGATCGTAAACATCGCCACCATAGCGCACCGCGACATCAAAGTCGAAACGATCGTAGATCCCATAGGGTTCCGCACGACGAACATCGTAGGGTACGCCCGAGGCTCTTAGCACCGGACCGCCTACGGAGAACGCGACCGCTTTTTCCGCCGGAAGAACTCCCACTCCGATAGTGCGGGCACGCACGATTTCGTTATCAGTAAGATAGGCATCCAGCTCGTCGATGCGGCGCGGTAGTCGTTCAAATGCCAGATCGCGGATCGTCTGCAGCGTGCCTGGAGGAAGATCGCGTGCCAATCCTCCAAAGCGGAAGTAGTTGCACATCATGCGCGCACCACTTACCGCTTCAAAAACATCCAGGATGAGTTCGCGTTCGGTGATGGCATACAGTGCGGGGGTTTGGAAAGCCCCTAAATCGTTGAGCAGGAAGCCTATTGACCATAAGTGACTCTGTATGCGGGTGAGTTCCGCCATCATTACCCGGATGTACTCCGCCCGCTCGGGAGGCTTGATGCCCATCAATTTTTCGACCGCCAGAGCATATCCAAAGTTATTGCTCATCGAGGACAGGTAATCGAGCCGATCCGTATAAGGCATGTTCATGATGTAGGTGTTCCGCTCGCCAATCTGCTCATGGTTTCGATGCAGATAGCCCATGACGGGTTTCAAATCGGTTACGGTCTCACCGTCCAAGGTAGCCACCATGCGGAACACCCCGTGAGTTGAAGGGTGCTGCGGGCCGAGATTAACTACAATCTGGTCCGTTTTGATTGATTCGCCATTTTCGCTGCTTGAGCTCTGACCCATGCTGGCGTACAGTGCTTCGTCGCCTTCCGGGGTCCAGCCTTCGGGCGAAAATTCAGGGGGATATTGCACGTTCTTTCCGAACGGGACCTTATCTTCGATCCGGTAAACGTCGCCCTCGGGCCAGCGGTTCTTGAAGGGCTTCGCGTCTTCCTCGAAGTACGCCTCTTTCCAGTCCTTTCGCAGGGGGTGTCCCTCGAAGCCTTCCCACATCAAAATGCGGCGCAGATTAGGGTGTCCCAAAAAGCGGATACCGAGCAAGTCCCACGCCTCTCGCTCTTGAAAGTCGGCCCCGGGCCACACACCAACTAAAGTGGGTACGGTGGGGTCTTCTCTCGGAACCTGAGTTTTGAAGACAAAGGCTGGGCCGCCTTCCGTGCGGTAGGCGTGGTAAACCACCTCCATCTGCTCATCCGGCAGGTAGTCCACTCCGGTTACAGATGAGAGATAGTTGTAGCCGAGCTCATCGCGGAGCTGGGTCGCAAACTCAACCAGCTTGTCGGGCGGCACGAGGTAGCCCTCAAAGTTGTCGCGCTCGTCCAGCGAGAGGACGCCCGGGAACTGCTGTTCCATGGCATCCGGCTCCCGCGTCGCCTCTTCAGCTTGTGGAGATTCTTCGTCCGTCATCTTTGGTTTTGTCTTTGGGTGCGGTGGACGCTGCGAACGTTACTCACTCGTTTCCGCCGCCAGCCGTTCTTCCTGGGCCTTGAGGCGCTCGGCGAAATTGGGAATATCCCTTGGGTCAACAAGATCTGGTCCAAGCAATGGCTGCGGTATCTCAGCGATTGGGTCCTTCTGATACCAAGGTACTTCGAGTACCGACTGGCCATCGATCTTTTTCTGCAGCGTGATGAGGCCGTGCAATAAGGCCTGTGGAGTTGGCGGACAACCCGGAACGTAAACATCGACCGGCACAAATTTGTCGACGCCCGATACGACGTTGTAGCCTTCCTTGAATGGGCCGCCGCCTGAAGCGCAGGCGCCCATGGCCAATACGTATTTCGGCTCTGGCATCTGGTTGTATAGCCGCACGATGGTTGGGATCATTTTCTTGGTGACGGTGCCGGAGACAATCATGAGATCAGCCTGACGAGGGCTGGCCCGAAAAACTTCCATCCCAAAGCGCGCGATGTCATAGCGGCTGGCCGCGGTTGCGATCATCTCAATCGCGCAGCATGCCAGTCCAAACACCATCGGCCAGACGGATGATCGCCTGCCCCAGTTATAGATTTTGTCTAAAGAGGTGATGGCAATCTGTCCCTGAAGAAGCTCAGGAACGGGGTTTTCGCTTTCGGGGGTCGGGTTTTCGTCGTTGGATAATTCTTCGGTCACCCAGGGCCTCCCTGCCAGTAGACGATTATACGTGCCAAGTTTCACAGGGTCAAGAACACGGGTTTTGAGACATCAATTTGGAAGTGTTACATTCCATAAGATAAGTGGTTGCCCCAATTTCAATGCCGCTTGCAGCACTTATGTAAGCTTGTGACCGGAGCTGTGCTACACTAGGCATAGGATTACTTTGACTTCTCGACGTAGGCCAGGACCTGTGGATAAATTGACTCTGGCCGCGAAGGTTGATAAACTTAAGCCAGTTCATAAAAATCTGAAAGGGATGGCATATGGCGACACTCGATTTCCCACTGACTGAGATCGTAGAGCAGACCACCGAGATCAATTTAACTCCGGGGGCAATCAAGAGAGTTCGATCGCTTCTTCAGGAGAAAGATGTAGATGGCTACTCGCTGCGGGTATTCGTTTCCGGCGGCGGGTGTTCCGGCATGCAGTACGGTATGGGCCTGGAGCCAGAGCCGCGCGAGACGGATACTCTTTACCAGTTTGACGACGTAAGCGTGGTCATCGACCCGCAATCGATGGGGTACCTCACAGGTGTAACTATTGACTATGTCGATGATCTAATGGGTGGCGGTTTCAAGATCGAAAATCCGCAGGCGGTTTCTTCTTGTGGATGCGGCCACTCGTTCAAGACCGAAGAGTCTTCGCATGCGCACGCCCATTCGTCCACAGGGGATTGCTGCTAGCGCAAACACCCTCTTAGCGAAATCCTGAGCAGGTCGCCACCGCGACCTGCTCTTTTTTCATCATGGACCGATTTGACCATCACTTCACCGAAGACGAAGCAAAAGCCCTCCTTGCGGAGCTACTTCCGACCATCGAAGAGCTCATGAAGATCCGCAGTCGGATCGTAGAGCTTCGGCCGGAACTCGAATCGGGGCTTGAGAAGGCGCTAGGAAACGGTGGGAGTCAGGCAACAGGGGAACTCTTAAGCCTGATGAGCCGCGTTAATGTGCAAGTTGAGCATATCCAGGAATCGGGTGTGCTGATCAAGGATCTTGATCGATGCCTGCTCGACTTTCCGTCCGAGCGTGAAGGTCGAATGGTCTTCTTGTGCTGGGAGTATGGCGAGCCCGAGCTCGCATTCTGGCATGATATCGACGCCGGCTTTACCGGCCGACAACCGCTTTAGCGCTATTTCGCTCCTAGCCAGCTCTACAGGCCGACGACCGCTTTAGCGCTAATTCGTTCCTAGCCGGCTCTACAGGCCGACAACCACCTTAGCGATTTTCCAATCCACAGCGCCCGCGACCATCTCTCCCGAGACGCGTCGCGTTTTGGCTATGCGCAACGGTTGAGCGGGAGTCAATTTCCTCGCAGCACAGAAATCAGGATCCCAAAGGTGCCAATGAGCACCAGTCCCGCGATGGTCAAAACCGGTGGAATGCCTGTGCCGGAATTGAGCTCAGGCGCGGCGATCGTGGGCTGAATGAGCGGCGGCGCAGCGGTAAACGTGGGCAACCGAGTGGCCGTTACATCGGACAGGTTGAATTGCGCGGCGAGGGTTGGGTCGATGGTGGGAGTCACGCGCGGCGTGGCAGTGGGAGGCGGTTCGATGATCGGGAGGAATGCTCCAGGGGGGTCTAACACCACAAACGGCGAATAGACCCACGCGATATTGTTAGGTACGCCAACATACGCGATCTGAATCCAATCCCCTCCGGAAGTGCGCCCGATTGCGGGCGCGGTCTGGCCGGCGATTAGCACGCCGATCAATTGATACTCGGTGTTGGGACCGGTTCGCACGTTGACCTGATCAGGGACTACAACCACCGGGCCGGTTGGCGTACCGGTGACTGTGGCGATGGAGACTGTTGGTGGCTGTTTGGCCGGCGCCGCGGATACCTTTCCGACCAAGCTAAGCCCCATCACGGAAACTACTGCCAAGTTTGCGACTGTGACAGCACGCAAAACATTTCGAGGCCGAGGGTTCGAATTTGGCTGGAAGCTGCTCATTAGCCTGTTGGCGGATTGAAGTAGTTATAGACCGCGCGGCCGAGCTGAGCAAAGAGCGAGGAAGTGGGTTCCCAGATCATCTCGTCGTCGTCCCACATAAAGATCGAGATCACGTAGTCGCCGCCGGGCGAGTAGACGATTCCCGCGTCGCTGATGAAATCTAGCGGAGACTGGGTCCAGCCGTGCTTATGCGCCACGCGTGTGCCGTCGGGAACGCTTGCCTCGATCAGCCAGGCGATGCGATTCTGAGAAAGCAGCGACAAAATCTGCTCGCATTCTTCCTGCCGCACCTGATCGGGAAAGATTGCTAGCAGGGCTCCCCCACCATCCTGGCAAGCATAGAGATCCGCAAGCAGCATCCCGACCTCGGAGGCAGTAGCCTGATTGAGCTGATTCGGCCGAGTGTTGATGTCGGTGCGCTGGTTGGCTGGCGTCTGCAGAATGGCCCCTGGGATGGGAATGGGAGGCGGGCGATACCATGCAACGATGTACGAACTGTCGAAGCCGGCTTCTCTCAAGGTCTCCGTCACAAGCAGTGGCCCGCGATCCTGATCAATGCGCTCCATCAACCAATTGGCTGGATCGTTGCCGGAGAGCGTGATCATTTCAGAGAGCCACCTGCTGGCTTCGTCGTCGAGGGGTTCGTCAAAGTAACGATAGAAGGCGGTGGCGATGCCGATCTTGATCGTAGAGCCGGCGTCGAAGGCAATATCGGGCGTGACTGCGATATCTTCGTTCTGGTGGTATCCGAAATGCAAATCCTCACCCGTTCTGAGGTCCATCACGTACACCACTGCCAGGCCGTCGAACTGCTCTACATCCAGATTTTGCTTCAGCAAGGTCTCAAGCGTGGCTAGAGTGGGCCGCAGCGGCGCACTCTCCATGATTGGCAAATTGACGCTCCGGTCGCGCGGTGCACTAAGCACCTCACCCACCAATTCTGAGGCACGCGCGATATCCAGCACCCGTCCGTTGTGACCCGCTTCAAATTCCGCAGTGCCTGGGATCGGCTGGCTTGGCCTGGGTGGCTCGTCATATCGTGCCGAAACATCCTGGAGGGCCGCGATAAGCTGGGTCTTTGAGTACTCGGCCCGAAGCGGGACGGCGTGCGGTTCACCCGGTCGGTTCCACAGAAAATCCCAGAAGCCGCTCCAAAAATCCATGTTCGTGCGCTCAAGCTCTCCGGCCGCCATCATGGCTTCCGCGTCGAGCTCGAACCCGACCTGCGCGGGTGACATGACGATGCTCTCGCCTTCGTAGATCAACTCAACCGGGGTACTGTAGGTTTGAAGTAGTCGCTCAATCGCCGCCGGCTGATCCAATCCACCGACCGGCACTCCGGCAATCGTGAGCCCTTCGGGGAGACGAGCCCGCTGCCGGCTATATGCAATTAATTGGAAGAAAGACATGATGACTGCTGCCAGCAGCAGCCCGATCGAGACGATCCGAAGAATGTTTGGTCCACCGCGACTCATGGGGATTTGTGGCGCAGGAGTATATCACGCAGGCCATTCAGCATAAATTAGCGCTTGCTATGCGGGCTTTGCGGCACGCGCAGGCGTCGTGGCCTTAATGAGCGCTGGCAATGCGGGCGGC
>CBDTZL010000083.1:0-9837 GCA_965364895.1 uncultured bacterium
GCACGTCGACCGCAGCACTGAAAGCGGCGAGCACGTTCACGGCGTTGTAACCTCCGATCATGGAAGTTTCGATTTTGGTAGTCTGGCTGGCGCTCTCGATGGTCAGTCGGATCCCATCTGGACCCGACTCAAGCTCGCTCCCACGGACATCCGCATTCGAATCGAAGCCGTAGGTAATCTTGCGAACTTGTGCGAGAGGCTCGAGGTACGCATAAGACTCGTCGTCCAGGTTGAGCACGGCCGATTTTCCGGGCGCTCCCGGCTTCGCGGACGAGTGAGATAGGCTCGAAATCATCCGGCCTTTTGCCTTTCGATACGCATCGAAGGATCCGTGAAAATCGAGGTGCTCGTGCGTGATGTTGGTCACCACACCCACATCGAATTCGCAGGTGGCCACGCGGTGCTGTGCTAATCCGTGTGATGTTGTTTCCAATACACAATGCGTCAGGCCTTCGTCAGCCATCTGGCGCAGCAAGGCCTGCAGGTCCATTGGATCGGGAGTGGTTACATGAAGACCCGTATCCAAAGTTTCGCCGCCGATCTTCGCGCTCACGGTACTGATCATTCCGGCTGCCAGCTCCGCCCCCCGCAAAATGTCGAAGATCATCATGGCGGTCGTGGTCTTTCCATCGGTGCCGGTGATCCCGATCATCACCATTTCACGCGCAGGATGTCCATACCAGGCGGCCGCCAGATGGGCATATGCCAGGCGCGAATTCTCCACGCGGAGATATGGGATCTCCAATTCAGGCGGGGGTTCCTGACCCAACGCTGCCACTGCCCCCGCTTGCTCAGCGCGAGCCAGATATTGGTGCCCATCGTCTGTTGAGCCTTGGATCGCGACGAACAGACTACCGGGCTCGATTAGACGCGAATCGGCGAAGATTGCTCCTACGTCCATGGGAAGGGGGCCGTACTGGCTGATGCCAGGCACCTCTCGAATTAGATCGCCAAGTTTCATTGGTTAATATTGTACAAAACCGGCGGGCGTATTGCCCACCGGTTCGTTTTTCTCCACCACTCCATAACAGGAGTGGTCAATTCACGTAATTAGGAAAGGCTCTGCTCGAGCGAAGTCAATTTGCCGGACACGGAGCCATCTACGACCTTGTCGCCTACTCGGACGACCAATCCTCCAAGAATGGCAGGATTCACTTTGAACTCGACCTCCGCATCGCCCCCGAGTTGATCCTTGAGACCTTTCTCGATCCGCTTCGTTTCATCATCGCTCAGCGGCAGGGCGCTGGTAACGGTGGCCGACTGGCCTTCGAGTTGCTCGCCCTCAAGTACGATAACCTTGCCGCCCTCCAGCCCGCTAAAGAATTCGTCGATAAGCTTCTGCTGCCGCTTTTCGTCCAGAGCCTCGTTGATCACTTTTTGAGCGGCAGCGATAGCCAACGCTGCCACCTGACCGCGAACTTCACCAAGGGCCTGGTTTTTCAGCTGCTCGCCTTCAGCAAGCGCCGATTGACGTGCCGCTTCAGCATCCTTTTCCGCTTCCGCCTTGACCTCGCCCGCGGCCTGCTCGGCGCGGTCCGTAGCCTCACGCACGATAGTGTTCGCTTCCTGCTGGGCCGCTGCAACGACGCTTTCGGCCTCCTTTTCAGCATTTTCGCGAGCCTCAGCCGCTACGCGCGCGTCTTCCAGTCCCTGAGCGATCGTCTCACGCCGTTTCTGCAGCAGTCCTACGACCGGCTTGTAGACCCAGGCGCGCAGAACCACCACAACGATCAGGAAATTGAAGATCTGAACGAATAAGTAGCCTAGATTGATTCCAAGTGCTTCCATACTCGTCTACTCCACTAAAACACGAACAAGATCAGCAGCGCTACGACTAGCGCGTAGATCGAGGTGGCCTCGGCAAACGCGAAACCAAGGATCATGTTGGTCTGAATTGTGCCGGTGGCGTCCGGATTTCTTCCCATTGCCTGAGTGGCTCCGAGGGCGGCCAGACCTACGCCGATTCCGCCTCCGAATACGCCAATCGCCGCCAGGCCGGCTCCGATCAGTTTTGCAGCTAGAACAATATCGCCTTCCATAGTCTCTAAATCCTCCCTCGCTTAGTGCTCTTCTTCCTCGCTGTGACTAACCGTCGCCAACGACATGAAGATCAATGTGAGCAAGCCAAATACGATTGCCTGAATGATCCCGACAAACCACTCAAAGAGCAGTACGCCGGACTGTAGAAACACTGGCACCAGGGTGCCCACAACAAATAATAAGATCGTGCCAGCAAATATATTGCCAAACAATCGAAAGCCGAACGACAGGATCTTAGCGAATTCCAGGATCAACTCGAGCAAGCTGACCAGTAAGTTGATCACTCCGAACATGGGAACGGTGAACAAAGTCTTTGTATTGAAGAATTTCGTGAAGTAGGACACACCGAGTGCACGTACGCCAATCACTTGTGTCACAACGACCGAGACGATCGCCAGCGCGATCGTGAAGTTGAGGTCGGTGGAGGCCACCCGAACAAACGGTATGACTGCCGCAGAGCATTCTGCTTCGCCACCCACCGCAACGACCTCGAGTGAGCCAATATTAATGTTATCGAAGGTGCATCCCTCTGCATGTTCCACATGGTGAGGATCAAATATGCCAATACTATCCACGCCGGGAAGTAACTCGGTCCAATTGACAATCAGCACAAGGAATACGATGGTTGCCATCCAGAGGAAGGTGGTTTTAGCCCACTTGCCTGCCGTCGATTCGTTCAAGCTATACAGCCCGTCGGTGATCGCTTCGACGACACCTGTTACGCCGGAAAGGATCTGATTTCCGCCGCGAATTGCGCGCCACACAAAGAAGGCGAGCACAAAAAGAAAGATGTCTGCAAGAAAGGTTGCGACCAGCGTATTGGTTAGAGGCTCTCCGATTAGGGGAAGTGTCGCGCTACCGAGCGCCTCAGCAGGGAGCTGAACATGCGGAGCAATGGGTGGAAACTTCGATACGAAGTATGCGTTGAGAATGATAAGAACGAGGACGATCCAACGATTGACGCCCCAGCGCCATCTGCTAGTCTTCTCGGCTTCCATCTCTCACCTGTGGGTTATCCTGAATTCCCATTCTTCGATTTATCCGCTGCATGCCGCCCAGCGTGATGCGCACCATCAGAAAAATCGTGACCGGGATGCTTGCTATAACCATTACCACTGTGAAAAGCGGGCGCGTATCGAACTGCAGGTCTAGCCAGAGGCCGATGCCCAGCGCAACAATAATTACAATCAGTGTTACGCAACCGATTGAGCCCAATAACCCGGCCATCGCAAGCGGCAATCCTGCATTCTGCGGCTCCGGATCGTGTCCCGATCGGTCTTTGCGCATTGTATCACAATGTCATTCCCGGCCCGATTCTGGGCCTTTCCCGCACCAATTTCCCCGAATTATCTCGGGGTAGGTACTAGAACAAGCTTGTCGCCGCTCCGATGCTCCAATTCAACCATGGGCCGCTGAAGATTCCGACCACTAAAATCAGAACGGTGCAGACCCCAAGCGCGACCGCATAAGGGCGCGGCACGGAGATGGGTTTGTCGTCGTCTTCGGAGCGGTATAAGTACACCACTTTCAGCACAATTAAATAGTAGTAGAGGCCGATAATCGAGTTCAGTACACCGATGATCGCGAGATAAATCAAGCCGCTATCGACAGCTGCTGCAAACACGTAGACCTTCGCCACGAATCCTGCGAGCGGCGGCATACCAGCCAGCGACAGAAAAGCGACGAGCAGAGCCATTGCCAGCCAGGGTGAGCGCCGACTGAGGCCAGCATAATCTGAAATCTCCTCGGAACCGGCGGCCCTCGCGAACAGGATCACAATCGCAAACGCGGCCAAGTTAGTGATGACGTAGGCCAACAAGTAGAACATCATGCTGGCTACACCGAACACGCTCAGCGCCACCAATCCAATCAGTGCATAGCCGGCGTGTGCAATCGAAGAATAAGCCAGCAGCCGCTTGATGTTGCTCTGAGCGAGGGCAAGCACGTTCCCAAGCGTCATGGTGGCAACTGCCATGGCAGCTAAGACCGCTGCCCAAAAACCATCGATCGAAGGAAAGGCGATCATCATGACGCGCGCCAGCACCGCGAAACCGGCCGCCTTCGAGGCAGTCGACACGTATGCAGTGATTGGTGTGGGCGCGCCCTCATAGACGTCGGGCGTCCAGAAGTGAAACGGCACCGCCGCTATCTTAAAACTGAATCCTACAAGCACCAACACCGCGATCCCCCCCACCAGGAACAACGACAGGCCGGCGGCCTGGATCGCGTCGGCGATGGAGTACAGGTTGGTCTCGCCGGTGAAGCCATAGATCATGCTGAACCCGTACAACATCACGGCCGAAGTCACCGCGCCGAAGAGGAAGTATTTGAGTCCTGCTTCGGTCGATTTGTCGTCTGCCTTTATGAATCCAGCCAATATATACAGGGGGATGGAGGTAGTTTCGATGGCCAAGAACAGCATGATGATGTCGGCTGAGGAAGCCATCAATACCATTCCGAGCGAGGTGATGAGCAGCAGCCCGTAGTAGTCGCCCCGATTGCCTATGATATCGACATGGATTGAGAGCAAGCACGTAATCGCTGCGGCAAAGAGAATTAACACGGTGAAGAAGAACGCAAGCCAATCCCAGCGCAGCATGCCGCCGAGCACCAGGGGCTCGTCCGCGGGAGGCCGACTGAAGGCCAGCGTTGCTAGCAAGATCAGCGTGACCCCGGAAGCTGCCAGCCAGCCCAAGATACGACGGCGACTGGGCTTCCAAACCAGGTCGAGAATCAGCAGCGCCACCGCCAGGGCAAATAACAGGAGTATCGGCAGGATCGCCAGCAACCGGTCGGGAGCGAACTCAGTAAAACTCAACTAGCCCATCCCAATGCGGACAGAATTAATACTGGCAGTGTCGCAGGCAACCGGTCGGGAGCGAACTCAGTAAAACTCAGCTAGCCCATCCCCAGCGCACGCAAGACCGCGTCCGCTCCAGAGGCGATCATGGGCGCCATAACCGCTGGGTAAATACCGACTAGGACCAACAGGGATGCGAGTATCACCAGCGCTACCTTGTCCTGAATATTTACATTTCCAAAGTGGCCCTCAAACTCATCGGGCACTTTTCCAAAAAAGACCTTGCCAGTGATGCGCATGATGTAGGAGGCCGTTATTACGATCGATATCACTACTACGATTGCGACAATCGGCTGCGCCTGCCACAACCCCATGAAGATCGGGAACTCCGCAACAAATCCTGAAAAGCCTGGCATACCCATGGACACGAGTCCGCCAATGATGAACGCGACTGCGACCAACGGCATTGCTTTGCTGAATCCGCCGAGCTTGGAGATGTCTCTTGTATGGACACGGTCGTAGATCATCCCGACAACAGCAAAGAAGAGAGCCGTCATCACGCCGTGCGAGAACATCTGAATTCCGGCTCCAGTGAGCCCTTCGCGGTTCAGCGTCGCAAATCCCAACATGACCAGTCCCATGTGTGAGACGGACGAAAACCCAATGACGTACTTGAAGTCGGTCTGGACCATTGCGATGAACGCGCCGTAAATGACGTTGATGCTGGCCAGTACCAGGATGAGCGGCGCCCAGAATGTGGCGCCTTCTGGAAGAAGCGTGATGCCAACTCGCAGAGCGGCGAAGGCACCCAGCTTCATCAGTACGCCCGCGTGGAACATGGACACCGCGGTCGGCGCCGCGACATGGCCATCCGGCGACCAGTTATGGAACGGGAAGATTCCGCCCAGCACGGCGAATCCGAAGAACACGAACGGGAACCAGACGCGCTGGAAGGTAGTGGAGAAGTCCGCCGCCTGTAGTGCCAGCATGTCGAAGGTTTCGAGACCCGATGTGAAATACATGACTAAAGCCCCGACCAGCGCGACAACGGAGCCGACAAATAGATACAACGTGAGCTTCATCGCCGCATATTCGCGGGTGACTTTCCATCCCCAGATCGCAATCAGCAGGAACATGGGAAATAGCGCGATCTCGTAAAAAAAGAACAGCATAAACAGATCGAGGGTGACAAACACCCCGAACACACCCGTTGCCAGAATAAAGAGGAAGAAGAAGAACTCGCGTGGACGATCATCCAATCGCCACGAGATCAGCACGCCGGTAAACATCACAATTCCGGTGAGCAGTACCAGTGGTGCGCTCATGCCGTCCACGCCAATAAAATAGGAAATCCCCAGCACAGGGATCCACTCGGCGCGTTCTGTGAATTGGTATCCGGCCTCGCTCGTGTCATAGCCGATAAAAACTGCCAGCGAGAGCGCTAACCCAAGAGAGGCCGCAGCCAGCGCGAACCAACGGATCCAGTCGTGGCGGTCCTTGGGGAAGAGCATCAGGATTAGGCCCGCGACGATGGGGGTGAAGATGATTACGCTGAGGATTGGGAAATTCATGCCAAAGGCTCCCATTTCGCGCTTCGGAGAATTTGGCAGCCATCCGGGGTGTGAAATTCCCGCATGTGTCGAATTTCGGCTATGCGCAATGCGAGGCAACTCCTGCTGGTCATGCCCCGACTAACCTCATCACGGTCTGGTTGAAAACCTCGACGATCCAGCTCGGCCAGACGCCGATCAGCAGCATGAGCGCCATCAGTGGCACCATCGCAATAATCTCTCGGCGATTGATCTCAAGCGGCGTGTCTGCGTACTTCTCGTTCATGGGCCCATGCAGCGCCCCGCGAATTCCTTTGAGAATATAGATGCCGGTAACCAGCAGCCCCAGCATTGAAAGTGCGGTAAACGCGGTATAGACCGGCCAGGCTCCCCGAATTACCAGAAACTCTGAAACGAAGCCGTTGAGGCCCGGCAATCCCAATGAGGCCATAGAAGTGAAGATCAGGATTCCACCGAAGATCGGCGCGAGCGGAAACAGTCCGCCATAGGCGGCCAGATCGCGGGTGTGCGTGCGATCGTAGATCACACCCACAAGCAGAAACATTCCCGCCGCGGATAGACCGTGATTAAACATCTGCAATACCGCGCCATTGACCGCGAATACGGCATCCTCTGCAGCCAGAGTGCCCGAGGCATAGAATGCAGCTGCAATTCCGAGCACCACAAACCCCATGTGGTTAACGGATGAGTAGGCAACCAAGCGCTTGAAGTCCCTCTGGCCCCAGGCTGCGAAAGCGCCAAGCACAATCGATATGGTCGCAAGGAGCGCTAACACCCACGCAAAATCCTTTGCCTGAGCCGGGTACAGAGGCAGAACCAGGCGAAGGAACCCGTACGCTCCCAACTTCAGCAGTACTCCGGCAAGGATCATTGAGCCAGCGGTTGGGGCTTCCGTATGCGCATCGGGCAGCCAGGTATGGAAGGGCCAGATGGGCACTTTCACAGCAAATGCAATGACGAAGGCCCAGAAGGCGATTGACTTGACGACCCCGATTGGAATGCTGATTGGTAGGCCAAGCAGGGTTAGTGGTTGATCAAGAACCGACCACTTGCGGGTGATCTCGACAATATCGAAGGTATCTCCGACAACACCGATCAATGCGATAGCCAGCAGCAATCCCAGTGACCCAGCCATAGTCAGGATCAGGAATTTGAAGGAGGCATAATTGCGTGCGGAGACTTCTCTGCCTCTCACCGTTCGAATGCCATCCTCGTTTCCCCACTGGTTGATCAAGAAATACATTGGGACGAGTCCGAGCTCCCAGAATAAGAAGAACATCATCAGGTCCAACGACAGGAAGACACCAAGCATCCCTGACTCAAGCATCAGAAACAGCGCCAGATATGTTCGTAGACGGTCTTTGACATTCCAGGAGATGAGGATTGCAATGGGTGTGAGCAGCGTGGCGAGCAGGACCATGACTACCGAAATGCCGTCTACGCCCAGATGGAAGCTGGCCCCGATCGAGGGGTACCAATCCACCTGCACCTGGAATTGGAATCCGGGTTGCGCTGGATTATAGGCATTGAACATGTAGATCGCGAGCGCAAGCGGAATCAGGCTCGCCAGCAGGACAAACCAGCGGATCACCGATCCTCGATCTTTGGGAATAAGAAAGATGAACAGCCCCGCCAGGAGCGGCGTGAACAGGATCAAGCTTAGAAGATAGTCGTCAATCATCGCTTACTGCAATCCACTCATAGCAAGAAAAAGATGTACGAAAGCAGAGCTCCAATAAAGATCACGCCTGCGATTAGATAGGTTTGAATGCGGCCGGTTTGAATGACGCGACCCTCATGCCCGACAGTCTTGATCCCTTCTCCGATAAAATCGCCCGACCCGTTGACGATCGGGATATCGATCTTGTTACGCAGAAATCCACCCAGCCTCCCACTCATACTGGCTACCCAGTGCAGGAACCCATCGATCACGCGGCGGTCGATACCCCGATACACAAAGGTTTCTCCAAACCAGTAGGCAGGCCGAACAAACAGGAAGTCGTACAACTCGTCGAAGTAGTACTTGTTCTGGATCCAAACATAGACCCGCCCGAGCCGGGCCAGGGGGTCGGGTGCGCCCGCCTCGATCCGGCGATACATCAGGAAGCCAACCAGCAAGCCGCCTAGAGCTACCCCTACCGATACGAGCAGCGGCACTGGATTAAATTCGAGCACTTCACTGTGTTCGAGCAGCGTCGAGTCCACAAATTCATGAACGAAGTTCGGAACAAGTGAGGATAAGACCGGGAAGCCTCTGGGGATGCCTGTCCATCCGATCACCACGCTGAAAACGGCCAGCACCACAAGTGGCAGGGTCATGGTCCAGGTGGACTCGCGGGCATGCTCGGCGGCCTTGGAACGCGCCTTGCCCAGGAAGGTCATCGTGATCTGGCGACCAGTGTAAAAAGCGGTGATGAGGGCTGCCAGCGCAAGGACGACAAAGATTGCAAGATGGCTGGTGCCGTAGGCTTCAGCCAGAATCTCATCCTTCGACCAGAACCCGGCCGTAATGATAGGGAAGCCGGACAGCGTCAGACCGCCGATGAGGAAAGTCCAGAAGGTCAGCGGCATCTTCTTGCGCAGGCCGCCCATGTGGGTCATGTCGTTGGGATTGATATGATCGCCAGTCTCGTGCGCACCATGCTCGACTCCGTGGATGACCGATCCAGATCCCAGGAACAACAGCGCCTTGAAGAATGCGTGGGTGATGAGGTGGAATGCGGCGGCTACAAAGGCGCCGAGACCGACCGCGGCCACCATGTATCCGAGTTGAGAGATGGTCGAATAGGCGAGCACGCGCTTGATGTCGTTTTGGCCAACGGCGAGCGTGGAGGCGAACAGCGCCGTGAACGCTCCAACGAAAGAAATGATCACCATGATTTCTGTGAGCGGATCCCCGTGGTGCCAGCCGGCGGTTATCAGCGGGAAGATGCGCAGAATAAGGTAGATGCCGGCGGAGACCATTGCGGCGGCGTGGATCATTGCCGAGACGGGCGTTGGGCCTTCCATGGCATCCGGCAGCCAGGTGTGGAGCGGCCATTGGGCGGACTTGCCTACCGTGCCGATGAAGAATAGCAGCGCAATTAGGGCCGCGGCCGAGGTGCCTGCCCCCAGCACCGAAGGCGTGGTGGCCAGCATCTCGAGTGTCTCAGGATTGAAGAGAATCTCCTTGTAGGTCAGGGTGCCGGTCAGCGCGTAGAGGTATGCGAGGCCGAGCAGCATGAAGACGTCACCCACGCGAGTGGTCATGAAGGCCTTGACCATGGCTGCTTTGGCGCTGTCCTTGCCGTACCAGAACCCGATGAGCAGATACGAGCAGAAGCCCATGATTTCCCAGCCAACGAACAGCACCAGGAGATTGTCGGTTACCACCAGTGCAAGCATTCCGAAGGCGAAAAGCGAGATGAAGGCAAAGAACCGCGCGTA
>CBDTZL010000084.1:0-9736 GCA_965364895.1 uncultured bacterium
ACCAGTGGGTCCATCCCCAGCCCGCGCGAGGGATTTGCGGCGCCCGATTTTACGCTCGAGACTCTGGATGGGGAGACCTTCACGCTTTCAGACTTACGCGGCAAGGCGGTGGTCGTCAACCTGTGGGCCTCCTGGTGTCCCCCCTGCCGAGCAGAGATGCCTGCCTTGCAGGCAGCCTATGAGGCCGACCGAGACCGCGGTCTGGAGATTGTAGCGGTGGATATGACTTACCAGGATAGCGAGGCAGACGCTCAGCGTTTTGTTGAGGATTTCGGACTCACATTCATGATCCCGTTGGACCGCGATGGGACGATCGCAAGGCAATACCTTATGCGGGCACTGCCCTCGACCTTCTTCATTGGGCCTGACGGAGTAATTCGCAAGGTCGTGATTGGGGGACCCATGAGCGAGGCCACCATCCGATCGACAGTCAGTGAAATGTTGGACGAGATTCCCTGATGCTCCCTATCCTTCAAGTCGGTCCACTGGCAATTCAGATGCCTGGCCTGATTCTTCTAGCGGGCGTCTGGATTGCGGTATCCCTTACGGATCGCGAGGCTCCGCGCTATTCCCTGAAGCCCTCAACTCTTTCCAACATGATCTTGATCGGACTCGTGGTGGGTATTTTCAGCGCCCGGCTGTGGTACGCAATTCGCTTCTTCGACATCTATCTCGACAATCCATTGAGTGTTTTCTCCCTGAATCCCACCACGCTCGCGCCGCTGGAAGGCGCCCTAACTGGATTGGTCGTGGCAGCATTCTATGGCTATCGAAAGGGACTTCCCCTGTGGCCTACCCTTGATGTACTGACGCCTGGTCTGGCGGCTTTTGGGCTAGCAGTTGGTTTCGCACATCTCGCGAGCGGCGATGCTTTCGGAATGGAAACAAGGATGCCATGGGCGATCGAGCTTTGGGGGGCGCAGCGCCATCCTACTCAGATTTATGAGGTGCTGGCCGCCGGATTTATCTTTTGGCTGATCTGGGAAATTCGCCGTAAAAGCCAGGTATCCGGATTTCTTTTCCTTATATTTATAGCGCTGACTGCCTTGAGCCGGCTTGTTATCGAAGCCTTTCGAGGCGACTCAGTTATAGCCTATGGGTCCATCCGAAACGCCCAGCTGGGGAGCTTACTGGTCCTGGCGGTAGCCCTGGTTGGGATGCATTTGCTTGCGCGTGCGAAGACCCAAGAACCCAAAGGTCGAAGCTCGTGATTCTCCAGGCAACCCACCTGAAATCTCGTACGTACGCCCCATAATTGAAGCCCAGATAGCTCCCAACTAGATAGCCGCAGGCCCGACAGCACTTGAGTTCACGGCGCTGGACTATAATCGAAGCGTCTCCCGTCCCGTAAGAAAAGCACACCCCATTGGCTCAAAGTTCTAGGAGCGGTCTCAATACCGCTGGGTCAAGAAGGGACAATTTATGCCTGAATTCAAGGACCGCGTAGTCGTGGTTTCTGGCGCGGCTGGAAACCTGGGCGGGATAGTTTCACATGCCTTTGCTACTTCAGGGGCTAAATCGGGTCTTCTAGATCGAAGGCCGGGCCGGCTCCAGGAAGTGTGCGGCCAACTGGCGGATGATCCATCACACCTGCTCATCGGAAACGTCGATATGACCGACCCAGGTTCGGTGGAAGACAGTATTCAGCAGGTAATCGACACGCATGGTCGGGTGGACATTCTCATCAACACCATCGGCGGATTTCGCGGTGGCAGTCCAGTTCATGAGACTAGCCTGGAAGATTGGGATTTCATGTTCGATCTGAACACGCGCTCGGTGTTCCTCTCATGTCGAGCCGTGGTGCCACATATGCTTAAGCAGGGAGGCGGAAAAATCGTAAATATCAGTGCCAGACCTGGCGTTAAAGGCGCCGCAAATTCAGCAGGCTACTCTGGGGCCAAGAGCGCCGTGATCCGACTTACGGAGAGCCTGTCGGAGGAGCTAAGAGACCAGGGTATCAATGTCAACTGTGTGCTTCCCGGCCATGTAGATACGCCCGAGAACCGGAAACAAACTCCAGAGGCGGATTTTTCGCGCTGGGTATCACCCAATGCGGTGGCGGATGTCATCTTGTTCCTGGCCTCAGACCAGGCGAGTGCAATTCATGGAAGTTGCATTCCGGCTTATGGAACCGGCTAAATCGGCCATATGTTGAGTTCACAACAGCTGGTTAAGCGTGGAGCGGGTGCTTGATCATGTTTGTGACCGAGGCTGGCCATCAGCTGCCAGCGCTGACCGAAGATCAGATGCGGGAGGTGGATCGCATCGCGATGGAAGACTTCGGTCTCGGTGTGCTGCAGATGATGGAAAACGCGGGCCGCAACCTGGCCTTGCACGCGATTGAGAATGTAAACGACCCGGAGGCCGAGATTGTCATCCTGGCAGGATCAGGAGGCAACGGCGGTGGTGGGATCAGCGGCGCACGTCACCTGCGAAACCGCGGCTACTCTGTACGACTAATACTGACCAGGGATCCCTCCGAGTTAGGCGGGCCTGCAGGCGCTCAATACCGCATCGTGGAGAATGCCGGCCTTCAGGCGACTCCGGCCGAGAAGGCCGAGGAGTACATTCAACAGGCAGCGCTGGTGATCGATGCGCTCATCGGCTACAGCCTCAAAGGAGCGCCGCGCGGAATCACCAAGGATTTGATAGAGACAACCAATGATTTCTCGACCCGCACGCTAGCCCTGGATATCCCCTCTGGGTTCGATTCGACGAGCGGGGACACTCCAGGGGTCGCGATCCATCCACACCGCACTCTAACTCTAGCTCTGCCTAAAACAGGCCTGGCCGAGGTGCCAGGCGAGATTTACGTCGCAGACATCGGGATTCCACCCGAAGTCTACGCGCCGCTCGGAATAGCCATTGAACCCTTCTTTGGAGGCGCCTACTGGGCGCGAATAACGAAGGTGGAGTGAGGTTGAAGGGGGAGCGAGATCATTCGAGCGCGAAACCATCGCAAAGGAGTTCGTCGTGGACGTAACAGCACGAAATGAAACTGGCTATCAAGTGGAAATCGATGCCGCAGGCCATCATCTGCTCGCGGACGAGAGCCCGAAGGACGACCAGCCGACCGCTGGGCCCAATCCTTATGCATTGCTTTTGGCCTCATTGGCAGCCTGCAAGGCGATGACTGTCCGACTGTATGCGGAACGCAAAGACATACCGCTGGAAGCGGTAAATGTGAATCTGAGCATCCATAAGGTTTATGCAAGAGACTGCGAAGATTGCGAGAGCGATGACGATGCTAAGGTCGACATTATCGAAGAGGAGATCTCCTTCGAGGGCGATCTGACGGATGAACAGCGCGAACGGCTGGCCTGGATAGCAGATCGTTGCCCTGTGCACCGAACCTTGACCAGTGAGACCAAGATTCGGCAGAAGATTGTCGCTTAGCAGACGCTTGAACCCAACTCTACGAGCCAGGATCGGGAGCTCGCCTGCACCCGCAGATTCAATTTCGCGGTCGCGGCTGTCTCCAGGCCGGTTGGTATCATTACTATCGGATTGAATTCCAAATGACGAAACTCCATGAATTGGCCGAACATAGCCAGTCCGTTTGGTACGACAACATCAGGCGCGCGCTCTTAGATTCGGGCGAGATGGCGGAACTGATCGACCAAGGGGTCACTGGCGTTACGTCTAACCCAACCATCTTCGAAAAAGCTATTGCGGGCAGCGTGGACTATGACGATGCGCTGCACGAACTAGTCGAGCAGAAGCTCGAAGTCGCCCAGATTTATGAAAAGTTGGTCCTGGAGGATATCGGCCGAACCGCCGATCTGCTGCGCCCGATTTACGACCGGACTGAGGGGCTGGACGGGTTCGTAAGCATTGAAGTGAACCCGATGCTGGCCTACGACAGTCAGGGCACGATACTGGAGGCCAAGCAGCTCTTCAAGGACCTGGGACGACCCAACGTAATGATCAAGGTGCCCGCCACTAAGGAAGGCGTGGCCGCCGTTCGCGCCCTTATCGCCGAAGGCATAAACGTCAATGTGACTCTGATATTCTCGATCGGGCACCATGCGGCGGTTGCGGAAGCCTACCTTGCCGGCCTTGAAGATCGACTCGAGGCGGGAAATTCCGACCTGAAGATCGCTTCGGTTGCATCGTTTTTTATCAGTCGCGTGGATACCGCTGTAGATCGCACGCTAGGAGGGATTGGCGCCGGTGCCACCGCGGCATCTGACCTAAAGGGAAGCACCGGTATCGCAAACGCGAAAGTAGCCTACGCTCGCTTCAAAGAAATCTACGGTGGCGAGCGATGGGAGCGGCTCGCGGCAAGCGGAGCGAGGGTTCAGCGCCCGCTTTGGGCAAGCACCAGCACCAAGAACCCGACCCTTCCAGATACGCTTTACGTTGACTCACTCATCGGCCCGCAAACCGTCAACACCATTCCTCCGGCAACGCTCCAATCATTTATTGATCACGGAACGGTCTCGCCCTCATTGGAGAAGGAGGTTGAGGCAGCCGAGGCTCACCTGGAGCGCCTGGCTGGTATCGGGCTCGATCTGGCCAGCATCACGGACGATCTGCAGGAAAAAGGAGTTGCGGCGTTTGCCCGCTCGTTTGAGGCGATGATGAATGCCATCGCACTAAAACGAGAGCGACTGCTGGCCGGGTGGGAACATATAACCGTGAATTTAGATGGCTATGAATCTGCAGTAGATACGGCGCTCGAACAGATGGGCAAAGACAAGGTGCTCTCGCGCATCTGGAAACACGATCACACTGTTTGGAATCCCAGCCCGGATGAAATCACCAATAGACTCGGCTGGCTAAATGTTGCCGAAGTGATGCTCGATAATTTGCACGACCTGAAGGCATTGTTTGATTGGGCGAAAGCAGATGGCTATGACCAGGCGCTGCTTCTTGGGATGGGGGGCTCGAGTTTGGCGCCTGAAGTGTTTTTAGAAACTTTCGGCGTCAAGCAGGGATATTTTGAGTTTGGCGTGCTCGACAGCACCGATCCGGGCGCAGTGCTTTCCGCTTCCGAGCGTTTTGATCCTGCGCGGACGCTCTACATCGTGGCCACGAAATCGGGTGGCACCGTCGAAACATTGTCGCTCTTCAAACACTTCTACAATCAGGTTGAAGCTGTGGAAGGCGCCGGTAGGACGGGTCCACACTTCGTTGCAATTACCGACCCTGGCAGCCGATTGGCAGATCTTGCTGGCCAGCTCGATTTTCGAGCAACGTTCCTCAACGATTCGAACATTGGGGGACGGTACTCTGCATTGTCATTCTTCGGACTTGTACCTGCCGCGCTGATCGGAGTCGATGTAGAGCAGTTGTTGGATCGATCGTTATCTGTGGCATGCGCCAGTGAGTCTTGTGTGGGTGCGGTGGACAACCCGGCAGCGAAGCTGGGCGCGGTGATGGCTGAGCTGGCCTTGCAAGGCAGAGACAAGCTCACGCTCGTTGCAAACCCACCGCTGGAAAGCTTTGGTGACTGGCTGGAGCAACTTGTCGCCGAGAGTACTGGCAAGCAAGGGCGTGGCATCGTTCCGGTGGTCGGTGAGGAAATTGGGGAGCCGGCGCTATATGGAGAGGACCGACTCTTCGCATATTTGCGTCTCGACGGAGACGATTCGAGTGATGCTGCGGTAGATGAGTTGGAGGCCGCGGGACATCCGGTTATCCGAATACGCATCCATGACACGTACGATCTCGGCGGTCAATACTTCCTATGGGAGATGGCAACTGCGGTAGCAGGCTACCGTCTCGGCATCAACCCCTTCGATCAGCCCAACGTCGAGGCCGCCAAGGTGCTGGCGCGCGAATTAGTGCAGGCCTACACCGCGGAGGGAAGACTTCCCGAGCAGCATCCGCAGTTGGTGGATAAACGGCTAGAACTCTACGGTGATGTGAGCGGCGAGAATTTGAACGAGGCTCTCGCAGTGTTCCTGGATGAAGCCCAGCCCAAATCCTACATTGTGCTTCAAGCTTATCTCCAGCCGACGCAGAAGGCATCCGAGCAGCTGCATGCGATCAGAACCGCCCTCCGCGCACGCACTCAGCTCGCAATAACCTCGGGATTTGGGCCGCGTTATCTGCACTCGACCGGTCAGCTGCATAAAGGAGATGCCGGAACCGGCTCATTTATTCAGATCACGGCAGACGACAAGCGCGATGTGGACATCCCTGACGAAGCGGGCTCAGAAAAATCGTCTATGAGTTTCGGCACCCTGAAGTCGGCTCAGGCCATGGGCGATAAAAAGGCGCTTGAAGAGGGGGGCAGGCGGGTGTTCCGGATCCACATCAAGGGGGATGTCCGTAAGGGACTGGCTCGCATCCTCAGAGCAGTCGACTAGGCCACGGAGGACAGTTACCTTGATCCGGGCAATGATCTTCGATCTGGATGGGACGCTGGTACAGACCGAGAAGCTAAAAGCCATCTCGTATGCGCGCGCAGCGGTCGAGCTCTGTCCGCGGACAATAAGCGAGGACGAAGTACTCGAGGCGTTTAAAGAGGTGGTAGGGCTGCCTCGCAGGGAGGTCGCGCAACAGCTGGTGGAACGATTTCAGCTGCAGGACAAGGCGGCCGAAAAGATGTCGGAATACGGTGTCGATACTCCCTGGCAAGCGTTTATTCAAGCCAGGCTCGTCCACTACGAAGGGATGTTAGCCGATCCAGAAGTAATTGTGGCCAACCAATGGCCGCATAACATGGCCGTCCTGGACATGGCACGTACCAACCAGTGCAGCATCGGGTTGGCGACCATGTCGCGCTGCAAGCAAGCGACCCGCGTGCTCCAGATCCTGGAGCTGCGGCAAGCGTTTGACTTCGTCGCCAGCAGGGATGACGTGGAGATGGGAAAACCTGACCCTGAAATCTATAAACTGGTTGGCCATGAGCTGGGAGTTCCCGCGAATGAATGCCTGGTTCTGGAGGACTCGCCATCTGGTGTTGAGGCAGCCGTCTCGGCAGGAATGTGGTGTATTGCCGTGACCACTCCCTTTACCTTTGCTAGCGTCCATAAGCAGGCCTTGCTGCCAGCGGAGTGGATCGTGGACGACCCAGGGCAGGTTTTGGTAGCGGTTGGACAAATGTTGGAAGAACGTCAACTCGATGACTGAAGCTTATAAAGAGGCCGCCGCGCAAAAAGCGGTGGAGTTCGTTGAGTCAGGAATGATTGTAGGGCTAGGATTTGGGAGCACTGCTATATACGCCGTACGCGAAATTGCCCGCAAATTCAGCGCGGGAGAGCTTGATGGGATCCTGGGAGTGCCAACCGCGTTGAGTGTGGAGCATGAGGCTCTCAAATTAGGGATCCCTCTGACAACCCTGGATGACAACCCAAAAGTGGATCTAACGATTGACGGTGCAGACGAGGTTGACCCGCAGCTCGATCTCATCAAGGGCGGTGGAGGCGCGCTGCTACGGGAGAAAATTGTGGCGCAGGCCAGTCAGAGAGAGATCATCGTAGTCGACGAATCGAAGCTCTCTGACCACCTGGGCACCAAGTTTGCGCTGCCAGTCGAAGTTAACCAGTTTGGGTGGGCTCCTGAAGCCGCCTATCTCGAAACACTTGGAGCGTCGGTTGAATTAAGGAGGACCGAAGACGGGGATCCCTATGCGACGGATCAGGGAAACTGGATCATCGACGCTGAATTCTCATCGATCAGAGATCCGCGCGCGTTGTCTGATCAGCTCGACCGCAGGGCGGGGGTCGCGGCTCACGGATTGTTCCTCGGATTAGCAACCGATCTTATTATTGGCGGCACAGACGGTGTGCGGCATGTGAAGAGAGCCTAAGGAGAGATTTATGGAAATCGGGATCGTCGGACTGGGGAAGATGGGCGCCAATATGACCACTCGGCTGCTGAAAGGTGGTCACAGTGTGGTGGCGTACGATCACAATGCTGAGAATGTGGAGGCCGCAGTTGGCCAGGGCGCTCAAGGAATCGAATCGCTTGATCAAATGGCTGCTGCGCTGACCGCTCCGCGATCGGCCTGGGTAATGGTTCCATCAGGCGAGCCGACAGAAAAGGTCATCACAGATCTCGCGGCCTCGTTTGAGCAAGGAGATGCCATCATCGATGGTGGCAACAGCAATTACAAGGACACCATGCGGCGCGCTGAGGCGCTACAAGGACGAGGCTTACATCTGGTGGATGTAGGAACGAGCGGTGGGGTCTGGGGATTGACCGAAGGCTACAGCATGATGGTTGGAGGCGAAAAGGATGTGGTCGAGCATCTTACGCCGATATTGGAAACCCTGGCGCCCGGAGCTGACGTAGGTTGGGGTCGCGTCGGCCCAAGCGGTTCCGGCCACTTTGTGAAGATGGTTCACAACGGCATTGAGTATGGGCTGATGCAAGCCTATGCTGAAGGGTTCGAAATCCTGAGCAAAAAAGAGCAGTTTGATCTGGATCTGCACCAGGTGGCGGAGATATGGCGATTCGGCAGCGTGGTACGCTCCTGGCTGCTGGACCTCACTGCGGCTGCGCTTGAAGAAGACGCCACCCTGAGCGACCTGGAAGGCTGGGTTGCTGACAGTGGGGAGGGGCGCTGGACAGTTGCGGACGCAATCGACCTGGACGTACCGGCGCCGGTGATCACAATGTCGCTCCTGATGCGCCTTGTGAGTCGGCAAGACGAGAGCTATGCCGCAAAGCTGCTCGCAGCCATGCGCAATCAATTTGGGGGCCATGCCGTGAAGCGAGCCGAAAAGTAAAGGTTTAATGGATAACGGACTGCCCACATCTATCGTCATATTCGGCGCATCGGGTGACTTAACCAAGCGTAAGCTCGTGCCGGCGCTCTTCCATCAGTATGTCAAAGGCCAAATACCCAAAGCCATCAACATCGTCGGGACCTCACGCAGCGAGTTCACCCACGATGAATTTCGGCAACAGATGTTCGACGGAATGGCAGATCTTACTGGGATCGTCCCACGTGAAGGCGAATGGGAAGAGTTTTCCCAGAAACTCTGGTACGTGTCAGGAGATGTCGGCCAGGAAGCTGACTATGGGAAGCTCGAGCAGTTTCTTACAGAGAGGGAGGGCGGGCCTGCCAACCGCCTGTACTATCTGGCTACAGCTCCGCGTTTCTTTCCAATAATCGCACGCGAGCTCGGCACCCACGAGATGGCAGCCGAGGGCGACCACTGGTCGCGAGTGGTCATTGAAAAACCCTTCGGGCGCAATCTAGAATCGGCGGTCGAGTTGAATGAAATTGTGCATGCCGCCTTTGACGAGCATCAGGTTTATCGTATCGATCACTACCTGGGAAAGGACACGGCCCAGAACATCCTCTATTTTCGCTTCCTAAACACTATTTTCGAGCCGATTTGGAATAGGAACTACATTGACCATGTTCAGATCACTGTTGCGGAGACAGTTGATGTGGAGCACAGGGCAGGCTATTACGACACATCCGGTGTTGTGCGAGACATGTTCCAAAATCACTTTCTGCAGCTATTCACGCTCGTGGCAATGGAACCGCCGGCCACATTCGATGCAGACGCCGTCCGCAATGAGAAAGTGAAAGTATTGATGGCCATCCGGCCGATTGAGGTGGAAGACACAGTTCGGGCGCAGTATGAGGGCTATGGGCAGGCAAAGGGGGTTGCCGAAAATTCACAAACTCCGACCTATGCGGCGATGAAGCTGTATGTGGACAATTGGCGTTGGCAAGGGGTGCCGTTTTATCTCCGCTCCGGAAAAGCCCTTGCGGATAAGACGAGCCAGATTGTCATCGTTTTCAACGAACCTCCGCATGTGCTCT
>CBDTZL010000085.1:0-9558 GCA_965364895.1 uncultured bacterium
TCGATCGGGCTCTCGGTCATCGTCGCGGGAATTGCATTCGTAAATTCCGGTCTCGTGGATGGGGGTGGCTTGCCCGAAGAGCTGCTGCTCGCACTCACTGTCATTGTTGCCCTGCCTGCTGTGACTCTATCGGTCTGGATCGCACGTCGCGGATTGGATCAACGGTCTTTTACTTCCCTGGGACTGGAGTTGAAGGCGCCCGCAGGCCGCGACATGCTGGTCGGCTTCTTAATTCCTGCCCCCTTATTTGCGCTGATCTTCATCACCCAATGGGGACTGGGCTGGCTTACGATCGAAGGTTGGGGCTGGGCAGCGGGAGGCTTTGCACTGACGTTGCTCGGGGTCTTGCTCGGGCTGGTTGGTTTCTTTGCGGTGGGTTTTTATGAGGAACTGCTATTTCGAGGCTATTACTTGCAAAACCTCAGGGATGGAACGGGGCTGGGTATTGCCTTGTTTCTGAGTTCGGCGGTTTTTGCGCTGGCGCATCTGGGAAATTTCTCATCCTCGTTCGCGTCAAGTATCGGGATCTTTGCCGCAGGCTTTTTCCTGGCGTATGGATGGATCCGGACCAGGGCGCTATGGCTTCCGATTGGGCTCCACATTGGTTGGAATTTCTTTCAGGGCCCGATCTTCGGCTTTGCCGTTAGCGGCACTCTGACACCGTCTATCGTGGTGCATTCTGTTGAAGGACCTGAATTGCTTACTGGAGGAGGCTTTGGTCCGGAGGCCGGGCTGATCGTGCTTCCGCTCATGGCCTTGGGCTCCTTGTTCATTTGGCTTTATACCAGGGGACGAAGTCTCGATTCATCGCAGGTCGAATTGCCTTCGGAATCTTGATCCTCAGCGATCTGCCTGCAGCTTCAAACTTCAATCAGCTCCATAGACCAAAGTATCAGGATGGAAATCCTTCCATCCAAACCAGAAGCTCGTCGAGCTCTTGACGCGATTCAGCACCTCTCCGGCAAGCGGGCCCTCAATAGCCTCCCCCGCCGACAAGTCCCACAAGCTTCCCGTCTCAAGATCTCGCAGCCGACCGTCTCCAGAGGTTTCAAACGTGAGTACGCGGTCTGAAGCTTGCCGACTAAATACGATGCCATTCGCATTGTCTGCATCAAATAGGACCAGGACAGGCAGCTCACCGATCTGTGTGTTTACGACTGGCTGCTGCGAAAGCGTGCTGAAGGGAAAGGCCATGGTTGCTTGGCCGGTATCAACCCCGATCACGAATTGCTTGGTCTGCAAGCGGTCGTCCTTGCGTGTCTCGCCGATAACGCCGGCCGACCCGGAGAAATAATAGCTGGTGTATGGATCGTAGTCGCCTGAGTAACCCTTCACCAACGCCTGGGTATTAGGATGGCTGGATTTCCAGTCGCTCCACGTTGTCTGCCATGCGGGCAGGTACTCAAGCTCCGTGCCTTCAAACGGTCCTCGAATCGCCTTCCCCAGAATCTGGGACCAGAGGCTGTTGGTCTGGCGATCGTACATCACCAGGACATTCATGATCAGTTTTCCGCTGACCCCGAAGTCCAGGACTTCGTCGCCGACTTCTCGGGAATACACGATTCCCGTATAGCAAAGTGGTCACCATGTGACCGCGATCGGTCGCCCGCCCACCATATCGTTCACAATTTCATGGCTGGAAAGCAGACCAATCGGATAAGCTCGAGCGTCGCCGTTGAATTCCACGCCCATCACCACCTCGTCCGGCTCGTACTCGGCATCCGCCTCCTGAATGCTGTAGAAGCGGGGATTATCGATCGAAGGGATCGCATCCTTTGGCAGGAGGGTGATGATGTCGTATTCCGGTTCCTGCCCCTCTTCACCTGCGGCTCTTGGTTCAGTATTTGGAGAGCAGGCCGCCAGCAGCAAGGGTAAAACGATGATGCCGAACATTCCATTCCTAGAAATCATGGTTGATAAAGTTTCATATTAACAGGCGTGCGAGGCTGTAATTCGACTTACTTGGCTATGCGCTTGACTCTCCAGAACGCTTGTTCTATACTCGCCAAATCGAACAGTTGTTCTAGTGGAGGTGGGGAAATGTCAGTTTACGCACAGGTAGCACGACCCGAAACAGATCGATTGGCGGAGATCCGGTCACGGCTCTCTACGCTGGGAGGCGAACGCGATTTGGTGTTCGCGGCCATTATGGTGGGCGCCTTGATCGCCTTCGAGCTGTTCAACTTCGGCACAACGGAGTTTGCTCTGGGAGATCTGCTCGGCGATCTTAGCCTGGGGGTCATTCGATGGGCGACCATTCTTGCCCTGGCTTTCAGTGCCATGGATTTCGCCGGCCTTTCCTGGCTATTCACACCCAAGAAGAAAGTTCAGGTAGAAATCTGGTATCTGGTCGGCGCATGGCTGCTGGCGGCGACTATGAATGCCATTCTGACCTGGTGGTCCGTCTCGCTCGCGCTCCTGAATCATCCCGCGTTGGGCAATGAGGTGATTGCACGCGAGTCGCTGCTGACCGGTGCGCCCATATTCGTGGCTGCGCTCGTCTGGCTGCTCCGAGTGCTCTTGATCGGGACTTTTACGCTCGCCGGCCACCGAAAACGTTCTCAATCGCAGACCCCAGTCCAACTGAGGCGAACGCCGAACGGCAAACGCTCGAAGCGCACGCTTGTCGCGCAACCGATCAGCCAGCGCTAGCTAAAGCCAGATGTTCTCATTAGCTCGCTCTGTCCTGGCCTGGAAGGTGTTCTCAAGTAGCGCTAGCTTGATCCGCTGGCTGCCGGTTTTATTGGCAGCCAGCTTTCCGTTGGCAACCGTCTTGGTTTTATTGAGCAGTCGCCAGCAGGCCGAGGCTTCACAACCTATCCTAAATCAGGATCCCCCTTCCCAACAGCAATATTCCCTCTCAATTCCTGAGGCGTTTACACCCGAAGTAAGGCATTGGGCGCCTGATATCTTGCGATGGTCGGTGCAGTATGAGCTTCCGCCCGCACTCGTAGCGACTGTTATGCAGATTGAATCGTGTGGGCATCCCTCGATCCACTCGAACGCGGGTGCGGCTGGCCTCTTTCAGGTAATGCCGTTCCATTTTGGCGCCGGGGAAGACCCGTTGGAGCCTGAAACCAATGCGTTCCGCGGTCTCAGTTACCTGGCGCGCAGTCTCGAGCTGGCAAATGGCGATCCGGCACTGGCACTCGCTGGCTACAACGGAGGGCATGGCCAGATTTCGAGAGTCCCCAGCATGTGGCCGGCAGAAACCCTTCGCTACGTACGATGGGGGGTGGCAATCTTGAGCGATGTGCGGCTCGGAAACGTACCCAGCCCTGGTGTCAATTCATGGCTCGAGGCAGGAGGCGCAAGCCTGTGTCGACAGGCGGCCCAGGCGCAGGGTACTGGCTAAACCGGGGTCCCCGCGCCTTCAATCTGCAGGGAAGGCTCAATGGCGGACACGCATTCCCCCTCAATCCGAGGCAGCCATACTGAGAACGTGGTCCCCTTGCCCTCCTCGGAGGCCACTTCTATCCGACCATTGTGGCTGCGCGTGATCCAGTAGGCAATTGACAGTCCGAGGCCCGCTCCTCCAGTATCGCTGCGCTGCCTGGATCGGTCGACGCGGTAGAAGCGCTCGAAAATGTGAGGGAGCTCATCATTTGGGATCCCAGATCCCGTATCAGTGACCGTAAACCGAGCCCAGTCTTCAACACAGGCAAGCGCTAGCGTCACCGTGCCTCCCGTTGGGGTGTGGGCAAGCGCGTTGGCAACCAGATTCAGGATGACCTGTCGCAAGCGGTCGCGATCTCCGATCACCCGTACCTGATCTTCTCTGCCAATTTCGACTTTCACTCCCTCACCTGCAAGCAAATTCCCCTGTTTGTAGACTTCCAACATCAATGTATCGAGCTCTATTTCCTCAAGTGCCAGAGGCAACCTGCCGGTCTCAGCTTTCGCAAGCAGCAGAAGATCGTTCACCATGCGCGTCATGCGATCCACTTCGGCCCGGATGGCGTCCAGGGAATCGCTGTCCAGCTGCTCCATGCGCGAAATCAGATCCACATTGCCGCGGATCGTTGTGAGCGGCGTTCGAAGCTCGTGCGATACATCGGCCAAAAACCTTCGCTGTGTTTCGAACAGGCTTTCGAGTCGCTCCAGCGTCTCGTTGAAGGCTAAGGTGAGTCGGCCTACTTCATCGTTGGGAGGTCCGGATTGAGGGATTCGACGCGATAGGTCATCAGCACGTGTGATGTGAAGCGCTGTCTCAGTTACTTTATCCAGAGGGCGAAGGGCCGTACCGGCTGTCGACCATCCCACAATACCCGCAACGACAACTGCAATGACACCCCCGACGACCATAAGCACCAGAAGACTCTGCAACGCTTGTTGTGATGCCTCCAGAGAACTGGCCAGCTGGAGAAAGCCGATCACCTCGTCCTCCGGCTGCAACAGCAGGGGATACGTCAACACACGGTAATTGCCATTGCCGATCGTAACGGTGCGGTAGAGCGCAGTCCGCAGCTCCATGTCGAGCGGCTCCAGGCTCAGCTCTTCCATTCCAAGGTCCTGGAAAGCCACTTCGCCGTCGTTTCGAGTCAGCTGCACACCGACGCCCGCGGTGAGGGCCAGCGCCTGAGGAGGGAAGGCAATCACCTCGCCATCCACCGATCGGATCGCAGTGGAGCGGATGTCTTCAGCCGTTCGGAGGAGCGTATCGTTAATTTGTTGGGTGAGGAGAAATGAAAGCAGCAGGTAGACCGCTGTGCCAAACAAAATCAAAACCCCTGCCAACAGACCCGTATACCACAGGGTCAGCCGGGCACGCAGGGTCAAGATTCCTCCCGAAGCACATATCCCACTCCGCGTACGGTGTGTATCAGCCGCGGCTCATCGGCGGTCTCGGTCTTTTGCCTTAGATAACGGACGTAGACTTCGATGATATTGCTCTCGCCCCCGAAGTCGTATCCCCATACTCGATCGTAGATCACATCCCGGGTTAGTACCTGTCGAGGATGTCGCAGGAAGAGCTCAAGCAGCTCATATTCCTTGGCAGTAAGTTCAATTTCCCGGTCACCTCGATAGGACTGATGGGTTCCGGTGTCTAAACGCAGGTCGGCGAAGGACAGCACTTCTGGGGCGTCCTCAGGTTTTGCTCTGCGCAGGAGGGCGCGGATGCGTGCGAGAAGCTCGTCGAATTCGAAGGGCTTGACGAGGTAGTCATCGGCCCCCGCATCCAGACCTTCGACTCGATCCGCGACCGCATCTTTTGCGGTCAGCATGAGGATCGGCACCGCTCCCGCAGCCCGCAGCCTTCGACAAACTTCCAAGCCATCCAGGCCCGGCAACAGCCAATCCAGGACAACCAGGTCTGGCGGCCGCTCTCTAGCCAGCACCAGGCCTTCCGGCCCGTCTGCAGCAGTTTCGACGGTATATCCTTCGTAGGTCAACCCGCGCCGCAACAGTTGCAGGATTCGGGCGTCGTCTTCTATTACAAGGATGTGTTCTCGCATCGGGGATATCCTACCGCAGTCTGTAGGGCTAGCGGCGAATGATCAGTGGCAATCCGCACTTCTGAAGAATAATGAGTTTCTCCCGTTGTGTGGCGCGCAACGGCCGCCCTGATAGGGCGGCCGCTTCAACTCTCTCGATTAAACCAATTCGACGGTTGCGCCTGCAGCTTCAAGCTTGGCTTTTCCGTCCTGTGCGGCTTCTTTGCCTGTGCCTTCCAGCACCTTTGCTCCGGGAGTCTCTGCCACGTCCTTGGCATCCTTGAGCCCTAGAGCTGTAATCTGACGAATGGCTTTGATGACGTCGATCTTCTTCGGGCCGACGTCTTTGATTATTACATCAAATTCAGTCTGTTCCTCGACTGCCCCACCCGCGCCATCTCCTGCGGGCGCGGCTGCTACTGCGACCGGCGCAGCTGCAGAAACCCCCCACTCCTCCTCGAGCATCTTGGTCAACTCGGCGGCCTCGAGAACCGTAAGTTTGCTGAGCTGATCTGCTATCTTTTTTAAGTCTGCCATCTTCTATCTCCTCGTTTGCCTTTCTAAGCAATGGTCTGAGCTAGGCGGTTTCAGCGCTCTCGCTCTTCGAATACGCGTGCATAACTCCTGCAAGCTGTCGTAGGGTTGCCGCAAGTGCACCCGCCACTTGGCCAGCCGGAGTGGTGAGAAGCCCCAGCAACTGTCCTCGAACAATCGGCATCGGTGGCAGATCGGCGAGCGTTAGTATTCTGGCTTGATCGATAAGCTCCCCTTCAATCAAACCTCCCTTGATCTGGAGGGTCTTTGCTTCTCTGCTGAGATCGACGATCGCTTTCGCTACCCCTGGTACTTCCTCCATGGCAAATCCGATTGCGGTTGTTCCATCAGTCGCACCTTCAGGCAGCGGTAGGTCGAGCTCCTTGAATGCAAGATCCATCAAGCTGTTTTTTACAATGTGGAATTCGCCGCCCACTTCTCGGATCTGACCGCGCAGCTCTTGCAGGTCTTTCACGGTCACTCCAGAAAAGGAAGCCAGAATGATCCCGCTCGAGTTTTTTGCAAGTTCAATGTATTGCTTTACCAGAGCTTCTTTGCGCGCCTTTGATATTGCCAAGTCAAACACCTCCTTTAACGAAATTAGCCTTTGCGTCTGAGGCAAAGGCTAAGCTTGCTGGTAGGCACCGCTGAAACCTTCACCTCGGCAGGAAATTAAGCCCAATTCAGGCACCTGCTGTCTTTGGTGAGCGTAGAGATTATTCTGTTACATGGCCTGTGCTGCGATCGGGTCTACCTTCACTCCAGGCCCCATGGTGCTTGCGACCACGATCTTTCGGAAGAATATACCTTTGGCAACCGCGGGTTTCGCCCGGATGATCACGTCCATCAAAGCCGCCATGTTGTCATACAGCTTATCGGTGCCGAAGGAGGCTTTTCCGATCGGTACATGAAGATTCGCAGTGCGATCCAGTCGGAACTCTACTCGGCCCGCTTTTAGCTCATCGATTACGCGCGGCAGATCTTCCCCGGGAACAACTGTTCCCGCTTTCGGATTGGGCATCAAACCACGTGGGCCAAGGATCTTGCCCAACTTGCCAACCTTCCCCATCATGGATGGGGTAGCTACCGTGGCATCAAAAGCGGTCCAGCCATTCTGGATTTTTTCCATCAACTCGTTGTCGAAGATGAAATCCGCTCCGGCTTCGGATGCCAACCGGGCATCGTCCCCTTCCGCGAACACCACAACGGTCACCGACCTGCCCAGGCCGTGAGGCAGCATGACGGTTTCGCGAATCTGCTGCTCTGCATGGCTCGGATCCACACCCAGCCGCATATGGACCTCAATCGTTCCGTCGAATTTCGTGAAGGAGGTTTCCCTCGCGAGGTCGAGCGCCTGGCGGGGCTCATAGGACTGCTCCCGATCGATCTTTTCCGCTGCTGCTATGTAGTTTTTCCCGCGTCCCAATTGACTATCCCTCAACCTCAATGCCCATGTTGCGGGCAGTACCCTCGATTTGCCGCATGGCGCCCTCGAGGTCTATTGCGTTCAGGTCCTTCATCTTGGTTTCCGCGATCTCCCTAACCTGGTTACGGGTAACCGTCCCGACCTTCTCTCGATTGGGTTCAGGCGACCCCTTTTCAACACCCGCTGCTTTGCGGAGAAGTACCGCCGCTGGGGGGGTCTTCAAAATGAAGGAAAAACTTCCGTCCGTGTATATTGTAATCTCGGCCGGGATGATCTCTCCAGTTTGGCTGGAGGTGCGCGCATTGTATTCCTTACAGAATGCCATCAAGTTGATGCCATGCGGCGCCAGCGCTGGCCCGATCGGGGGCGCGGGATTGGCCCTTCCAGCCTCTATTTGTAATTTCGCTACAGTCTTGATCTTTTTTGCCACTTTTTCACTCGCCTAACTATGAATTCTGCTTTCCAATTCGCCCCTAGGCCTTCTCGACCTGGAGGAAATCTAGCTCAACAGGCGTTTCCCTTCCAAAAAACGAAACCATCACTCGCACCTTGGCTCTATCCATGTCGATATCATCCACGGTGCCGATGAAATCGTTGAATGGTCCATCAATGATGCGCACCTTTTGGCCCACGTCGTAGGCGACTTTGATTCTTGGTGCATCGGCCTCCATGCGTTTCACAATTTGGCTGACTTCTTCGGGCCGCAATGGCGTGGGGTCGTTGCCCATCCCTACAAAACCGGTGACGCCTGGAGTGTTCCGAACTACATACCACGAGTCTTCATCCATGATCATCTGAACCAGGATGTAGCCAGGGAAAACGCGTCGCTCTACCGTGCGCCGCTTGCCTTCCTTTACTTCCATTTCCTCTTCGGTTGGGACCACGACGTCGAAGATCTTGCTCCTCATATCCATGGTCTCAATTCGCTGCTCGAGGTTGTGACGAACCTTATTCTCATATCCGGAGTAGCAATGCACCACGTACCACTCGCGCCCATCATCCGGCTCTGCAACTATTTGCTCTGGTGCTTCCGACTCAACTTCGGCCGCGAGCTCGTCTACCTGGGCAGCGTCCTGGCCGTCACTTCCATTAGCCGCGGACGATAGATCTGCGAGAGGCTCAGGTTCTTCTGCTTCTGCAACTTCTTCGTCGTCAGCGGATTCTTCTAGTTCTTCCGCCGGTTCTTCTGTCTCGGAAACTTCTTCTTCCTCGGCAACCGATTCTTCTGCCTCGGCTGCTGGTTCTTCGTCTTCAGCAACTTCTTCTTCGTCGTCAGCCGATTCTTCTGCTTCGGAAACTTCTTCATCCTCAGCGGCCGATTCTTCCGCATCGGCTGCTAGCTCTTCGTCTTCGGCAACTTCTTCCTCGTCGTCAGCCGATTCTTCAGCCTCAGCTACCGGCTCTTCTGATTCGGAAACTTCTTCTTCCTCAGCGGCCGATTCTTCGGCCTCTGCTGCCGATTCTTCTGTTTCGGCATCCGACTCTGAATCAGCCTCCGGCTGCGCCTCGAGTTCTAAGTCCTGCACCTCGGGTGCTTCGTCATTAAGCTCTGGGCTCAATTTCTCTTCACCTTTCACAGTCGATGCTTGTTGATCTTCCACTAAATCTCTCGGTTCAGCCCAGTGATATGAGGAAGCGAACGACTTGCGCGAAGATATAGTCAAGCGACCCCAACACCAAACTGGAAATAATTACAACGACCAACACGAGCCCGGTAAGTCGCAATGCATCTGGTCGTGCTGGCCATGTAACCTTTTTTAACTCAGCAAGGGTCTCGCGCAAGTAACGGGATAGCGGGTTGCCCCTTCTTCTCCTAGCAATCTGTGCCTTGGCCAACAATTCCTCCTCAGAGCTGCGACATTATTTTCAGGCAGGCCAGGTAGGACTCGAACCCACAACCCCCGGTTTTGGAGACCGGTGCTCTGCCAAATTGAGCTACTGGCCTACAGCTCTACTTCGTTTCGCGGTGAAGCGTGTGCTTCCGTTCCCGCGCGCAATACTTCATCAGTTCGATCCGTCCTGGATCGTTCGTCTTGTTCTTCTGTGTCGTATAGTTTCGCTCCGAGCACTCAGTGCACTCGAGCGTAATAATGGGTCTTGAGCCTTTCTTCGCCATTGGCCGCTACTCGATGATCTCCGTGATTACCCCGGCGCCTACCGTCA
>CBDTZL010000086.1:0-9536 GCA_965364895.1 uncultured bacterium
AGAGCGTGGCAAGAAATCCGGCCATTGCATCCGCGCCGGAGGTGTGTCCACGGTGGAGCAGCCGGATCATCGTGTGCTCTACCTGATGGTTGGTCGCGATGGCCTTCGCCAGGAGATGCCAATCTATTCCAGCTTCTCCGCGGGCAGCAGCCCGAAGCCATTCTCTGGATACGGCATTGGTTCGGGGAGCGGCCTCGCTAGCGATTGCCTCCCCGATCGGACGTGCCAGCTCTGTATTCAGCTTCGCCCATATCGCATGAATGGCGCCCTGAAGATAGTCATCACCAGACGGGGTTACACCGCCTCCCAATCCAGCCAGCCCTGTCGCCGCCTCTCCTGCCCCATCACGATCTCCCGCGGCCAGGCTAGATAGAAGCAACTCTGCCGGTCTGGCCGCCGCTTGCAAAGCCCTCGACTGAACAGTCTGGTCAGGCTCAGGAAGCGCGCCGTTTGCCAGCGGTGCAAAGCTGCCCGGCGGGGCATGTTCACGAAGCAGTAGCTTAAGTTTGGCTTGTGTCTCACGAACCAGATCTGCACCGAATCGCTGCCAGTCGGGCTGTGGCTGCCACTCTTGCGCGCTCGTCGCATCCACCTGGATAGGCCCGATCTCTAATCGACGGCCCTTGATGGTGACGGGGCTTTCAAGGTCAAGTACATCAAATCCCTCAAAGGACGAATCAGGCTGCGCAACAACAATCGCGAACGGACCTGGGCCAACTTCTAGCAGGACAACCGACAACAAGCTTTGTTCTGCATTGATGAGATTGATGGATTGACGGTAGAGGCTGTGTATTCGGGGCTTGGCGGCTGAGGCAAGCCAGTCAAGCGCCCTCGGAGCGACCTTGTCGCCTTTGAGGCGGATCATGCGAAGCTATCCTGATCGCCTCTCAAATGGATCATTGCAGGATTACGCGTCGGCGAGATTCTCAAGCAGCTTGCCGCCGCTGACAACCGCCATAGGAGGCTGGTGGAACCGGAGCGCCTCCAGCAGGTCCGGCTGCTTCAGCACAACCAGATTGGCAGGCGAACCGACCTCCAGAGAATGATCCTGGATGCCCATCGCAGTAGCGGCATCGGTGGTGACCATGTCGTACAGCACCTCCATATCGTCCCGAGTTGTCATCCACAGTAGATGGGAGGCCAGAAACGCAACTTCGAGCATGTTATTTTGGCCATACGGGTAATAAGCATCCGAGATGTCGTCCTGCCCAAGGCAGACGACAACTCCTTCCTGCCGGAGTTCGGAAACTCGCGCGTGTAGCGGGCCGGTGTGCGGATCGGAGACGACCGCTATTTCGGCTTGCGTCAGCAGCGCGGCCAGTTTCTGAAAATAAGGAGTGGGATAGAGCGCCATTGCTCGAGCATGGTGTGCCAGGACCTTGCCGTGCCAGTCCGTCTCGAGGGTCTTGATTGCCATCATTTCCAGCGTGCGAAGGCCAGGATCCCCTGCATCATCCACCAACATCGAGACCCCGGCTTCAAATTCGAGCGCGATCTCAAACATCTGATCGATGTGGCTCTGCGCGTCGGATTCGGTGTACTCGATCCACGGAATTCCCCCCACAAGATCCGCCCCCAGTTTCATTGCCTCGCGAATCAACTCTGCCGCCCCCGGTTCACGCACGACCCCGTCCTGCGGGAATGCTACAACTTGCAATTCGACGGTGCCCTTGAATTCCTCCCTGGCCTGGATGAGGGCTTCGACCCCTACTAACTTCGCCTGGTTGTCCACATCGGCAAATGCTCGAATGTGGGTGTTCCCGTTAGCGGCCGCCCACTCGAGTACCTTGCGCACGTGCTCCACAATCACTTCTCGATCGTATGTCTTCTTGACGTCGGCTGCTCGCTCGATGGCCGTCATGGCCTTGCCCATCGAGTCGCCGTGGTAATCAACCATGGCCGAGTCGTCGAGCTGGGTCAGAGTGAACACCTTGTCAAGATGAAGATGGGGATTTACGAACGATTCCGTAGCGAGGTTTCCCTGTGCTTCGATGGTCGCGGCAGCGGCTTGGCGCACCTGCGTTTCGATAACCCGGATGACTCCCTCGCGGATTCCGATGTCCATCGCTTCTTCGCCGCGGCCGCGCAAACGACAACCCTTGATGAGAATATCCAGCTCGTCACCCATCAATTACGCTCTCCCGGATCAGTCTTTCAAGATACTGGGCGAATGTGGTTGGTTCCCGACCCAGCAGGCCTGCCAGCACGCGCGGGTTCCCCCAGAATCCGTGCGCGGCATAGTAATCAAACATGCTGAGCAGCATATCGGCACTGTCGGCATCGATCTCACTGTCTTGCCGCCACTGAGTCCGCGAGACCTCCACTGCTTCGACCGACCTTCCCAGCACCTCGCTCATACGTTTGGCCATCTGCCCGGGAGTCAGAAGTTCCGGGCCTGCCAGCTCGTAGATCGCTCCTTCATGGCCCGGTGTACTAAGGACATCTGCTGCCAGCTCGGCCACATCCTTGAGGTCGACGGGGCTGAATCGGGCATCGGTCGGATAGGGGACTGAGTATCGGCCTTCCAATATCGAACCCCACACCCCTCGGATATTCTGCATGTAGCTTGCCGGTTGGAGGATAGTGAAGCCTAAATTGGAATTGATCAATTGCTCCTCGACCAGGAGCTTGTTCCAATGGTGCTGCATAGCCTGTGTATGCGGATGGAGCACTGAATGCATCACGAAGTGGGGTAGCCCCGCCGCCGAGGCAGCCGCGATCGCGTTGCGGCCGATTTCGGGTTCAGCCGGGTGAACGTTTGGACTGATGTGGTAAACAGCGCGCATGCCGGCGAAGATTGATTCGAGCGAGTTCGGATCTAAGAGATCGCCGACTTCAATCTCGAAAGCTCCGTCTGCTTTGGCTTGATCAACCTGTGATGGTTTGTGTATCAAGGCTCGCACGGATTCACCGCGCGCAACCAATGCTTGTATGACCGCCCGGCCTGTTTTGCCGCCCGCTCCAGTAACTAGGATCACGCCTTTGAGTTTTGAACCAACTCCCACAGCCGGTTTGGGCTCAACGGGATCTCCAGGATCTCCAGCCCTTCCTGCTGCAGCGCATCTTCAACCGCCTGCGCAAACAATGGCCCCACCGGTATGGCACCCGCCTCGCCTGCGCCCTTGGTGCCCAACGGATTCAATGGTGAAAGCGTTTCCTTGTGGCCAACGCTCACATTAGGCACATCCAGGGCGGTCGGAAGCAGGTAATCCATGAAAGATCCGTTGAGTAGCTGGCCATTTTCGTCATAAATTAGATGCTCGTAAAAGGAATTTCCAATCCCCTGAGCCACGCCACCTTGTATCTGGCCATCCAAAATCAAGGGGTTGATCACCCGTCCACAGTCGTGCACGACCACGAATTTCTGAATGTCCACCATCATCGTCTCTGGGTCTACTTCCACGATCATGGCATGCACCCCACTGGCAGTCGCTCCTCGTTCCGGCCCAAAGTAATTGGTGGCCTCTAAGCCCGGCTCTGTTCCAGGTTTGACGGCACCACGCAAGGGATTGGCATTTGCGGCCAGATCACCCAACGAGATCGATCGACTCGGCGCGCCGACCACGCGCACTTCGCCATCTACGAGCTCCAGGTCTTCCTCTGCTACCTCCAATTCTTCGCTGGCAGCCTTCAAGATCTTGACTCGCACGTCCTTGGCAGCCTCATTGATAGCGTTGCCCGCTACGACCGATCCACGGCTGGCAAAAGTTCCAGTGCCCCAATGGAATTGGTCCGTGTCGCCGGTCACAAGATCGATCTTGTCGATGTCTAGTCGAAGCTGCTCGGCCACGATCTGCGCGTAGCTTGTGAAATGGCCCTGTCCTTGAGTGCCGATCCCAGTAGCCACAGACACCCTTCCGCTTTGCTGCACCTGTACCCGCGCCCCCTCATAAGGGCCGATGCCGGTGCCTTCCACATAAGCCACGATTCCAATACCTACGCTTCGTCCCTCCTTACGGGCCTTCGGCTGAATCTCATTGACGAATTCGTCGTAGCCGATCATCTCCAATGCACCGTCCAGCGAGGGCTCATAGTCGCCGCTGTCGTATACCAGGTTGGTGAAATCCTGGTAGATGATCTGGTTGTCGTAGGGGAATTCGTCGGGCGCGATGAAATTCCGCCTGCGGATCTCCGGCAGCCCGATTCCCAGTTCCTTCGCTGCAAGATCCAGGAGACGTTCAATTACGAACACCCCATGCTGACGACCCGCGCCGCGGTACGGCGTCACGGTGGTTTTATTGGTGAAGACCGCAGTGAATTCGCTGTAGTAATTGGGGATCTTATAGGGACCCAACAGCGTGCATTGGGCGTTAAGTGGAACCGTGAGCCCATAAGGATCGTAGGCACCAGAATCATGAAGAAACACGTCATGAACGCCCAGAATCAATCCGTCTTCGGACAGCGCGATCTCGGCCTGGTGGATCTGATTTCGTTCCTGGGTCGTTGCCACGAAATTCTCCGCCCGATCCTCGATCCACTTGATCGGACGGCCGAGCTGCATCGCCACCCAGGGTATGAGCATTTCCTCCGGGTAGAACATCATGATCTTGGGTCCGAACCCGCCGCCGATAAAGGGAGCAATGACCCGTACCTGATTTTCTGAAAGGCCGAGCATCATGGCCAGGCCATTGCGTATGGGGTTAGGCGCCTGAGTCGTATCCCAAACCGTCAGCCGCTGGCTACGAGGGTCCCACTCGGCCACGATGCCGCGGTTCTCCAATGCGGCGGCCGTCCCGTGATCGTAGTCCAATCGGCGCTTGATAACGGTATGCGCTTTTGCCTTGACCTTCTCATATTCGCCGAAGGATTGAACAACGTGCGCAGCGACATTGGATCCAACATCCTCATGAACCAGCGTGGAGTCCTCCGTCAGTGCGGCCTCAAGATCCACGACTGCTGAAAGAGGCTCGTAGTCCACCAAAATGTCGGTTAGCGCATCCTCGGCAAGATAGCGACTCTCCGCTACCACCGCCGCGATCGGCTCACCGAGGTGATGGACCTTGTCCATCGCCAGGATAGGTTGCGTGCGTTCGTTGAATACGATGCCCTCCACCGGTGGAGGCGAAACCAACAGAGGTCCGTTGCACCAATAATCGCCGAGATCACGGGCGGTGTAGACCGCGACCACGCCCTCCCGCTCTCGGGCCCGTGAAGCATCGATGTTATTCAGGCGCGCGTGGGCATACGGGCTGCGTAGGAAGGCCACATGCAGCATCTTTGGCAAATTCACATCGTCGACAAACAAGGCTTGCCCGATCAGCAGCTGAGGGTCCTCGTTGCGCTTTAAGCGCTTGCCAAAGTATTTAGACCCCATTAGTTCCGACGAAGCCCCCATCCGAAGCTGGCGGCGCCAAGGCCGAGCAAGAGCGGCGGGATGGTAAACGCCACAGTAGGAAGCTCGCCCGGCAAGAAGGACAGGACTAGATTTAAGGCCACTCCGACAAACATAAGCCAGCCGGCCCATGCATTCGGAGCGTTGATCCGCGTACTTGCAATGGCGATCAGCAGCAAGCCCAGGCCGAAAACCACGCCGGCGATGGAAACTGCGTCAGGAAATGCCGGCGAAGCAAGGTCCACGTCATTAAACCCCCAGGTGCTCTCGATTCCAGAGTTCAAAACCGAATCCATGATATGGAAGGTCACGAACAGGGAATTGCCAACCGTGGCCAGCGCGTAGCCCAGCAATCCCAGAATTCCGGCATGTGAGAAGTAGGCGGCGTATGCGCCTGTCAGCAGGAAGAAAAGCAGAATGTGACCGGTGACAATAAACAATCCCGAGACAACAGGTGGTGCGAAGGTCATTGCCGCAGCGCCTGCGATTATCAGCAGACCCGAAACCAGGCCAGCCAGCCCGGCCCATCGGATCAGCAGATATCTTGACATGCTGTTATTCCTCGCCCTCGAAGTAGGCTCGCATGGGTTTGAAGTAGTAGTCTTCCCATCCCTCGTCGTACATTTCCGCTTGCCCGTCCGGGATGTCTGAATGCAAAAGCGTGATGCGCGTGCCTCCCTCTACCGACACGAGCAGAACTTCCAAATGCGAGGCCTCGCTCCCTTCGGGGAATTCGGTAGTCCGCCAGGTCTGTACGATCCGTTCGTACGGCTCCAGTTCCAGGATATCGCCTGAAATGTAGCCGTCCCAGGCCGTCATATGGCCGCCGACTCGTCCCTCGACTGAAGCGCTCGAGCCGGTGAATGCGGAGTGCTCCTCGCTATCCAACCAGGCCTCGTAGATGCTCTGTGGGCTAACGCTAAACTCGGCGACCAGTCTCAGCTTTTCCATCAATGATTTACCGTCTTCAATTACTCCTCGACATCCTTCGGCTAGTCTTCGACAAACGCCACCGCTCTGCAGAAGGCCGCTTCTCCCCCCTTGAATTTCCATGGAAAGGCGCCGAGCGTCAGCCGCTTGTTCTGCAGTTCGGGAGCGCCGATTTCGCCGCCCAAATTTTCAACGTGGAAGCAGTCGTGCGGAAAGAGCGCGTTGTGGGTGAGCTGGTAGGCACTATCCGGAAAAAGCTCGTCCATCTTGTCGGCACCAAATTTGTCCTCGGCCTGCTGGCTGACCTTCTTCCAATGTTCCAGACCGCCCTTTCCGAGAAAACGACCGATCGGCAGGTTCATGGGGTGATCGGTCGAGATCATGTCCACGGCCCACAGGTGGATCTTCTTCTCCAGCAGCCAATCCACGATCTCGAAATGTGGTCCCGGATGCCGGTGAATGTACTTTTCCTCATCCGCCTCCGACCCAAATTGGGCGTGCTTGTACCAGCCAGTATGAATGAATAGGATATCTCCCTCTCGAACTTCGACCCGATCTTCGATCATCTTAGATGTGAAGAGGCCAAGCTCATCCATCTCATCACTCAGATCTACGATCACACCATCACCGTAGAGCCAGTCGAGCGGCAGCTCATCGATGGTTTTCCCCGCAGTGACGAAATGGCGAGGGGCGTCCATGTGAGTGCCCATGTGATTAGAGGTCTTGATATATTGCGCGTTTACTCCGTGCTCTGATTTGCGCTTGATGTACTTGACTTCGAAAGGCGGGTAGAACGGCCAAAATGGGGCATCTTGATTTAGCGGTTGTGAAAGGTCGTAAATTTTCATGGTTCTCTCTTTCTCCTGGAATAGCTGTTAACTTAACAGTGGATCCTACAAGTTGTAGCGCCCAGCATATGCAATGAGCGCTTCTTCAAAGATTGCTTTAGGCGGCCTCACCAGCCCTGCGCCGACCTGGCCCACCCCCGCTTCTTTGTGAGCGATGCCGGTGTTGATGCGCGGCGTGGTGCCAAGCTCCACAACCTTACGGATATCGATGCCGGTCGGTGTGCCGCGGAAGTCCAGCGACGGGATCGTGAAGTGGTCATGTTCGGCAATGGTAATTTCATACATTTCCAACGTGGCGTTTATCGCATCTTGCGGCGTTCCGCTTACGAACGCGACGATTGCGGGCGCAGCTGCCATGGCGAATCCGCCGATGCCGGCGGTCTCCGTAATGGTGCTGTCTCCAATATCGGCATTGGCATCTTCGCTCGAGAACCCGGGGAAATATAGGCCGTCGGGAATTTCGGCCGGGGCAGTGAACCAATCGTCTCCCAGCCCACTCACGCGCATTCCGAAATCGGTCCCGTTGCGCGCCAGGGCGGTTACCACCGTGCTGCCTTCCACCCCATGCGCGGCATCCGCCATCACCTTGCAGCCCGCCATCACCGGGTTGAGCACGCTCAGTGCATTGTCGCCAAGAAACTGCAGAACTTCCGCTTCCAATGCCTCGTCCTTGGCAACCTTGGCGATCAGCGGCGAGAGCAATTTTAGAAACAGCAGCGAGCCCGCCTTATTCCGGTTGTGACCTTCATCGCCCATGTGCAGGGCTTCTGCCAGCAAGGCTCGGATATCCAGACCTTCGGTCTGCTCAAGCGCTTCCTTCAGCAGCGGTCCCATGGAGCCGTTCATCCAGCGCAGCTTCTCCAGGACTTCTTCGCTGTAGGCACCGTAGCGCAGCACCTTGCCATAGCCTTCGTTTAAAGTGGAGTAGGCCTGATTGCCGTGCGTCGGGTTCTCGATAACAAAGACTTCCATTGAAGCCGAGATTACCCCCGCCATCGGACCGGCCGCGCCGTGGTGATGGCATGGTGCAAACTCCACCTCGCCAGCTTCGACCATAGCCACTGCGCCCTTTTCGTCCTTGGTAAGACCCTCATAGAGCAGCGCCCCGATTACAGCGCCTCTTAATGGCCCGGACATACGCTCCCACTCAATAGGCGGTCCGGCATGCAGTATCAGGTTGTCCTTCATGTCTGGGATCACAGACCGGGCTGGAGCAAGCCCGGTAAGCATCGGGCGCGCAGACATCATTTGCTCGACTGCGGTTCGGTTGGCGGTGTCAATATCCATACGTTATTCCTCAGGTCTTCATTTTCTGCAGAATGGCTTGCAGCCGCTCGTCTCCACCGGCAGGCGGCTTCCAATCCACGTGTACGGCTTCTGCGCCCTGTTCGTTCAGACTGTCGTAAAAGGATTCTAGACCGACGTTGATGGCAGCCACCGACTGCGAGAGGAATTCAGCGTCGACTTTCTTAGATCCGCCATTAATGAAGGGGGAGACCGAATGGGCGACTGCTGCAGCTGTATCTGCAAAGACTGCTGCTCCGGCCTGACGCAGCTGTTGTTCTTGCGCCTCAATATCCTGAGGGTCTTCGTCGGTTCCGACAATTACCACAACGACCTCGACATCGTGTTCTGCACGCACCTCGGCAATCGCCGGCGCCAACTCCGAGGCCGGATCCGGATGGGCTCCCTCACCCAGCACCACGTCTAGCAAAATAAGTCCCACATCCGGGTCAGCTGCCTCCTGCCGCATGCGTCGTACCCGGAGATCGTTATCGATCATCGGGTGTAATCTGCCTACGGTGAAGATGTCCTCACCAAGATCCAGGAGCGCATGCTCCTTGCTCACGAGCGGGTCGCTCAGGAGCGGTTCGCCGATATTGGAGTAAACCGGCCCGAGCACTGCCTGAAACGCTGCGAGGGCCTCGGCCGCAAGAGTGCCTCCGGAAAAAAGTCCGCGCAGATAGCGAGCTCCTGCACGCAGCTCATAGGATGGTGCTTTTTCCTGTTGCGTGCCGACCAATCCGACTGCCAGCTCGGCTGCCTCGATCAAAGAACTCGCGAAGTGCAGGTTGCCGAGCTGCTTCACCGGGGGTGGGTAACCAAGGAAACTCACCACCGTTGGTTTGCCCGCCGCCCACGCCCGCTGCAGCAGCCGCGCGGTGACCGCCGGATCAGGTGGCTTGGATACCAGTACGATTACCTCCGTCTCCGGATCGTTGGCCAACAAATCCATACCGCGAGTTGCCATGGCGCCTGCCACACTGCCTTTGAGATCCCGCGCGCCGGTTCCGAGAGCGTGAGAAATGCCACCGCCCAGCTGGTGAATTCGAGAAGTAATTGCTTGCAGACCAGTGCCAGAGGCTCCAACCAGGCCTATGGGGCCTCGCCGCACGCGATTTGCAAATCCGAAGCCGATCCCGCCC
>CBDTZL010000087.1:0-9371 GCA_965364895.1 uncultured bacterium
AACAGTGATGGAATTTTGCACAATATCCATCCCATGCCGACGAACAACCGCCCCTTCAACCTGGGTCAGCCAGTTGAGATGGAGACGACACGACAATTCGCGACTTCCGAAATCATGATCCCGGTTGAATGCGACGTACATGACTGGATGCTCGGATATATCGGCGTCGTCGATCATCCCTTCTTCGCGGTCACGGGTACTGATGGGAGCTTCGAGATCTCCGGGTTGCCTGCTGGAGACTATGTGGTCGAGGCGTGGCACGAGCTTTATGGGACACAAACCATCTCCGTCTCCGTTCCGGAGGACGGTACGGAGCAAATTGAATTCACGTACGAAGGCAGCTAGCTCGCAAAAAGGGATAACCCAATTGCCGAACGTGAGGGCTTTCAGCGAATGGGCTGGAAACCGCGCGGGCTTGCATTTTGAGCGGGCGACTTCTCGTGAGCATCTCTAAGCCGGAGGGTCAATGGGTGGTCTAGTTCCGGGTCTGTCAACAATTGCCGGTCCAATCGACCAAATATTCATGGTCGTGTTGGTCCTAACCGGCATTGCCTTCGTTCTGGTGGAAGGCATCCTGATTTATTTTCTTATTCGGTACCGCCATCGGGAAGATCGCAAGGCGAAATATATCCATGGCGACCGCAGGGTAGAAATCCTCTGGACGGTCATTCCGGGGCTGATGCTCTTCGGCCTGGCCGTGTTCCAGTACGACACCTGGATAGCGGCTAAGATCGACTTCCCCTCGGAGGCCGTTTCCGAGGTTATCAGCGTCTCTGCCAATCAGTTCGAGTGGAATGCTACCTACGCCGGTGCGGACGGCGAGCTGGGCACAGCGGACGATATCGTGGCTCCCATCAATATCCTCCATTTTCCGATTGGAAAACCGGTGATCGTGAAGCTTGAGTCGACGGATGTTCTCCACAGCTTCTTCATTCCGGTGCTGCGAGTGAAGCAGGATGCCGTCCCTGGTAGACCGTCCCAAGTTTGGTTTGAAGCCCTCCCAGATTCAGAGGGGGAATACGAGCTGGCATGCGCGGAACTTTGCGGCCTGGGGCACTATCGGATGCGCGGCTTCGTTACGCTTGAGACTGAGGAGAAATTCGAAGCATGGCTGGAAGAAATTGCCGCCCGGCGGTAAAGGAGAGCGATGACGGAAACGGCTGAACTGAGTTTCGTTCGACGCTACGTGTTCTCGACCGATCACAAAGTGATTGGGAAGCAGTTCCTGTTTACTGCCATGGGCTTCTTCACTATTGGCGGGCTACTGGCGATCCTCATGCGTACCCAACTCGCCTGGCCGTGGCAGGAGATCCCCATCATTGGGCCGTTGCTCTATGGGGAAGCGAGCGCCAACATACTGCCCCCCGAGTCGTACCCCGCGCTGGTTACCATGCACGGGACGATCATGATCTTCTTCTTCATTATTCCCATATTATCCGGGGCGTTGGGAAACTTCCTCATCCCCTTGATGACCGGCGCCCGCGACATGGCCTTCCCTCGGCTAAACCTAGCCTCCTACTGGCTGATGGTGCCCGCCTTTCTACTGGTGCTCTCGAGCTTCCTTGTTACGACGGGTCCTGCCTCCGCGGGCTGGACCTCCTATGCACCGCTCAGTATTCTTCAAGACGCAGCGCCAGGCTCAGCGATGGGCCAGACGTTATGGGTCCTCAGCCTCATGCTGGTGGGGACATCATCGTTAGTTGGGGCCATCAACTACATCACGACGATCGTGATGCTGCGTGCCCCCGGCTTGGATATGTTTCGTCTGCCGATGACGATTTGGGCGCTTTTTATCACAGCCATCCTGGTGACCTTCGCCACTCCGGTGCTTACTGCCGCTCTCATTCTGATGTTTTTCGATCGATCCCTTGGTACTCTCTTTTTCGCTGCCGGAGAGGGGCAAGTCATCTTATGGCAGCACCTTTTCTGGTTCTACTCTCATCCGGCGGTCTACATCATGATTCTGCCTGCCATGGGCGTGGCGTCCGACGTCATATCCACCTTCTCACGCAAGCCGCTCTTCGGCTATAAGCCGATGGTGTACTCAATCTGGGCCATCGCTGGTCTTGGCTTCATCGTATGGGGACACCACATGTTCGTGAGCGGCATGAATCCGCTGCTAGGAATCACGTTTATGACCTCTACAATGCTGATCGCGATTCCGTCGGCGGTCAAGACCTTTAACTGGCTTGGGACCTTGTGGAGGGGCAACTTACAGCTTCAGGCGCCCATGCTAAACGCGCTGGCCTTCGTTTCAACATTCGTTATAGGAGGCCTGAGCGGAATTTATTCCGCAGCAACCCCGGTTGATATCTTCTTGCACGATACCTACTGGATCGTGGGTCACATCCACTATGTGCTTTTCGGAGGCAGTTTGTTTGGAGTGTTCGCGGGCGTTCAGTACTGGTTCCCCAAGATGTTTGGGCGGATGATGAGCAATACGGCGGGCGTATATCACTTCGTAATCACCTTTGTGACTTTCAACATGATCTTCCTGCCAATGTTCTATCTTGGTGCATTCGGCATGCCGCGCCGGATCGCTGATCCTTACCAGTATGAGATGTTTTCGGGGCTGCAGGGTACGAATCAATTCATGACTTATTCGCTGTTTGTTCTTGCGGCCGCCCAGCTCCTCTTTGCAGGCAATTTCTTCTACAGTATTTTCCGAGGGAAGGTGGCGGGAAGGAATCCGTGGAAAGCCAATACGCTTGAATGGACCACCGACTCACCGCCGCCTCACGAGAACTTCGAAGAGATTCCGACGGTATACCGCGGGCCGTACGAATATAGCTCACCTTTGGTGGCCGCAGATTACTTACCGCAGGATCAATTCGTGGACGCGGCCAAACCGCCAGTGGTAATACCTGAACCTGTGGTGAGCCCGGCTGCAGGAGACTGACATGGCGACTGCAGAGCAAACCTCCTCCAACCCATTGCCCGGCGTCAGCATCACGAAATTTGCCATGTGGCTCTTCCTGGCGTCGGAAGTCATGTTCTTCGCGGGGCTGATCTCAGCCTACGTGCTGCTGCGGATTACTTCGCCGGCCTGGCCGGATGTCTCCGAGCTTCTAAACGTCCCTCTGGTAGCTGCGAACACTTCCATTCTGCTCATCAGCAGCGTGACGATGGTGTACGGCTTCGCCTCCATCGAGGACGGCAATCAGTCCAGAATGCGGCGTTTCCTGATCGCCACCGCCCTCTTAGGCACCATCTTCGTCAGTGTCCAAGCGGTCGAGTGGGCCCAGCTCATTGGCGAGGGAGTGTCTGTAAGCAACAGTGTGTTCGGTTCGACCTTCTACGTGCTCACCGGCTTCCACGGCCTGCATGTTTTAATTGGAATTCTATTTCTAGTGCTTACCATTTACCGGGCCTACCGCGGACGTTATAGCCAGGCCGAACATGATGGTGTCGAATTGATGGGTCTTTACTGGCATTTCGTCGACATCGTCTGGATCTTTCTCTTTACCGTCATCTACTTGATCTAGCAGAAGGAGCGACTCTTGAGCCAGCAGAGCGGCGCCGCAAAACACCGACCAAACTATCTACTAATCTTCGGCGCACTGTTTGTGCTGACCCTCATCGAGATTGGCATCGCGCTCACTGGAATTGCTGCAGCGGCTCAGGTCGCAGTGCTGTTGGCCCTGGCCTTTACCAAAGCTCTTCTGGTAGCGCTGTATTACATGCACCTCAAATTCGAAGGTCCCATTATCAGGATCATCGCCGCGGTGCCCATGCTACTGGTGCTCATCGTCATCCTGATCCCGATCTTCGATGTGTGGATTTTTGGTTAGACTTCCCCTATAAGCAATTGGGAACATTCTAGTTTCCGGCTAAGCGAACCAATCGGAAACTACCAAGTAGCAAACTCGGTATCTCGACTGAGCCGCTCTGTGTTATCCGCATAATGCGGCTCAGGAAGGGTAAGATTTAGGTGCATCCCAACCGAATAAACCTCGACAGGAGAGCAGAATGGCCGATCAAGAAGTAGCACTTGAGCAAGCCCCGGTACGTGAGTGGCAGACCGGGCCCGTCTATCTGAAGGCAGTGATCCCCACTGACAACTCAGAGCTATGCCATGCGGGGATTGATTGGGGAGTCGAATTCGCTCGGAAGTGGGGGACTGTGCTGGTCGGAAACCATGTTTACGCCGCGCGATTGCATGATGACAGATTCCGACAGCTCGAGACGGGCTTGCCCGCCCGCTTCCAAACCGAGAAGGAAGTCAAGCGGCAGCGCAACATTCACGACAAACTGATCGAGACCGGCTTGATCTTGATCTCGGATTCGTTTCTCGATGTGCTCGACAATCGTGGGGAAGAGAACGATGTGGAGATTGAGCGCAAGCTCATGGAAGGCATCCACTTCGAACAGCTCGCCAAGGATATCAATTCCAACGATTACGACCTGGTGATCATGGGTGCTCACGGGATCGGGCAGGTCAAACGAAGCGAGATCGGAATGGTGACTGCCAGAGTGGCGCGGCTGATCACCACTGACATGCTCATTATGCGGGAGGCCGATCGCACATTGACGGATGGAAAGATCCTGGTCGGTGTGGATGGTTCCGCCTACTGTTTCGTTGCGCTTCGAAAAGCCCTGCGGCTGGCCCAGGAGTTCGGCGCCACCGTGCATGCGGTTGCGGCCTTCGACCCTTTCTATCACTACGCGGCCTTCGACAACATACGCTACGTGTTATCCAATCAGGCCGGCAAGGTCTTCAAGTTTGAGGAGCAGGAAGAGCTACACAACAACATCATCGACCGGGGTCTCAAGACTGTGTGCGAGGCCAATCTGATGCGAGCGGAGCAGGTGGCATTGGAGGAGGGGGTGGAGATCACCACCGAGGTCCTGGTTGGGAAACCGTTTGCCAAGACCGTTGAAGTCTGTGAGCGGGACGATTATGACTTGACGATTATCGGGCGATGGGGGGCACACCATGTAGAGGGTGCCGACATGGGCTCCAATACCGACAACCTCCTGCGACTGATCCCCACCAACTTGCTGATTGTAGGCGCGGCGGATGCCAAACCGTTTGACATTCCACTATTGGAAGAATACGAAGAGGAGCCGCTGGATTGGGACGACGATGCACTGAAGCTCATCCTGCGGGCACCCCCTTTTGCCCAGGGCATGGCGAAAGCCTCGGTCGAGGAATATGCCAGGAACGAGGGCTATGATCGGATCACTTTGGAACTACTTCATGGAGCACTGGGGGGCCTCCTTCCGCCATCGGCCATGCATCTCATGGGGCTGGAGGCAGAAGATAGAAAGCTGGCAGAGGCGCGCGAACGTGCTCGCTCTCCAATCGAGGAATATGTTCCTCACGAGCGGGCCTTCCCCTGGACCGAGGAAGCTCTGGAGCGGGTCCAGAACCGGGTGCCGCCTTTTATTCAGCCCATGGCCATGTTAGCGATGGAGCGTTACGCACGCGAGAAGCAGCTCTCGGAAGTGGACCTCGACGTCACGATCAAGGTGGCCCAGAATCTCGGGTACGCCGGTGATGACGGAATGGGAGATGAGCTGCCATGGACCGATGAGGCCGAGGTACGGCTTGAGCGGGTTCCAAAATTCGAGCGCCAAATGGTGCGCGAGATGGTCGAGAGCCTTGCGAGGGACGCAGGGCATGATGAAATTAGCTATGAGGTGGCGGACGAGATGCTCATCAAAGTGCGTGAGCTCTGGGAGGCGCAGGGCGAAGGCGCCTTCGGTTTCTTTAAGGGCATAAGCGGTCCCGAGGCTCAAAAAGGCAATGGAGCCAGTGAAGTCAAAGCTGACTCAAGTTAAACCTGAGTCCGCGATCCAGCCAGACCAATCGAGAACCTGCGAGGTGCAGTCTGACTCAGGCTGATCCCCCGGTTGATGTTCTGGGCCAGGTACTTGCCCAGCGTGAGGCGGTTGATACGCGCCTCGAGAGCATTGACCGCATCGTTGCAGTCAGCAGCGGAAAAGGTGGTGTGGGCAAAAGCGCCATCACCGCCAACCTGGCCGCCGCCTTGGCTATGGAAGGCGCGCGGGTGGGCGTGCTGGACGCCGACATCCACGGCCCTTCGGCGGCCCTAATGCTGGGGGCACGGGGCCAGCAGCTCCGCACTGACGAAGACGGAGTGAGGCCAGCAGTAGGAGTAGCAGACATTAAGGTCATGTCTATGGATCTCTTCCTTGCATCCGATGATGATGCGGTACGCTGGAAACACCCAGGGGGACTTGCAGAGGACGGCTACGTATGGCGCGGCGCGCTCGAGGCCAATGTCTTGCGCGAATTTTTAGCAGACACACGCTGGGAATCACTCGATTGGCTATTGGTGGACATGCCCCCAGGCGCCGACCGCTTCGAGACACTGGTTCGGCTGGTGCCCCAGCTGTCAGGCTCCTTGATGGTGACGACGCCTTCCTTACCATCGCAGAATGTCGTGAGGCGTGCGATAAGCTCTGCCCAAGGCGCGGGCGCCAGGATCCTGGGACTGATCGTAAATATGATTTCTGCTGAGCACTCGGAGGTGAATCTAGCGGACTTGGAGGTTCTCGCCGAAGTTCCCCTCGAGTCTGAACTGGCCGCGAGTACCGATGCCGGGCGACCTTACGTTCTCGAGCATTCTGACACGCCGGCGGGTCAAGCGATTGTCCAGCTAGCCCGGAAGTTGAAGGAGCTGGTGGGCAAATGAAATTTGTATGTGAGGACTGTGGCGAAGTCATGGAGTTCGTCGATAACCAGACCGACTCTGCAGAAGGCATTATGAAAATCAGCTACGTTTGCCCAAATTGCGAGCGCAGCATTTCGATGGTTACCAATCCTGGCGAGACGCAGATGGTCACCAGTCTCGGAGTAACGATTGGCCATGAGGAACTTTCCGAGGGAGATCCGCATCCGATGGAAATGGTCCGTGGCTCGCTTGAGGGAGGAACGGCGATTCCAGGGGCGTCAGCTGAACCGGACCCTGTCTGGAGTGAAGCAGCGGAGAAGCGCTTGGCTGCCGCACCCACCTTTGTGCAGGGCATGGTGAGAAGGCTCTACACCGACTGGGCTAAGCAGCAAGGATACACGGAAATCACTCCGACTGTGATGAGTGAGGCGAGGGACAACCTGGGAATGGAAGGGATGTGAGCGAGCGCCTTGATAAGTGCGCAAGGCGTGGGCCGACATGCGCGACGACCACCACACGCTTGGAAGGATATTAAAGTGATCGAGCGCCTCGACAACCCACATAAACAAGCGGCCGTCGGTTACGCGGGCCTTGGCGTTTTGGTCATCCTCATAACCTTTGCCGCTGATCTCGTTCCTGAGAGTCGCTCCGGTGCGGTCGTAGAGCTTGCTGTCGGCGCGACCTTCATCCTAATATTCGCAGCCCTCATCTATCGAGGATGGTGGCCGCTATCTGCCTTGCTCATGTTCAGCAACAGTTGGCGTGTCCTCACCTATTTCAATGACGGACGTGGGCTGCACGTCGAGTTTCTTCCCCCCAGCGCAACTCCCATCGAAGCCCAGCCTGCTGCTTTCATCAACGCTATCATAATGGTGATCATCGTCGTGCTCCTGGCGCGCTCGGCGCTGAGTGGGTTGTCCTCATGGAGGATGCAACGCGCGACGTGAGTGCCGAAAACGGATTCACGCCTTCCCTGATCTCGTGGAATCTCACGAAGCGATGCAACTTGCGTTGTCCTCACTGCTATATCGAGGCTGGTGCGAAGGCCGAAGGCGCTCGAATCGAGGATGAACTGACTACTGACGAGTGCTTGGCGACGATTGATGACATGAAGGCACTTGGCACAGAGATGCTCATTCTGACCGGCGGGGAACCACTCCTGCGGAAGGATATCTTCGATATCGCCAGCTACGCTTCAAGCCAGGGCATGTGGGTCGTGATGGGGACGAATGGCGTTCTCATCAATGAGCCAGTTGCGCAGAAGATGGTCGAGTGCGGAGTCAAGGGGGTGGGCATCAGCATCGACTCCACCAATCCAGAGGTTCACAATACCTTCCGCGGTGGGCCCGACGCCTGGGAGCATTCGGTACGGGCGCTGCGGACTTGTCGCGATTACGGACTCGAGGTGCTGGTCCAGACGACCGTTATGGAGATGAACTACGATGAGATTCCGGCCATGCTGGAGTTTGCACGCGATCAGGGCGCGTGGTCGTTCAACCTGTATTTCCTAATCCAGACCGGGCGTGGCCAACAAATGAACGATCTATCGGCCGCGCGTACCGAAGAGATGCTTACGTTCCTGGCAAACGAGCAGGATCGATACCGGCCCATGTTGGTTCGCGCCAAGTGCGCTCCGCATTTCAAGCGGGTCGCCTTCGAAGCCGGTTTAGGGGGCATCGAAAGTGGTGGATGTATGGCCGGCACGGAGTATCTGCGGATTACACCCGAGGGGGACGTAACCCCCTGTCCTTATATGAACCTGACGGTTGGCAACTTGCGCGAACGATCCTTCCGCGAGATCTGGGAGCAGGCCCCAGAGTTGGTGGCTCTGAGGGATCCGGAGCAGCTCAAAGGCCGCTGCGGGAACTGCGAGTACAAGGAGCTGTGCGGAGGCTGTCGTTGCCGGGCCTACGCCAAGTATGGCGACTATCTACAAGAGGATCCGGGATGCAGCTACGAGCCGAGTGGGGGGCGACTGGAGTTCAAACAGGTAGAGTGGAGCCGCGAGGCCCAGGCACGTCTGGAACGCATCCCCATCCGATTTATTCGAGAGAAGGTCAAGCGCGGCGTAGAGACGTATGCTGCGAACGATTCCTCTCCGATGGTGACGATCGACATCATGAAGAAGGCACTGTCAGGCTTTGAGCGGCCGCCGGCATTCGACCGAGTGGGGAGTGACAGCCAGAAATTTGAAGTGGAGCGTTTACTCTAGCTCACCAAAGATCAGCCCCATACAATGAGGGAATGAAAAACCATAATTTGAGAAGATTAAATGACGGATACTGAGCTGTTAGAGCAGGTAACTGTGGCCGACGGAACGGCAAAGTTTCGCCAAAATGGGCGCTCCCAGGATTTCGAGATCAAGGAGCTTCCTGAGGAATTTGTCCGTTGGCAACTTGATTACAAGCAACGTATTTACGCCACAATCGAGAAGGACGAATACGTAGCGTTTAATGCGGGCCATTTGCCTGTCGTAGGTACGTGGACGCGAACTCCATGTACCCAAATCTGGCGACCAAGGGAGTCGGCTTTACGCCTAAGGATGAGCACTTAGATCATTACACCTGAGCACCCGCGTTATCGATTTTCGTGGGCCATGCGACGCCTCTTCGAATATGAGCCTTTCCACGTTGTCCAAACGATCTTCCCTTATTCTTACACTTTCTGGGTCTACGATTGGAAAGAAAAAACGCCCAAGCGCCGCTACAAGAGGTAGCGATCCGATCGATT
>CBDTZL010000088.1:0-9353 GCA_965364895.1 uncultured bacterium
GCTGTCCACCCAATCGATGCGGGTACCAGAGGAGGATTTGCTGTCGGCAATACTTCCATTCATATTTGCACCCAAAGATCCTGCTTGCGCTCTGAAGCTTCCCGAAAATGCGTGAATTCGCGTGGTAATAACTTTAGCGGTCAGAGGCTAACAGATTATTTCGCCTCATCTGGCAATGTATCAAGCGAGGAACTTCCTTAGCTTCTCCAACAATCCCTCATCGAGCGCGCCTGACTCGGCCCAGTGGTCGATCAATTCTGAGAAGGTAAACACCGAGTGCAGCTCGAGGCCTGCCTCTGAGAGAGCCTTATGCCCGCCTGCCTCTCGGTCGATCAAGACCACCACATCCCGCACTTTCAAGCCCACGGCCGTAAGCTTGTCGACTGCCTCTACCTTGCTGCCCGCGTTCGTGACCAGGTCATCGATTAGCACCACAGTTTCGCCGGGGTGGAACCCGCCCTCGACCGTGGCCCCGGTCCCGTACTCTTTTGCTTCCTTCCGAGGATAGATCAATGGCCGGTCCAGTCGGAGCGCGATTGCGGTCGCGATAGGTAAGCCGGCGTAGGGCACTGCAGCCAATCGGTCGAAGGTCAGCTTGTCCAAGATGGGCGCGAAAGCATCCGCGACACGAGAAAGCAATTTGGGATGTCCGCTAAGCAGGCGAAGATCGAAATAGATCGGAGATCGGTCGCCAGACTTCAATTCGAAGTCGCCAAACTTGACGCAGCCGGCATCCAGGAGAGCATCTGCTAGATCCGGAAGGATGTCTGTGGTGGGTTCAGAAGATTGCTTGGCAGGCGATGCTGATTTTTTGGGTCGTTTTGGGGGAAATGTAGAAGAGGCTCGAATGTGATTGATGCTGTCCTTGAAGCGCTTCGCAACCTGCCTTGGATCGGAGGCAGCAGCGAGGCTGCGAGAGACTGGTAGCAGCATTCCCAGCCCGTCCGCCCATAGTCCGGCCTCCAGCGCCGCCTTCGGATCTGCGCCTTGCGGCCCCACTCCCGGTGCAAGGATCCAGAGATCAGGCACGGCCTCCCGGACTTGAGCGATGGCAACCGGATCCGTAGCGCCGACAACCAGGCCCACGTTGTTTCGCTCGTTCCACTTCGCCGCCAATCGAGCCACACTCAGGTACACGGGCCCGTCGGCTCCCCCAAGCATCTGGACCTCGACCGAGTCGGGATTGGAGGTCTTGCAGAGCAAAAAGGCTCCACGAGCCGGGTCTTCCAGGAAGGGCTCGATCGAATCATGCCCTAAGTATGGGCTGACAGTCACAGCGTCCGCCCCGAGTTGCTGGAAGACAGCCCGCGCATAGTGGCGCGAGGTCGAAGAAATATCCCCCCGCTTGGCGTCCAGGATCACCGGAATTTGGTCTGGAACGGCGGCGATCACGTCCCCAAGTGCGGCCCAGCCTGGCGCACCGAAGACTTCGAAGAAGGCGCTGTTTGGCTTAAATGCGCAGGCCAGATCGGCCGTAGCCTCGATGAGCTCTAAGCAGAAATCTCGAGCGGAAGCCGCGGAGGGTGTCGACAGGAATTCGGGATGCGGATCCAGTCCAACACAAAGCAGCGACCCCGCGGTCTGGACACGGCCAGTGATTCGTTCGAAAAACGACTCGTGGGCCATCATTCTATTTACATAAGTGATCGGTAGCACGGTGGAAGAGAGAAAAAAGCGACCAGGTGAATGGGTGATAGGGAGCACTAGGCAATTGGGAGGGTAGGCGGATGAGAGAGTTGAATGTTTGGAAAGAGGACAATGTTGTCGACCGCCTATGCCTTACCAAGCACCATTGCCAGAAGCGCCATGCGGACGTAAAGCCCATATTCCATCTGCCGGAAGTAAGCCGCACGCGGGTCGTCGTCGACCTCTATGCTGATCTCTCCTACCCGCGGGAACGGGTGCATGACAATCATTTCATCTTTCGCCGCCTCCAATGTCTCCGGAGTGATCACGTAAGCGCCCTTCACGGCCTCGTAGTCATCCAAATCGTCAAAGCGCTCCTTCTGCACCCGAGTGACATAGAGCACATCCGTATCTGGCAGTATCGGGGCAAGAGCGGTGTGAGCCCGCTGCTGCATTCCTTCGCGGGTCAATTCGGTCAGCAGTTCAGGGGGCATACCCAGAATTTCGGGCGAAACGTAATTGATGTGGACATCGAACAACGACAGCAATCGGGAAAGCGAGTGTACTGTACGCCCGAATTTGAGGTCGCCTAACATGGTGACAGTCAACCCATCGACTTGCCCTAGCTCCTCCTGGATTGTGAAAAGATCGAGTAGTGCTTGCGTCGGGTGCTCGCCGATCCCGTCGCCGGCATTGATGATCGGCTTCGAAGTGTATTGGGCTGCCAGCTTGGCGGAGCCGACCTCCGGGTGACGCAGCACTATCACGTCCGCGTAGGTCTGGAGGGTACGGACGGTGTCCGGCAGCGACTCACCTTTCGCCACAGATGAATAGGTGACCTCATTGATTGGAATTACGCTGCCCCCCATACGCTCCATCGCGGCAAGAAATGAAGACGAAGTTCGCGTGGATGGTTCGTAGAAGAGATTCGCCAAGATCTTCCCTTTGAGCAGATCGAACGTGCCGATCCGTTCCACCATGGCGCGCATCTCTTGCGCCACGCCAAAGATGTACTCCAGATCGTCTCTTCGAAACTGCAGGACCGAAAGGATGTCCATTCCATAGAACGGAGCGTCCTGTCGGTCTCCAAAGGGCAAATGCGGGCTTCGGGTGCGGCGCTCGGTTGCGGGTACGAATGTAGCCATAGGTGCCTCCTTCAGGCGGGTACAAGTGTAGAAATCACATCACGGCCAAAACCGGGTGGCGCAAGCGCCTCCCCATCTTCGTAGGCTAGTTTGCCGCGTAAAATCACACGGCGAACTCGGCTACGTAATTTCATTCCTTCGAACGGACTCCAACCGCAGCGGCTGTGGAACTCTGACCCCTTGACCTCCCATACATGATCTTGCGCTACTTCAATGTGGGTGCTGTGCTGTGGCGGTAGATCGTAGATGCGCTGTGGATTCGTGTGCATGCGGAGAACGAGGTCGTCAATGTTCAGCCGGCCCTCGCGAACCGCGCCCAACATCAGGCCCAGTGCGGTTTCGAGGCCCGGGAACCCGGGCGGCGCGTTCGCGCCCTCTTTTTCGGCCAGTGTGTGCGGCGCATGGTCCGTTGCAATACAGTCGATGACATCCAACGATTCCCAGAGCGCGGCAACATCCTCTGGCGTCGCCAGACGTGGGCGTACCTCACTCCTCCCATGCCCCAGGGCGGGGATATCTTCCGCAGCTAGAAAGAGGTGATGGGGCGTGACTTCACAGCTCACCTGGCTGCCGCGTTCTTTAGCCAGCCGAATGAGCTGGATCTCAACTGCGGTACTGACGTGACAGATGTGCACGCGGCGCTCAAACAGGTGGGCGAACGCTAAGATCACAGCCAGGCTGTGGCCTTCGGCGTGGCATGTGATCGGCCGCGACCCAGGCCATCGCTTGAAGTGTTCGATGAGCACGGGGAGCGACCGCATGCGCAGCTCTCCGAAGGTTTGATCCATGTAGACCTTCAGGCCGCAAGCTTGAGCTCCTAGCTCAGACCCAATGGTCAAATTTGCCTCCCCCGCGCCCAGAAACAAACCGTAGTCGCAGCGGGCTTTCGCCTTTGCGGCAGTTTGTGCCTTTCCGAAGCTGGAAGCGTCTGTCAGAGGAGGGTCAGTGTTGGGCATGCCCAACACCGTTGTGAAGCCGCCTGCAAGCGCCGCGGCTGTGCCGGAGTCGAAGTCTTCTTTGTGGGTTTGACCCGGTTCGCGCAGGTGGACGTGCGGGTCGATCAACCCGGGCAGTTCAAGCAACGTTCGCGGAGCCTCGAAGGGGAAACTTATCCTCGGCGGGCCGTTGGTTAATGAAAAAGAAAAAAGAGCCTTGCGGCTCCTTTTGGGTGGGAAGGAAAGACGCCTGCTTGGAGGCCAATGCCTCGGAACAGGCGACGTGTGTACTTAATTCCACTCCCATCAATTAACCCGATGAATTGTAGGTCATGTCGTCCGGGTGTCAAGTCTGACTGAGGGCAGTCTGATCGACGGCTTGTCGAAGATCACATCAGCAGCAGAGTATGTGGAAACTCTAAATGAGCCCAGATCGTCTTCATCCAGGGGAATTCGCGGATTCTCATCGTTCTAACTCCCTCCTACAAGCGCAACACAAAGGAACTGTTTTCGCAGGTCCTTTGCTCGGCCGCAAGATTAGATAGGCTAGATTGGACCTATTCCGAGCCCTCTTCGGGAATGATCAGCCAAAGCAGGATATAAGGGATCAGCCCTGGTAATCCACCGGGAATTCCCAATATTACAAACACGATGCGGAACCATAGCGGCTTGAGCCCAAAAAACTCGCCCAATCCGCCGCACACTCCGCCAAGTACTCTATCGCTCCGCGAGCGACGAAGCGGTGCTCGTGCTTCACTCATTCTTCACTCTCCGTTGATCAAATCCGGTCCAGAGCCCTCAGCGAGGCCTCCACCTCTATTAACGTAGACAATCAAGTAAAAGTCGCGTATCCAACGGGCAGGCTCACCCGCTCTGAAATCGGAAGCAGGTGCTCAGATGATCGTCCACCATCCCCACTGCCTGCATGAATGCGTAACATATTGTGGCGCCCACAAATTTAAACCCGTGGGCCTTCAGATCGGCCGACATCGCGTCTGATTCAGGGCTGGTGCTGGGTAGGCCCTCTAAATCGCTACGCGGTTTTGCGCGCAGTGTCTTGTGGCCGGTGAAGCCCCAAAGGTAATTGTCGAACGAACCGAATTCCTCTTGAATTTCCAACACGCGTTGGGCGTTGTTGATGGCGGCGTCGATCTTTTGCCGGTTGCGAACGATTCCGGCGTCCCCCAGCAATCGCTCTCGATCTACCTCACCGAATTTTGCGACTTTCTTCAGATCGAACCCGGCAAAAGCCGCTTGGAAATTATCCCGCTTGTGGAGGATGGTTCGCCAGGAGAGGCCAGCCTGAAAGCTATCGAGCGTCAATTTTTCGAAGAGTTTGCGGTCGTCGTGCTCCGGCCTGCCCCACTCATTGTCATGATAGGCCTCCATCATGGGATCTCCGTCTCCCCAACAGCGTATTTTCTTATCGCTCAAGTTCACCTCTCTCTACTGCTTGATTCTGTTGCCGATTGCATCAATTGTCTTCCAGCAGCGCAACGGTCACCCCTTCGCCACCTTCATAGGGTTCGCCCGGACGGAATGAAGAGACGTACCGGCTGCGACTGAGTTCTTCGCGGACCGCCCTGCGCAGTGTCCCGGATCCTTTTCCATGCACAATCCGAAGCGATGGCATCCCCGCCAGGTAGGCCGCATCCAATCTGCGCTCCAATGCCTCGAGCGCGTCGTCCACGGTCTGTCCCCGCACATAGAGTTCCATAGGCGGGGCCTCGGCGTAAACTCCGACCGGGTCGCTTGTATCCGGATCTCGAGCTGGTAGGTCGACCGGCGGCCCCAATTCTGATAATCGCGCCTGCACCCTGAGTCTGCCGACCTGAACTTCAGCCTTGCGGCCCTTGATGGCGGTTACAACCCCGTCGATGTCAATCGTGCGAAGATGGACGTAATCTCCCACTTTCAGATCCTCCAACTCCTCAAAATCGTCGTCCAGCTCGGCTTCCGTCGGCTCCAGATCGCTTTCGACCTCCTCGAGCTCCTGCTCGATTTCGCGCACAGGCTCGAGCGCTTTGCCGGCCGCCGCCAACTTCAATCGAAGCCGATCCACTTCTTTGGAGAGCGCTTCTGTCTGGGCCAGGGCATCCTTGCGAGCAGACTCAATGATCTCCGCACGCTCCCGTTCGATACCCTCCAACCGGCCGCGGAGTTCGTCTCGAAGCACTTTGGCATCCAAGCTGGCCACTTCCGCCGCGGTTCGGGCCTCCACAGCTTCATCGCGCTGACTTCGGATCTCCTCCAGCAAGCTGTCCTCTTGCTGATCTTCCAAAGAAATTCGGTCACGGGCCCTATCAATCAGAGCCGAATCAAGCCCCAGTCGTTCTGCAATCGCCAACGCGTTCGAACGACCCGGCAGGCCGATGCTCAGGCGATAGGTCGGTCGGAGACTCTCCAAATCAAACTCCACGCTTGCATTGCGTACGCCGGCCTTCTGATGCGCGTATAGTTTCAACTCAGGGAAGTGAGTAGCGACGAAAGTCACGGCACCCCGCTCGACGAACTCTGCCAGCAGCGCTTGAGCCAGCGCTGCGCCCTCTCCAGGATCGGTGCCGGCGCCTAATTCATCAAGCAGCACCAGAGAGCCTTCGTCAGCAGAACCTAGAATGCGCACGATGTTGGAGATGTGGGAGGAAAATGTTGACAATGATTGCTCGAGCGATTGTTCGTCGCCAATGTCGGCAAAGATCGTTCGAAACATACTGAGTCGTGCGCCTGGTGCGGCGGGGACGTGCAAGCCGCACTGCGCCATCGCAGCTAGCAACCCCGCTGTTTTTAATGTGACGGTCTTTCCCCCCGTGTTCGGGCCGGTGATCACCAGGGCCCGGACCTCTGGCTCCAGAATCAAATCGATGGGCACTACCTTAGTTGGATCCAGGAGGGGATGCCGAGCGCCTTCGAGGCGCATTCTCGATCCTTTGCCGTTGAGATCGCGCAGCTCAGGTTCTGCGGCATCGAGCTCCTCGCCGTAACGCGCCTTCGCAAAGGCCAGATCAAGCCTTGCCAACGCTGCAACGGACATGACAATTTCGTCGCTCCTGTCCCCGACCGACGCCGACAGCTTGGCAAGAATGCGGCGCACCTCCGCCCGTTCCTCCAATTCGAGTTCCCGAACCTGATTGTTGAGCTGGACTACTGGAAGCGGTTCAACGAACAGCGTCGCGCCAGAGGTGGATTGATCATGAACTACTGCCTCCATCTTTCCCCTGAATTCAGACTTCAGCGGGATGACGGAGCGGCCTTCACGCTGCGTAACGATCGGCTCCTGGAGCATGGATACCACCTTGGGATCGCTCACCATGCTTTCCAATTTCTTAGTAACCCGCTCGCGTGCGCTGCGCAGGTTGCGGCGCACGGCGCCTAACTTCTTGGAGGCCGAATCTCGAACTTGGCCGTGGTCGTCAATTGTGCGAGATACAGAATCAATCAGTTCGCTTTCTTCACTCAAGTCGGCCGCGATCCGGCTCAAAACTGGGTAGGTTTCAGTGTCTTTCTTGAACCGACGGGCAAGGGTGCGCGCCGAGATTAAGGTGGCTTGGATATCCAACAGCTCCTGTGGGTCAAGAACAGATCCTCGCGCGGCAGCTTCCACCTTCGACCGAACATCCCGTGCTCCGCCTACCGTCAATTTCCCTTCGCCGGCAAGTAGATGACGCGCTTCTGACGTCTCCGTTTGTTGCTGCTGTGCGATTTCCAGGTAGGTGGTAGGCGAAAGTTCCAGTGCGAGCTGACGCGAAGCAGAGAAGTCGGTTAGCTTCGCCAACCGCTCCAAAACATGCGGAAGCTCAAGGGTCCGAAGGTCTTTTTGGTCCATGTGCGCGCGAGTGTAACATCTCAGAGCAGTGCCAATCCGTCGTCGAGCGTGGGGTATGCAAGGTGGTGCAGCAGGTCTTCTTTCATGCGAGTTGTGTCGCCGACGTGGGAAATCATGCCGATGCGGATAAAGTCTCTATGCAGAGGTGAGGATTTTCCGGTAACGAGGGCGAAGGCCTCAACAACGGTCGCCGCGAGGTAGAAAGTCCACCCTGGCAATCGCAACGGCTTTGGGGCTTTCCAGTGATCCGCAAAGCGATCCAGTCCATCTTGGATCGTTAGCGGGAGATCGTCCCCAAGCTGATAGATTCCGTTGACGTTCTCGTTCTCGATTGCGGCACGCACGCACGTGAGGAAGTCGGGAAGCGCTAGCCAGTGATACCAGGTAGGTTTACGCCAGATCGGGAGCATGCGCCGCTTCATCAGCCAGCGGGCTGCTTCCAACATCAGCACGCCCTCTCCATAGAGGGTCCCAGAACGCAGGATCACAGGGGTCATTACGCTGCCTTCACTTTGCGTGAGGATTTCACGCTCTGCCTGAAGCCTGGTTTTAGCGTGAACAGAAGCTGGAACCCTGTTCAAGCGACCTGATGCTGGGTGTCCGGGTGTGGTATCTCCTTCAACATGGGGAAAGCTGACCAGTATGAACTTCCCTACTTTTGCTTCCAATGCCTGCTCCATCAAATTCTTCACAAAAACAATATTTGTTAGGGGAAGAAAGCGCGACGGTCTAGGTTCAAACAAGACGCCGGCAAAGTGCACGATGCAGTCGACTTCCTTGCAAACACCCGTCAGGCTTGACGGGTCGCTTAGGTCAGCCCGAATCACTTCTACATTGCTCGCCGCTCGCAGATCCGAGCCTACATCGGTTTGGTGGATCATCAGTCGGAGCTGATGCGGGGAATCGAGCAAGAATTGGGCAAGAAATCCGCCCAGATTTCCTGCTGCGCCAGTGATCAGAATACGCAAATACCCTCCTAACAAAAAAGGCGGGCCTTTCGACCCACCCCTCCTTGAAGCGCTGCGCGCCCTATTCGCCTATGTCGACCAGCTCTGACAAAGTGACGACTTTGTAGCCCCGCTCGATAAGTTCCGGCAGCACGCGGCTTAGCGTATCGGCGGTTCGCTCGCCTCGCCATCGGTGATCGTGGAGAACGATGACATCTCCCGGCCTGACTCGCCATAAGATAAATTCGGAGGCGAACCAGGAAGATGGGATGAGATGATCAAACGGATAGACAGAACCGAGCGCCATTCGATAGCCGCGAGATTCAGCGGTATCGATCATGTTGGCCGTGAACCAACCGGATCCGGGTCTTACCCATCGTATGTCGTCGAACTGGGAAAGGGTTAGGTCGGCCGCTCCCAGGTCGGCAGCAAATCCTTCTCGGCCTAATGTGATGCTAGGCTCTTCGTTCGTCATGTGATTGCCCAGCTCGTGCCCTTCTTCGATCATCCGCTCCAAAAGTTGCTCATTGCCCGGGACCCGCTCTGTGATCACAAAGAAGGTTGCAGCCGCCCCGTATTCACTGAGCAGATCGAGAATAGCTGGAGTAGTTGAGGCATCCGGGCCATCATCAATCGTGAGGGCCACAATGGGCTCATCGGTCCGAACGGAATAAGTCACGCGTTTCGACAAAGATTCAAGTAGCCAGTCGGGTTGAATCAGGAGCAATGCGAGCAGTAATAGCGCAAAAACCGCAGTAACCCGTCGCTTGCTGATAGTTGGCATCCTCCTTTATGCACGTTCTTCCACTAACATTCTGCGCAGCACCTTGCCTACAAACGACTTCGGCAGGTCCTCCCGAAATTCGATCTCCCAGGG
>CBDTZL010000089.1:0-9235 GCA_965364895.1 uncultured bacterium
CAATCCCAGATAGCGCAACCCCACAGGACTCTGATCGATGAAGGGAACGGGATCAACTTGTGATTGATCAAAATCAGCACGAGCGCGAGAGTGTTTTGGGCGTCCATATCAGCGCTTTAAACCTAGAACAGGCTGAGCGCATCATCGCCCAATGGATGGAAATTGGCGCAAAACACTATGTCTGTGTTACTACCGTGCATGGAGTCATGGAATGCCAGCGGGATCCGCAGCTAATGGAGATCTACAACGCAAGCGGGATAGCAACGGCTGACGGAATGCCGTTAGTATGGATCCTCAAGTCTAGAGGTCACGGCCATCAGACACGAGTGTATGGCCCGGATCTGATGATCAAGATTTGCCGCAGTTCGGTCAAGCGTGGGGATCGCCATTTCCTATATGGTGGAGCTTCTGGAGTGGCAGAATCGCTTGCCCACACCCTGGCAGACAGCATCGATGGAGTCCAAATCGCTGGGGCCCATTCTCCCCCCTTTCACGATTTATCTGTGGCCGAAGATCGTGAGATCGTCAGTGAAATCAACGCAACCAAGCCAGATATCGTTTGGGTAGGGCTGGGGACGCCAAAGCAAGAGCGTTGGATGGCAGATCACCTCGAAACGTTGAACGCCTCGGTCTTAATTGGCGTGGGGGCAGCTTTTGATTTCCTCTCCGGTACCAAGCCTCAGGCCCCAAGATGGATGCGGAACAACGGGCTTGAATGGATGTTTAGACTAGCGTCTGAACCCAGAAGATTGTGGAGGCGGTATCTAATCTACAATCCGTGGTTCCTCTATAAGCTCGGTGTTGAGGCAGTTCGAAGCAGATGATTTCGGGCGCAGAATGCTTTGCTGGGGTCCAAGTTGCAGCCCCGCGTTAGCAGGCTGGCGATCGTCCTCTTTCTCGGGGACTTCGCGTTAATTCTAGCTAGTTTGGCAATAGCCAGCGGATTGCGAGCTTCGCTTCCGTTCGGCCGGATCCTTGGGCCCACCTATGAGCCGCTGCCTGCCCTGGTATATGCGGCCGCACTGGCAACCTGGCTAGGCACATTCCTGCTTACAGGGATATATGAAGTCGAAGGATCCCCAGCCTCCCGCCCGAACCTGCTGAAGCTAGTCACATCCGCAGCTGTAGCTACTTTCGTTTTTGCCGGTGTGCTCTATTTCACCGCCCGCGATGTCTCGCGCCTTCAATTTCTCTACTTTTTTGTTGTCGGCCTCGCTGCTCTTGTAATTTTTCGAGTCGTAATCGATCTCCTGCTCCGTTGGCGCGGAAGTTCACGAATATTGAGCTGGCGCAATGTGATCGTGATTGGGGCAGGACAGCTGGGAAGCGAAGTTATGGAGAAAGTACGCTCGGATCCTTCCCGCGGTTATCGAATCGTAGGTTTCGTCGACGAGTCCCGGCGAGCCAAGAACCAGCAGACATTGTATTTGGGTGAGCTTAATCAATTGCGCGATTTGATCGCCGAGCACCAGATCGATGAGGTGTGGAGCACCCTGCCGCCCCATGCCTACGACAAGCTTTATTCAGTCATCGTGGATCTGGATGAGGTCCCGGTTCGCATCAAGGTCATCCCCGACTATTTCGCGCTTGCGCTTGTGAAGGCCAAAATCGAAATGATTGATGGAATTCCACTGATTGGACTGCGCGAACCTGTCATTCGGGACTTTGATCGCCTACTCAAGCGCGTTTTTGACTTTGGGGTTGGATTGATCCTGGCATTGTTGCTTCTGCCACTAATGCTGATCATCGCAGTGGCAATACGATTGGATTCGCGTGGTCCGGCGTTGTTTAGACAAGAAAGAGCCGGCGAAAATGGGAAACCATTCCTGATGCTGAAGTTTCGCACCATGACCGCGGAAGCCAGTTCAGTACCTGCCGCGGCGCCGCCTGAGACAGGAAAACATAAAATAAAAGGCGACCCACGGCTGACTCGAATGGGCAGCTCGTTGAGACGACTCAGTCTTGACGAGCTGCCCCAGCTCTTCAATGTGCTGGTCGGCGACATGAGCTTAGTCGGACCACGACCAGAGGTGCCCTGGCTTGTCGACAAATATGCGCCCTGGCAGCGCAAACGATTTGCCGTTCCGCAGGGCGTCACCGGTTGGTGGCAGATCAACGGACGAAGCGACAAACCCATGCACGAAAATACCGATGACGATCTTTACTATGTTTATAATTACTCGCTGCTGCTGGATATCAAGATCCTCCTGAGAACTCCACTGGTTGTGATCCGTGGCAAGGGGGCTTTTTAGCACCGCTGTCGCGGAACCTGGTTTGTTGGGCGCTCTACATGAAGTGCAAACCATGTGAGAGTTGCCCGACCGTCGGCCTTAAACTGGCTCCCCTTGAGGCGGTGCTTCCGCCAAATTTACTTAGCAAGGTCGCTGAAAGTGCAAAGTCTTGCGGATTGCATTCTTATGAGTCATACTGTGATGAAGAGGCTTCTAAGTGCCAGAAACATCTTTACGCGCCTATGGGAGAGAGATCGACGAGCTTATCGAACGTGAACGGCTCGAAGAAGCCATCGCGCATTGTCGCTACATTCTCCAGACCTACCCCAAGCACCTTGAAACCTATCGCCATTTAGGCAAAGCCTACCTGGAGGCAAAGCGGTACGGCGACGCTGCCGACATTTTCCAGCGGGTGCTCTCGGCCGTCCCAGATGATTTTGTTTCGCATGTTGGTATGGCCATCGTCCGGGAGGACGAAGGCAACCTCGACGCAGCGATCTGGCATATGGAGCGGGCGTTTGAGACCAACCCCTCCAACCCAGCCATTCAGCAAGAGATGAAGCGGCTGATCAGCCGTCGCGACGGCGTCGAACCACACAAAGTCCGCCTTACAAGGGGAGCGTTAGCGCGTATGTACGCGCACGGTGAGCTATTCTCTCAGGCGATTGCTGAATTACGATCCGCGCTGCAGGAAGACGCCGAAAGGCCTGACCTTCAAGTGCTGCTTGCCAGCATGTATTGGCAAACCGATCAGCGGAGTGACGCGATTTCGGTTTCCAATCAGATCCTGGAAAAGCTGCCGTATTGCGCGGAGGCTAATCGCATTCTGGCTGCAAATCTACAGGCAAACGATCGCGTGGAAGAGGCAGCCGTGTATCACCGCCGCCTGGCCAATTTAGATCCCTATGCAGCTTTTGTTGAATCAGCGCTCGCAGACGCGAAGAGCATCGAGGAGTCAGCCGTCCAATTGGAAAGGCTCGATTGGGTCGCAGGCGAACCTCTTCCATCCGCAGCTCCAGGACAGCCTGGGTGGGCCACCACCCTGGGAATGGAAATGCAGGAAGAGGCGGCTGATGACACTCCCGAAACTGCCAAACCAGCTCAAACGGGTCCATTGCCATCATGGTTAGAACCGGGGGAGCCTCCGCCCTTTGAAGCGGCCGCTGAGAAAGAGCTAAGAGAAGAGATGGAAATCCAGGCATCGGATGGCTCGGGAGAATTACCTGAGCCAGGGTTTCTCGAAGATATGGAGACTGAGACCTCTGCGGAAGAAGACTCCGAGCGGAGCAGCTTGGGATTTGCAGCCGCAGCGGCCGGGATCACAGCTGGCGTTCTTGCTAGCGCGGGCGATCAAGAGGCCGAACCAACAGAAGATTCTGAGGCGGACATTCTGCCCGATAGCGAAGCTGCTGGTGCGGCAGCGGCGGGTTTCGCGGCCGGCATGATCGCTGGGGGAGACGAAGAAGGAACTAAAGAGACGGAACGGCCAGAGTCGCAAATTGCCCCCGGAGGCGAAGACGCTACTGCAGCTGGAATGTTCGATCAGTTCGATAGCCTTGAATCAGCCGATTCCGATGGAGACGCCGGGGAAGAACGAGAGGGGACGGATGATCGCGACGTTGAGTCCCCGCCAAGCGGCGATACCTTGCAAGTAGAAGACCCCGGGTCCGATAGTGCGCCTGAAGGGGACATTCCGGATTGGATGCAAGAGGCGGGCTGGGGTGAATCTAAAGGTGAATTCGAGGATGCGCCCGTATCGTTCTCCGAACAAGAGCTCAGCTCGCTTGAAGCAGGAGAGATTCCCGCTGAAGTCTCGGAGGATGACGATGTCGAACTCACTCCTGCCGAGCTCCCTGATTGGATTCATGACATTGCACCAGAAGAAGTCGAGGACAGCTCTGATGGCGCAGGGAATGAAAGCTTGCCGGGCTGGATCAGCGCCGAAGCACCTTCCGAGGATGAGGCGGTAGCCGATGCCGCTGCACCTTCTAGCGATATCGAAGCCACCGGCGAAGACGCTGAGACCGATGCTTCTTTCCCCAAGTCTGAAAAAGACACCGGGGAAATCCCAACGTGGATCACCAGTGATCCCCCGGGGGCTACGGAAACGATCGTAACTTGGTTGGAGGATCGCAGCCCAGACTCGCTCGAGGATGATGGAGCCGCAAGTCAAGATATTCCCGATTGGATGAGAGACACTGGGCCACTTGATGATTCGGCCGAGTCCGAGCCTATCGAAGTGCAGCCTGAAGAATTGCCGTCCGCTGAGATCGCCATGGAAGAAATTGGTGAAGTGGCCGAGGACGCTGCCTCCGAGGAGCTTCCCTCTGCTGAGCCGATTAGCGAATTAACCCCTGAGCCTGGCGGCGACGATCCATCGTCGGAGAGCTGGCTTTCGGCTGTAGCCGCGGCAGCGGCCGAAGAGGAACCCGCGGGATCAAGCGCGGAAGGCGTTGCAGACCTGACCCCGGATTTGGGTTCTGAAACGACAGATGGTCCCGAAATTCCGGCGTCCAGCGGGGGATTAGGATTGGCTGCAGCAGCAGCTGCGGGAATGATTGCTGGCAAAGATAAAGAAGAGCTGGAAGATGCCCCTCCGTCAGAATTGACCGAAGAGGCTCTTGAAGTCGAGGCTGAAGTTGCATCTCCATCTGGTGCAGAGGGAGCCGCCTCCGAGCAGGAATCGCACGAGAAAATATCGGAACCAGAGGCTCAGATCGAATCAAGCGCTAGTTCATCGGCACCGGACTGGCTTGAAGAGATTGGTACGCTTCCCGGTCAGCCTTCACAGACCGATTCCGCCGATTGGCTCGAGGGGCTTGAGATTGATGGAGAAGAGACCGCACCTGAACCTACTGCAGAGACTCCTGATTGGCTCAAAGGTCTTGCCGAAGAGGGAGCCGATGGGGACGAAAGCGGCACCGGGCCTGCGGCCGATTGGCTCCGAGATATTGGCGAGCCCGGAAGCGTCGCGAAAGAGCAAGCCGCGGAGGAATTTGATTCCGCGGGTACGGACGACCAATCGGAAGAGGTCGAAGCGGATGAAGGTGGCGGAGCGCCGGATTGGGTGCCAGAAGTTAAATCCGTTGTCGAAGAAGAACCAGGTGCGGAGGCTGAATCCCCAATTGCGCCTGCTGAAGAAGATGATGAGGTCATGGATTGGCTCCAGGATCTGGCTGCCAAACAGGCCGAGGCTCCGGACGAGGAGGAGTTCAAGGCGGCTTCACAGGTTGAAGCGACCGCTCCGGTTCTCGAAGATCGTGAAATCCCGGACGCACCAGAAGAAGGGTTGGAGTGGCTGGAGCAATTGGCGGATCAGCGCGGGATAGACGTAGATGTCGGCGTCCCCGGGCAGGCTACTCCGCCTCCCAGCAGTACTGAGTCCGAACCTGAGCCCGAAGCTGAGCCGGATTCCGCTACAGCCCCCGGTTGGCTGGGGCGAATGGCAACCCAGCCAATTCCCAAGGTCGATATGGAAGCGCTTGAAGCCGCGGCTCAGGGTGAGGGAGTTAGCCCGGATGCAGAAACGATTGATACTAATGCGGCTGAAGTCCAGGCTCAATTAGAAGAAGCTGCTCTCGAGTCGGATTCCGCGGAAGCCGCCTCCGACGACGTTACTATCGAATCGCATGCAAACGATCTCCCGCCCGATATAGAAGCTGAACGAGTCGCCGCTCCCAGTGATCCGTCGCCACGTCCGACCGAGACAACCGCCGATGCAGATACAAGCGCTGCGGAAGATGAGATCCCTGATTGGCTGATCGCTGCGGCTGAACAGGCTGAGCCCCCATCCGATGTGCCGTCAGAGCTACCCGTGGAGTTTGCCGACTCGGGGGGTGAGCTCGAGCTTGACTCGGAGCCAGCAACTTCGGAAGATGAGGAACTCCTTGCTGAAGAACCGGAACCTGAATTTGAGGAAGACACAACGCAAGAGGCGTCGCTCTCGGAAGAGGTTTCGGGAGTGGCGGAGTCTGACGCTTCAACAGGTGACGCAGAGGTGGCGGAGCCGGATTGGATACAGGCTTCCGATGTATCAGCAGAAGATTCAGAACCAGCAGAGCCTATAGCAATTGCCGCTGACGAAGGGCCCGAAGTCGAGGAACCCGAAGCGGAAGCAGAACTAATCGCGGAGGAACCTTCAGTTCCAGAAGCTCAAGAGGAAGCAGAACTAATCGCGGAGGAACCCCCAGCTCCAGAGGCCAAGAAGAAGGAAGACCTTCTCGAACGCTCGCGTCAAGCACTTGCTTCCGGAGATACCGCGTCCGCTGCAGAAATGTATAGCGACATGATTAAGCGCAAGAAATCATTAGAAAGCGTCATCGAAGATCTTCGAATTGCGGTAGACCGTGCTCCGGACAACGCCGATCTCTGGCAGGTTTTGGGGGACGCTTATATGCGGGACGATCAGACGGACGAGGCCATCGATGCCTATCGAAAGGGCATGGAGGCTGCCTGATCAAGAGTTTTCAAACCGATCCTTGGAATACGAACTCGGGGCCTCCCCGAGTTCCATTTTGTGGAGGGTGAATTGGAACAAACTCTAGTGCTCCTAAAGCCAGATGCTGTACAACGCGGATTGGTTGGCCAGATTGTCGGCAGGCTGGAGCAGCGAGGATTGAAGCTGGTTGGGGCAAAGCTGGTTCAGGTCGATCAATCTTTGGCAAAAAGCCACTACGCCATCCACGAGGGAAAACCTTTCTATGAAGGGTTGATTGAATATATCGTTTCCTCGCCGGTAATCGCAACGGTCTGGGAAGCGCCGAACGCTATCGCACTTGTACGCCAAACAATGGGTCTAACAAATCCAATAGAGGCCTCCCCAGGCACTATACGCCACGATCTTGGCCTGGAAATCGGTCGGAACCTTACGCACGCCTCAGATGGTGCTGAAACCGCACGAGATGAGATACGGCTTTGGTTCTCTGAGAACGAGATTGTGAGTTGGTCACGAGATAACGATCGGTGGATTTTCGAAAGCTGAAGACGCTAAGCCATTCGTAGCACAACCCGTCCATCTGCCCACAACTGCTCCAGTGCATAGTAGTCCCGCCGATCTGGCGAGAACAGATGCAGGATCACTCCCCCATAGTCCAGTAGGACCCAGCCGCTTCCTGGTTCGCCTTCGACCTGTGTGGGTTGAAGACTGTAATTCTCCTTAATTACTCGGCGAACCTCATTGGAAAGGGCTTTCAAAGTTCGCTCGCTCCCGCCACTACAGATTACGAACATGCTGGTGAAGGAAGCGATACCTGTCAGGTCGAGCAAAAGGATATCTTCGCCCTTCTTCTGTTCAAGCGCGTCAACAATGGTGTGCGCCAGCTCGAGCATGTCGTCAGGCATCGTCGACCTCGGAGATGATTGAGTTCATGACGCTAACCTGGCAACATGCAGGTTTGAATAGACGGCACCATCAGGCTGCAGGACGCTTCGTATTAAACTGATAGCGTCAACCTCAAAGCTCCCGACCGTACCAATCTGGGCTTCCTGAGCCCATCCAGATAGCTGTTTTATATCCGATCCGGACAATCCTTTCCGTACTCTTCCGAGGGTCAAGTGTGGATGATACCCTCGCTGCTCGGGTTCGAATCCAATAATTTCTAACCGACTCGCTAATTCGGATTGGAGCCGTGGCAAATCGCCACCCTCCGGTTTGAATCCGACCCATACAACTCTCGGTCGGCTGAAATTCGGAAAGCAACCAAAGCCGGCAATTTCCAGACTGAAACTGGAGAATTTCTCCGCGACCCGATCGAGAACCTCTTGTGCGGTGTGAACTTGCTCCTGTTCAATCTCACCCAGGAATTTAAGCGTGAGGTGCATAGATTCAAGCCGAACCCAGCGGATCAACCCATCCCCTAAACCAGATCGAATTTCTTCTACTGAGCGATCGAGATTTAGCTTCAGCGGCTCTGGAATCTCAATCGCAACAAAGGTACGCATGTTCGTGTAACTCCCCGAAACTGAGCTAGGCCTTCAGTCCACACCGGATAGTCGCCGCTCTGTCCGTTCGGCCACTCGCAGCTGGGCGGTGCCCTGCCGGGCGCATAATACCATTTACGACCCTGAGGGCTGACATTAGAATGAACCCGCTATGGAAGGCCTCTCTCGTCGAGATTTTCTGAAAACTAGCGGGCTTTCGCTTGGCGCGTTCGCCTTGATGCCCGCGGGACCAGCGGACGGCCCTGCGCGATTGGGGGTTGGGCGCGTTTCAGTGGACTGGATCGGCCTCTACTCAGAGCCGAGCTTTCAATCCAATCAGCTGGACCGACTCACTCGAGATAGTCTCATCAACCTGCTAGATCGCACAACTGCCGACGATGGACCCCAACATAATCCGATCTGGCACAAAGTTCCTGACGGCTACGTTCATTCAGGGCATGTGCAGCGTGTTGACTGGGATCCACAACCGGCTCTCAGTACAATACCGAATGATGGCGCGCTGTTCGAGGTCTCCGTTCCCTACACTCGCACGTATCGAGAGCCAGATCCGCATTCAGATCCACTCTATCGCCTGTACTACCACTCCACCGCGTGGGTGACGGATTCGACAACTGGTGAGGACGGTCGGGTCTGGTATCAGATTTTTGATGACTTGGTGCGGATCAATTATTGGGTACGCGGTGAACACATGCGATGGGTGCCGCTATCTGAAATCGCGCCCATCTCCCCCGATATTCCATTGCGCTACAAGCGGATTGAAGTCAGACTGAGCAGCCAGGAGCTGTTCTGCTACGAGCATAACAAGCTTGTCCTTCGCACCCGGATTTCTAGTGGAATTCCAGATAAGCGGCCCAGGGAGAACGGTATCCCAACGATCACTCCCACCGGTCGCTATTGGGTTGAGGTCAAGATGCCCAGTCGCCACATGGGGGATGGGCATATCACTGCCGATCTCGAAGCGTATGAGTTGCCCGGTGTTCCCTGGGTGTCTTTCTTCACACCCACCGGCGTTGCGTTCCATGGAACCTATTGGCACAACGATTTTGGTCGTCCAAAGAGCCATG
>CBDTZL010000090.1:0-9186 GCA_965364895.1 uncultured bacterium
TGACGGTAGGCGCCGGGGTAATCACGGAGATCATCGAGTAGCGGCCAATGGCGAAACAAAAAATTCGTATCAGACTTAAAGCATACGACCACCGAGTGTTGGATCAATCAGCGAAGAGAATCGTAGAAACCGCAGAGCGCACGGGCGCAAAGGTCGTCGGCCCCGTTCCACTGCCGACAAAGCTTGAGAGGTTCACAGTTCGTAGATCGACATTCATCGACAAAGATTCGCACGAACACTTCGAAATTCGAACCCACAAGCGCCTGATAGACGTGCTCGACCCTGACTCCAAGACTATCGATACGCTGATGCGTCTCAATTTACCAGCCGGTGTAGACATCGAAATCAAGATTTAGCAATGACAGAAGAACCTGAGAATCCCGAAGTCGAAGGTGGCACCGAAGCCGCGCAGCCTGAAGAGGCCGCCGAAGGGCAAGCTGCCGAGGCACAAGCTGCCGAAGGACAAGCTGAGGTGGAACTCGAACAGGAGGCCGAAACAGACGCTTCCGCCGAGGCCGAGAGTCCGGACTCGGATGAGGCAGAGGCCGACACGGCGGAGGCGGCCGAGAGTTCGGACTCGGATGAGGCTGAAATTGAGCCGACCGAAGAGGCTGGCACTGACGAGGAGCAAGCCGAAGAAGCCAGTGCCGATGAACCAGTTCGCATTCCGAATCTCAAGGGGTTGATCGGTCGCAAAATAGGCATGACCCAAATATTTGATGACACAGGCGCCGCGCTTCCAGTCACGATCATTGAAGCCGGGCCGTGCACCATTACTCAAATTCGGACCCACGCCAAGGACGGGTACAACTCTGTGCAGCTTGGCTTTGTAGAGGCTTCTCAAAAACGTTTGACGGGCGGACAGCTGGGGCACCTGAAGCGCACCAACGCGCCGCCGCTGAAATACCTGCGCGAATTTCGAGTTCGGAATCTCGGTGATCTGCAAGAAGGCGAGCAGGTTACGGTTCAGGTATTCGAGGTCGGCGATCGAGTGGATATCGTGGGTACTAGCAAAGGCCGCGGTTTCGCGGGCGCTATCAAGCGGCACGGATTTCATCGTGGCCCAAAGACCCACGGACAGTCGGATCGAGAGCGGGCGCCTGGATCGCTCGGTGCCGGCTCGACGCCCGGCAGGACATTCAAGGGCCGCAGAGGTCCTGGCCACATGGGATCGGTCCGCGTGAGTTCTCAGAACCTGCGCATCGATTTGGTTGATCTTGAGCGGAATCTGCTGGGAGTTCGAGGCAGCGTCCCCGGCCCGAAGGGCGGGCTGGTGATGGTGAAAGAGGTCCGCAAACAATAAGACTGCGCATAGCCATCATTTACGGCCGCTTTGCTCTCATGGTTTGATGGGTAAAAACGAAAAACAAAATGGAAGCTGAAGTTCTGAACGTTAAAGGTGAAAAGGTAAATACGGCCGATCTGCCGAAGTCTATTTTCGAGGCCGAGATCAAGCCGGATCTTATGCATCAAGCTTACGTTCGCCAGCTTAACAATGCGCGCCTGGGCACCCACAAGACCAAAACCCGTTCCGAAGTGGCTGGAGGCGGGCGCAAGCCATGGCGCCAAAAGGGCACCGGTAGGGCGCGCGTCGGCTCCATCCGATCACCAATTTGGGTCGGAGGAGGAGCAGCCCACAAACCACAGCCGAGGGATTACTCTCAGCGCATGCCTCGAAAGATGCGGCGAGCCGCATTACGCTCAGCCCTCTCAGTAAAGGCCGGAGATAAGCAACTTACGGTCCTCGATGAGCTGAACATGAAGGAACCGAAGACACGCGAGATTTCAGAAATCTTGCAAACGCTTGCTGGAGATGAAAGCACATTGATCCTGCTCCCGGAAAAAAATGAGAATGTGGAGAAATCTGTCCGCAACTTACCCAGAGCTAAGGTGCTGCACGCCAGCTATGTAAATATCCGAGATTTGCTTCAATACGACCGACTGATCATGCCGGTGGGCACGATTGAGGTCCTTCAGCAGTATCTCGATCCGGAAGCAAGCGCATGACAACCATATACGAAATACTCGTTCGCCCGATCGTCACTGAAAAATCAGCGTATCTGAGCACAAACCTAGGACAGTACGTTTTTGAGGTGGCATCAAAGGCCACAAAGGCGCAGATCAAGGAAGCGGTTGAGATCTTGTTTGACGTGAGGGTTCTGCGCGTGAACGTAGTAAACATTCCGCCCAAGCGAAGCCGTAGGCTGCGAAACCGACGACTGTTGATCCGAAAGCCGGGTTATAAGAAAGCGATTGTTACTCTCGCGCCGGGCGATACCATCGATGTCTTTGAAGGGGTGCGGTAGTGGCAGTCCGGAAATTCAAACCTACCTCACCTGGACGCCGGGGAATGACCGGCGATCTGTTTGAAGACGTCACCAAGAGCAAACCAGAACGGTCGCTCATCACGCCGCGAAAGAAAACCGGCGGTCGAAATGCCCAGGGCCGAATCACTGTCAGGCATCGGGGCGGTGGACATCGCAGGCATCTGCGTAAGGTGGACTTCAAGCGCGAAAAGCACGATATACCGGCTAAGGTGGCGGCCATCGAATACGATCCGAATCGATCGGCACGGCTGGCTCTACTTCACTATGCCGATGGGGAGAAACGCTACATTATCGCGCCCCTGGAGCTCAAGGTAGGCGATCGCGTAATGTCTGGCCCGAAGGCCGAAGTTCGAGCCGGAAATAGTCTGCCGCTGTCCAGGATCCCATTGGGAACCGTTATTCACAATATTGAGTTGAAGGAAGGCAAAGGCGGCCAAATCGCTCGTTCAGCTGGTACCGGTGCCCAACTTCTGGGTAAAGAGGGTGCCTACGCTGCGCTGCGCCTTCCATCTGGAGAAGTTCGAAGGGTACGCCAGACCTGCTACGCAACTATCGGAGAGGTTGGCAACCCTGATCATGGAAACATCAAGCTGGGAAAGGCCGGCCGCAAACGGTATCTGGGGATTCGCCCCACTGTCCGTGGCTCAGCGATGTCGCCGCGAGACCACCCTCATGGTGGTGGAGAGGGTCGTCAGGGCATTGGGCTTCCGGGTCCAAAGAGTCCCTGGGGCAAGCCAACGTTGGGAAAGAAAACGCGACGGAATAAGAGCACCAATAAGTACATAATCCGACGCCGCTCTAAGCGAAGGCGGTAAGTAAGCGTATCAATGACTTAGTTAGAAGCGAAGGCGGTAATTGGGCGTATCAATGGTTAAGCTAAAAACGAAGGCGGTCTGTAGATGTCTCGATCACTAAAAAAAGGTCCCTACATAGAGCCGAAGCTGCTCAAACGTGTGGAGGATATGAATCAGAGCGGAGACAAAAAGGTCATTCGAACCTGGAGTCGCGCAAGCACTATCTTCCCGCAAATGGTAGGTCATACCATCGCGGTGCACGATGGTCGGCGACATATCCCGATCTACATTACCGAAAACATGGTAGGTCACAAACTGGGTGAATTTGCAGCCACCCGAACGTTCCGTGGGCACATTGGCAGAGATCGCACAACGAGGGCAGGGTAGCAAACCGTGGCAAATGGATTTGATGTTCGAGCTACGCACCGCTACCTGCGCATGTCACCGCAGAAAGTTCGGCTCGTGCTCGATCAAATTCGGGGAGAGGACGTAACGGAGGCCATACACATCCTCAAATTCCTGAACAAGGCCGCCGCCGACCCCGTTCGAAAGCTCATTCGTTCGGCGATGGCAAACGCTGAGCAGAACTACGGTTTGAACGAGGACGATTTGTACGTATATCGAGCCTACGCAGACGAAGGACCGACTCGTCGTTGGCGACGATTTGGAGCGAGGCTCCGATTTAAGCCAATCCTGCGCAGGCAATCTCACGTCACCGTCATTTTGCGAGAACGTGAAGGATTACTCGAAGCAGTAGAAGGGTAGGGAGCTTATGGGCCGCAAAGTCCATCCAGTGGGGTTCAGACTGGGAATCAATCGAACCTGGGATTCGCGCTGGTTCGCGAACAAAAAAGATTACGCGAATCAGCTTCATGAGGATCGGATCATCCGTGACCTGGTGAATGGCAACACCCCACGGGCGGGAATTTCCCTTGTGGAGATCGAGCGCTTCCCGGGCAGCGTGCACATTACGGTGCATACCAGTAAGCCCGGAATCGTGATCGGAAGAAAAGGGGCCAACGTCAAAGAACTGCGCACGAAACTTCAGGCGCTCACTGGAACCAGCATCAAGCTGGATATTGCAGAAATTAAGGAGCCAGACCTGGATGCACGGTTGGTTGCAGAAAACGTGGCAAATCAACTTGAGCGAAGGATCACCCACCGTCGAGCCATGCAGCGCGCGGTAGATAGCACCATGCGCGCCGGCGCCCAGGGAGTCAAGGTAATGTGTGCCGGCCGACTCGGCGGTCATGAGATGTCGCGCACAGATTGGGCTCGCGAAGGCCGTGTACCGGCACAAACGCTGAGAGCCGATATCGACTTTGCAAAGGTAGAAGCAACGACCAGCTCCGGGCGCATTGGCGTGAAAGTTTGGGTTTACAAAGGCGACATCCTGCCTGAAGCCGAAGGACAAGGCGAGAGCATGGATGTCTACGTAAGCGAGTAAGGATCAGAATATGTTGATGCCGAAGCGAGTCAAATGGCGCAAACAAATGCGCGGCCGCCGGAAAGGCATAGCCAGCCGAGGCGTTGATATTGAATTTGGAGATTATGGACTCCAGGCGCTGGAGCCGGCCTGGGTAACCGCCCGTCAGATCGAAGCCACGCGACGTACGCTTGTGCGCTACATGAAGCGCCGCGGAAAGGTCTGGATCCGAATATTTCCTGATAAGCCAGTGACCCAGCGCGCGGCGGAGACCCGGATGGGCAAAGGCAAGGGAGCTGTAGATCATTGGGTGGCCGTAGTCAAACCCGGGCGGATCTTATTTGAAATATCCGGGTTGGACCAAGAGGGTGCAAAGGAAGCATTTCGGAGAGCGTCTCACAAGCTTCCCTTAAAGACGAAATTTATATTCAAGCAGGAACTAGGCGAATCGTAGTCGCAGGTTAATAAGATGATGCGAGCAAGTGAAGTGCGCAAATTGAAGCCTGAGAAGGCTGCCCAAGAACTGGAAGAGGCGCGCGAGGCTTACTTCAAGCTGCGATTTCAGTTCGCAACCGGGCAACTTCCTGACACTTCAGTGCTAAGGGTGGCTCGGCGAGATATCGCACGTATTGCGACCGTGGTCAGAGAGATGGAGCGCACGCAGGAGAACAGTGAATGAAGAATAAACGCCGACGGCTAACAGGCAGTGTCGTTCGAGCCAAAATGCAGAATACGGTAACGGTGCGCGTTGATCGGACTTACCGTCACCCGCTGTACCAAAAAGTCTTGCGCGCTAAGAAGAGATTTCTTGTTCACGATGAACTTGGCGCTCAGCCTGGGGATCAAGTTCGCATTGTTGAGAGCAAACCCATTTCAAAGCGAAAGCGATGGGTTGTTGAGGAAGTCATCAAGAAGGCGGAGTTAGCCGAATGATTCAGCAAGAGAGCCACCTTAAGATCGCCGACAATACCGGCGGACGCGAGATGCAGGTGATTCGTGTGTTGGGTGGATCGAAGCGGCGCTATGGTCGGGTGGGGGACATGGTGGTTGGAAGCATCAAAGCCGCTGTTCCCCATGGTACGGTCAGCAAGAGCGAGATCGTACGAGCGGTAATTGTGCGTACCGTCAAGGAGTACCGAAGAGAAGACGGTTCCTACATTCGGTTTGATGACAATGCGGCGGTGGTATTAGACACCGACGGGAAAAACCCGCGGGGTACACGCATCTTTGGCCCGGTTGCGAGAGAGCTTCGTGAAAAGGGTTTCACAAAAATAGTATCGCTGGCTCCAGAAGTGATTTGAAACCATGGCTAAGGTAAGGCGAGGAGACACCGTCGAAGTGATCGGCGGACGAGAAAAGGGAATACGGGGCGAAGTTTTGCGCGTATATCCAAGAAGAGACCGACTAGTAGTGCAGGGAGTCAACATTCGCAAGAAGCACCAGAGACAAATTCAAGCCGGTGGGCGAACGATGTCACCAGGCATTATTCAGTTTGAGGCTCCGATTAATATCTCCAACATTATGTTGGTGTGCCCAAACTGCAACGAGAGAACTCGAGTGTCTGTTCATCGTGAGGACGGAAAGTTTCGTCGCTTCTGCAAGAAATGCGACACGTACGTGGATGGCTGATATGGCGGACCATTACCTGCGGAAACGCTTCCATGAGGAAGTTGTCTCGACGCTGATGACGGATTTCGGATTCGCCAGCGTCATGCAGGTTCCCAAGATTCAGAAGGTTGTCGTGAACGTGGGAGTGGGCGAGGCATTGGATAACGCGAAGGCGCTGGACTCCGCGGTCGACGACATGACCATCATCACTGGGCAGCGGCCGGTCATCACGCGGGCAAAGAAGAGTATTGCAAATTTCAAATTGCGCGAAGGCCGCTCAATCGGCGCCAAAGTCACCTTGCGTGGCCTGCGGATGTGGTCATTCTTTGACCGACTCGTCAACGTGGCCTTGCCCCGTACACGTGACTTTCGTGGGCTCTCCCCGAACAGTTTTGACGGGAGAGGCAGCTACACATTGGGAATTCGTGAGCAGCTGATTTTTCCAGAGATCGAGTACGACAAGATCGACAAGATTCGGGGGTTCGAAGTCACGATTGTCACTTCTGCCCCAAACGATGCTCAGGCGCTGCGCATGTTGGCGCTGCTAGGTATGCCGTTTAGAAAGAGCGATGCTTATGTCTAAAACCTCTATGCCCTATCGAGAGATGCGAAGGAAGTACAAAGTTCGCGTGCGCAACCGCTGCAGAATTTGCGGCAGGCCGCGTGGTTACTACCGTCGCTTCGAATTATGTCGAATTTGCTTCCGCGAGTTGGCGTTGGATGGCAAGATACCCGGCGTTGTGAAGTCCTCTTGGTAGGCATGAATTTGGAGACCCGTATATGACGAGCTCAGATCCAATTGCAGACATGCTGACACGTGTTCGAAATGCCGTTACCGGTCGGCAGCAGCTCGTCTCCATGCCGAGTTCCAAAATTAAAGTGGAGATTGCGAAAATTCTGCATTCGGAAGGCTATCTCGACGAATTTGAGGAATCTGAAGCAGATACCCGCAAGACGCTTCGTTTGAAGCTCAAATATGTGGGTGAACGACGTGCGCGAAAGCCGGTGATTACCGGTATCAAGCGAGTTAGTCGTCCCGGCCGCCGAACCTATGTGGGCAAGACCGACATTCCTTGGGTTCGTTCTGGAATGGGCGTGGCAATCCTAACCACGCCAAAAGGTGTTATGACCGGAGTACGAGCCAAGCAGCTGGGGGTTGGGGGCGAGCTGCTGTGCGAAGTCTGGTGAGATCAGGAGTTTAGACCGTGTCCCGAATCGGTTTGCAACCCATTTCAATTCCCGATGGTGTCGAGGTTAAGATCGACGGCACCAGAGTGCATGTAAAGGGGCCCAAAGGGGAGCTCAAGCAGGGCTTTCGGCCGGAGATTTCTATCAAGGAAGATGATGGAAGCCTGTTGCTCAGCCGTGAATCCGATGAGCCGCAGGTCAGAGCCCTGCACGGTCTCACTCGCGCGCTGCTAAACAATATGGTGGTTGGAACGACCGAAGGCTTTGAGAAGAACCTGGAAGTCCACGGGGTTGGGTACCGAGCGGAGCTTCAGGGAGCCACCTTGATACTTAGCGTGGGTTTTTCTCACAAGATCGAGGTGCCTCCACCAAACGGCATTCAATTTGAGGTCGATACTCGAGCAGGGACTATCAAGGTACTGGGGATTGATAAGCAGCTTGTAGGCCAGGTAGCGGCCGATGTTCGAATGGTGCGCAAGCCTGAGCCATACAAGGGCAAAGGCATCCGATATCAAGGTGAATATGTTCGCCGCAAGGCCGGCAAAGCCGGCAGGGTGATTTAAAGATGGGAAAACGGACTCGATCTGACATGAGGAGGCGTCGCCATCGGCGAGTACGATCAAAAATTGCGGGAACCGCCGATCGACCCCGTCTCAACGTCTTCAGAAGTATCAATCAGATCTATGCCCAATTGATTGACGACAGTCAGGGGCATTCGATCGCTTCCGCCTCTTCCCTCGATCCAGAGATGAAGGCAGATGCCACCCGAGTTGAAAAGGCTCGCCTGGTGGGTGAACTTCTGGGAAAACGAGCCACGGACAACGGTGTGAAGCAGGTGGTTTTTGATCGTGGCGGCTATCGTTATCACGGGCGAGTAAAGGCGCTCGCAGAAGCAGCACGCAAGGCGGGTCTGGAATTCTGATCCATCCCAATCATGAGGCTAGAAGACACACGGAGGCACTGTGAGGCGTAACTTCAATGATCGCGCAGAGCGCGAAGAATTAGACGAGCGAGTAATCGATATTTCGCGCGTGGCGAAGGTGGTCAAGGGCGGACGGCAGTTCCACTTCCGAGTAGTTGTTGCGGTTGGCGATAATCGTGGCCGGATTGGACTCGGAATAGGCAAAGCCAGAGGCGTGCCGGATGCGATCCATAAAGCAGCGGATCGAGCCAAGAAAGACATGGCGCCATTTACGCTCGTCGGAACTACGATTCCTCACGAGGTGCTGTCGAAGCATGGAGGGGCAATTGTGCTCCTGAAGCCCGCCTCACCTGGAACGGGTGTTATTGCTGGTGGAGCAGTTCGAGCCGTACTCTCAGCTGCAGGGGTTAAGGATGTTCTCACCAAGTCACTGGGTTCCGCGAATGTTTTGAATGTTGCGGAAGCCACGCTACGGGGATTGCGCGAACTTGTTGACGTTGAGGAACTAGCGGCTCATCGGGGTAAGAGCGTTGCTGAGTTAACGCCATTCTGGATGCGGAATCAAAATGGCTAAGAAGAAAGTCAAGACTCTTACCGTCACCTTGGTTAAGAGTCCAATCGGTTACCCCGAGCGACAGAAACGAACGGTGCGTGCATTGGGCTTGCGAAAGATGATGCAGAGCGTGGATCATTCCGACACCCCGGTTTTACGGGGGATGATTGCCAAGATTCCACACCTGCTGGATGTAGTGGAATCATGAAGCTCCACGATCTTCAACCACGAAATAATTCGCGCAGAGCTCCCAAGCGGGTAGGGCGCGGGATTTCGGCTGGGCAAGGCAAGACTGCCGGCCGCGGCACCAAAGGTCAGGGCGCTCGATCAGGAAGCGGAGGCAATCTTTATCGGCAGGGCGGCAACCT
>CBDTZL010000091.1:0-9035 GCA_965364895.1 uncultured bacterium
GTGGGTTTCCGCTCGTGATATATCGAATATTCGTGCCCGCCTGGGTGCCTGTGCCTGCATAGGTATCCCCGTCACGCTTTTGCTGCCCCCAGAGCTTTACGGTTTGCATGGCCACGGCAGGCGCCGGATCGATGACCCTGATTGCCGGCCCGAGAATGTTCTGGATGGCGGGAATCACAAAGCTGTAGTGTGTGCAGGCCAGGACCAGCGTGTCGATGCCCTGGGATTTTGCCGGCTCTAGGGACGCTAGCAGGATCGAATCAACCGTCTCTGAAGCGGTCTGTCCGTCCTCAATAAGCTCCACAAGCCCGGGAGCGATGATCTCGACGACGTCCATGCCGTGCGCGAATCGATCCACTACCGAGGCAAATAGGGCTCCTTGGAAGGTAGCAGACGTGGCAAGGACGGCTACCTTGCCCGTCTCTGAGCGCTCCGCTGCGGGTTTGACAGCCGGCTCCATCCCCACAAAGGGAGTATCTGGAGAGCTGGAACGCAAGCCCTTCAGGGCCGCCGCGGAGGCCGTATTACAGGCAACAACTACGAGCGTACAGCCCTGCTCGAGAAGAAGTCGCGTAATTCCTTCAGAGAGCTCCAGAACGTCATCCAGCGAGCGCGAACCATACGGCACATGCTTTTGATCTGCGAAATACACGAGCGATGCGTTCGGCAGCCTTTGTGCAATTTCACGCAGTACAGACAGGCCGCCGACACCAGAATCAAATACACCGATTGAGGGTTGGGTCATCATTAAGAGTGTACTGGACCTTGGGTCTGCCTGAAGGTTGTGGGGATTTGGGGTGCGGTTGCCCTGGCGGGCACAGGCGATTTAGCCGCGTTTTTCTGGGAGACGGGCTCGCTTGCCTCTGAGATTTCTTAAATAGTAGAGCTGCGCACGCCGCACGTGGGCGTGGCGCACCACTTCGACCTTGTCAATTCGAGGCGATCGAAGCAAGAACGTGCGCTCCACACCGATGCCGTGCGATGCGATGCGGCGAACCGTGAAGTTCGTGTCGTTGCCGCCTTTGCGCATCCTGATGACTGTGCCGCGAAATTCCTGAATACGCTCACGCTCGCCCTCACGAATACGCAAATGAACACTCACATCGTCTCCAGGCCGCAGCTCGGGGATGTTCTCATTTACAGGGGCTTCGAGCGCTTTGATTATTTCGGACATCGGCTTCTCTACAGCATACCCGCCGCCCTCGGTACCTGGGCGGCGCGCGGCAAGAGTATACCACGCCCGGGAGGAGTCATGATTTAGAAAGAATTCCGTGCATAAAATCGGCCAAGTGCAAACAGGCCAGGGTTTTTGCGTCCTGAAAGCCGCCGTTCGTGATCTGCATTCTGACTTCTTCCGGGGTCAGTTTCTCGATCTCGATGAGCTCGTCAGGATCCGGCGCAAGGGCCTCAGGTTGCAAACCGGTAGCCAAGAAGACGTGCATATATTCGTTTGAGTAGCCAGGCGCAAGATAGAAGCCGCCGAGATGGTCCAATTGACCCGGCGCCATTCCAATCTCTTCACGACTTTCCCGCCCGGCGGTGCTTTCGGGATCCTCTCCGGGTTCAAGAGTGCCCGCCGGAAGCTCGAGCAGAGAGCCGCCTGTTGCGTGCCGGTACTGCCGCACGAACCAGATCGAGCCATCCTCTCCTACGGGGATCAGGGTCACGGCGCCCGAATGAATCACGAGATCAATCCGAGTCTCATGATCGTTCGCCAGCCGTACGTGATCGATCTGAACGTCGAAGATCTTTCCCTCGAAGACGACCTCGGATGAAAGAAGCTCAATGGCCATCGCATGCTCCAATGAAAAGGGGCGGCCAATTGGGCCGCCCCTCGGTTTCAACAGTTGATCCAGATCTACGGAATGATCAGTTCTTGGCCCGGGAACACCAGGCTGGGATCAGCCAGGTCGTTGGCAGCGATGATCGCATTCGGGTCTACCCCGTAATTGCGAGCAATCTGCCATATCCATTCCCCAGGTTGGACGACGTGTACGGTTCCACCTCCACCACCTGCTACTGACGTGGGTTCTGGAGTCGCGGCTTGTCCGGTGCTGGGTGGAATCTTAAGCACCATGCCGACAGTGACTTCCGAAGGCGAGCCTAGCCCGTTCAGTTCGACGATGGCTGCGGGATCGACTCCGAAGGCCTCGGCAATGGTAGCGATAAAGTCGCCATCCTTCACCGTGTATTCGACATAAACGATACCCACAACCGTAGGCTGAGCTGAAGCTTCGCCGCCAGGTTCTGCGGTTGCTTCAGGTGGGACTTGCGTGGCGACTGTACCGCCTCCGCCCGCCTCGGCAGTCTGTGTAAGCAATGCCGAACGAACGGCTTCCATGGTGGCCTGCTGACTATCGGCTGGTGCTTCGCCCTCGCCTTCCCCAGGCGGTGGCGTTGAAGCCGAGCGTGTACAGGCCGCTACAAGTGCGAGCAAAGCCAACATGGAGATGTTTCGTAATCGTGCAGAATTCATGGGTTCCTCCAAAGAGGGTTCCTCCGGCCGGTCTCGTTGGAACAGCCGGCGATCCTAGCACAAGGTTTTATGGCGTGCAAGCGGGTGGGATTGCATTGATTTGGGAATCAAAAAGGGCCAGCCCGTGGGTGGCCCTACGCTAGTTGCAGATTGTTAGCTTTCCGCCAAAACCGGGCGGAATTTATAGCCGTATACAAGCATGCCGCGATCACCGTCAGCGCCCAGCTTTCTGGTCACCATTTCAACCGGAGTGCCAATTTCAACTTGCTCCTCGCCAAGATCCGTAAGCTGAGCCGTCACCAAGGGGCCTTCTTCCAGGCGCACGATCGCCACCGGGTAGGGGGCGTTTTCTGAATGTCCAGCAGGAGCTTGATGGACGGTTGTGTGGGAATAGACCTTGCCGCGCCCGCTGAATTTGTAAATGTCGCGGGCGTCTTCGCCGCAATCCGGGCAGATATCGCGCGGCGGGAAGATCCTATAGGTGCAGTGCGGGCACTCCTCACCGACGAGCGCGTAGCGCTGCTGCTTGAGTCTCCAATGCATTGATGTTTCCATGCCAGTGAATCTATTCACAAGACGCTCTCAGAAACTATCAGGAATGGTGAGGTTATCGAAATTGCCCTTTGGGTTCTAATTTCTACGCCGTAGTATGTGGGTTGAAGCCGTTGCGCCCGAACCACCCAGACATTGTGTCATCGCGATAGCCGCATCCGGTACTTGATTTTCGTTCGCCCGATTCTGCAGCTGCAAGGTGGCCTCTGCCAGCTGATAGATCCCCGTGGCTGCCCCAGGATCACCGCGAGCCTTGGATCCACCGAAGGTTGAAATTGGTATCTTGCCTGTCAACGAAATGTCGCCATTTTGCGCCAGCTTCCAGCCCGCCCCCCGCTCCGCAAATCCTGCCGCTTCAAGCGAAAGTGCCCCGAAAATGGAGAACGAATCATGCAATTCAAATAGCTGAATATCTTCTGGAGACAATTCTGCTTGCATCATGGCTTCTCTTGCTGAATGGGCTGCCGCGGTCAATATCAAGGGATCCGGCCGATCGTGCACTGCCAGGGCGGAAGTAGACGTAGCCGAACCGACGATCCCAACCTGGGGGTGGTCACTGTCATTGGGCAGAGTCGAAGCGCGAGCCAGGATCAGAGCGGCAGCTCCATCCGCCAACGGAGCCACGTCAAAGGTGTTGAGAGGTTCGCTTACGACGGGCGCCTTGGCATACTGCTCAGGCTTGATCGCCCTGCGGAACATCGCGTTCGGGTTCGTCACCGCGTTCTGATGCGCCGTCAGGCTAAATCCCGCTAAGGAATCGCTGGGCGCTTCATGTTCGTATAAATAACGCTGCATGAGAAGGGCAGCCTGAGCGCTTGGTGTGACACCCTGCACCGCCTCATACTCTGAATCAGTTCCAGTGGCGAGCGCGGCTTGGACCTCACTGCTGGCCTTATCGGTTACCTTCTCGATCCCCAGGATCAGTGCTGCCTCAATCGCGCCAGATGCCAGCGCCAGAGTTGCATGTCGTACGGCCACTCCTCCAGATGCGCCCGAGGCTTCAATGGTTGAGGCTTCCACGCCCTGCATGCCGGCAAAGTCTGCCAGAAGGGCTCCGAGGTGAGACTGGCCGGACAGTGCGGGCGCGAGCATGTTGGCCACGTACAGCGCCTGTGGTCTCAGACCTCCAGAATCTGTCTGGGCGGCGCTCATCGCCTCCAGCGCCAGGTGTCGCAAGGAAACTTCCCAGTGTTCGCCCACCGGCATCATGCCCACTCCGGCAACTACAACCGCGTCAGGTTTGTCAGTCATTTCAGGACCAGCTTGCCCCTAAGCCTTGCGTAGGTCGCATAATCGATCTCGGTGCGTCGCTTCACATAGCTTTGGGTATCTCTTGCGGCTGCGCGGCGCTGCGCCAACGCCTCAGTCGCCCGAAGGCTGAAGGCGTCGGACCCCGCACCCGAACCGTAAGAGACCATCAGGATCCGGTCTCCTGGTTCGGCGATGTCCAGGATGGCCGTCAAACCCACCATTGCCGAGCCGGCGTATGTGTTCCCAATGTCCGGCACCAGCAGTCCGGCCTCAATCTGCTCTTGTCCAAAGCCCAGGATTTTTGCGACTCGCACGGGGAATTTGGTATTGGGCTGATGGAAAACGGCGAATTGATAATCGGAAGCTGTAGCCCCGATCGCGTCCATTAGATATTCGGCAGAGGTTTGAACATGGCTGAAATAGGCTGGCTCCCCGGTGAACCGCTCGCCGTGTTCTGGATAGGTTTCATTCGCACGCCGCCAAAAATCGGGAGTGTCGGTTGCGTAGGAGTAAGACCCTTCGATCACACAAACCGCACTATCTGCGGGGCCAATGATGAATGCTGCGCCTCCGGCACCGGCGGTATATTCGAGCGCATCCCCCGGCCGTGCCTGAGCAGTATCCATCCCGATGGCCAGCGCATAGTCGGCCATTCCGGATCCCACGAAGCCGATGGCGGCCTGAATTGCCTCCGTGCCGGCCTTACAGGCAAACTCCCAATCGGCGGCCTGAATGTGCGGGGAAGTTCCAATGGCTTCTGCCACAATCGTAGAGGTCGGCTTGACCGCATAGGGGTGCGACTCCGAGCCTACCCAAACGGCTCGGATTTCGGTGGGGTCAATAGCGGAGCGTGCCAGGGCGTTGCGGGCCGCCTCGATCGACATGGTGATGACGTCTTCGTCTAAGCCGGCGACGGCCTTCTCGATAATGGGAAGGCCGGCCTTACCGTCGGTCCATATCCGGGCGACTTCCTTCGCTGGAAGACGGTACTGCGGCACATAGGCGCCATAGCCCGTGAAACCTGCCTCTCGGTTCGGTTTTAGCATTTTGTTTTCTGCCATAGATCTCGCTTTCAGTATAGGTCACCCATCGGAGAGCAGCTTGAGATGCTCTTCTGCACGCTCCAGAAGGATGTTGTCTTCCTCTATCATTGCGCCGGCTACTTCATCGATTTGGCTGCCTTTGGCGCCGGCGGCGATAGCTAGCTGACGAGCATGAAGCCCCATATGCCCGCGTTGAATGCCTTCTGTTGCGAGCGCTCGCAGCGCAGCCAGGTTCTGAGCTAATCCCACCGATACCACGATTTCCGCTAGATCCTGCGCCCGTTCGACGCCCATGAGCGCCAGCGCATCGCGCGCTCCTGGATGTACGCCGGTTGCGCCGCCGATCGTTCCCAAGGCAAGCGGGATTTCCAACTCACCGCTCAGTGATCCATTTTCATCAACCTGCCATCGACTGAGCGACGTGTATGATCCCGTTCTGGCCGCGTATGCATGCGCCCCTGCCTCTACTGCGCGCCAGTCGTTGCCGGTCGCGATGACGACCGCGTCCACGCCATTCATGATCCCTTTGTTATGCGTGGCAGCTCGATAGGGATCGACGGCGGCAAATGCCCAGGCCTCGACCACGCCATCTCGCACTGCCTCACCTGAAAACGCACCAAATGCTAGGGCGCCTGGGGGGATGCTGCAAGATGCCCTGGCAAGCCGTCGGTCCGCCAGATTGGACAAGATGCGAAGATGGGTTCTGCCGCCAGTTAAGGCCTCTACTAGCGGGGCAATGCCCTCCAACACGGTGTTCACTGAGTTCGCCCCCATCGCATCCACTGTGTCGTAGATTAAATAAAAGACCAACATCGGCCCAATCGGGCTCTCCATAAAGGTTTTCACTTCGACTGCGCGTGCTCCCCCGCCGACTGCGACCATCATGGGCCCCGCCCGGTCTGCGGCTTCGAGCAACTGTGTTTCTGCTAGCAGGAGTGCCTCTTGAGCCTTCGAAAGGTCTTCAAGATCGAGGACCTGGATCTGGCCGATCATATGGGATGGATCAGCCTCCGCTACGAAGCCTCCCGATTCGCGTACGATCTTTGCCATGTACGAGGCTCCTGCCACGACCGAAGGTTCCTCGATGGCCATCGGCACCAGAACTTCCCTTCCATTGACAACGAAGTTCGTTGCGACTCCCAAAGGCAGGCTGTGCAGTCCCACCACATTTTCGATCATCGAGTCCGCAAGCGAGACATCGAGGCCATCGGGCCCCGCAAGGCCATCCAGCGGGCGCCCAGCAGCCTGCTTAAGTCGGGATCGGCGCTCTTCCAATCCCATGTCGTAGAAGTTTGGGATTCGCGAGCTTGTTTGGCTCTTGTCAGAATTCACTTTAGGCTCATCAATATTCGGTACCCGCCGACAGACTACAGCCTACACACTGGGGCTGGCAAAAACTATCAACCCTGACAATTTCCCGTTAATCAAAAAGACGACAGGTCACGAATCCCGCCGTCTGAGGATTAATGTGGGGTTTCTCAGTTCTTGAGATATTGGGTTTGGAGAATCAGGTCCAGCCAGATGAAGGCCAGGCTACCGAACCCTATGAAAAGCAGAAGGGGGAGATCTCCGGGGAAGAGGAAGTTGGTCCAGAATTTATTCAGGTCGGAACCAAAGATGATGATGGTCCCCGCGGTGGAGACCAATCCGAAGCCGATCGATACAATCCAAAGTGCGCTGCGACGAATTGTCATTTGCCCTCTCCAGCCGAATTGTATTCGGGGCACAAAAGAGCGTCAAGCGCTTGAGCGGGTAGATTTCCCGACCACTCGGCTCGCCAGTCAGGCCGCACAAGCAAAACTCCCCACGAATGTGGGGAGCGGCAAACGTTCAGTGTATCGATCGGCCAATCGCTACTGCGTAATTGCCATGGGGCTCTCCTCTGTGATCGCTCGCGTGTCCATATTCAATGGTTAATTCTCGGTAAAGTAGGCGCCCACGGTTGAGCGCAATTCGCTGGCTGAAAAAGGCTTCGACATAAACCCGGACGCGCCCGCTTCAAGCGCATTTTCTTGAATCTCAGGCTCCGAGTAAGCACTGATTACGACCACCGGGATGTCCGCCCAGGCAGGGGTTTCCTGCAAACGCTTGATCAGCCCAACGCCGTCTATATCGGGCATCATCATGTCTGTGAGGATCAAGTCGGGGCGAGTCTTGTCCAGCATGCCAAACGCGTCGTTCGCATGGTGGGCCATGTGCACCTCATAGCCTTGGGTTTCCAGGATTACGGTCACTACATCGCAGAAACCGCGCTCATCGTCGACCACCAGGATCGATCGGGAATTCTCAATTTCTTCAGATTTTAAAGTCAACATATTCAGTCCTCCCTATTTGGCCACATTGTATGGCCACCAACTTTCACCGACCTTAGCAATCGGCTCAAGAATCTATCAGTCACCTTACGGTATAGGGCGAGGCGGCGTGGATAAAAAAATCCCCCCGAAGGGGGTTTCATTGATAGGCTCGCTCACACTCGATTTATGCCTCGGCGAACTTCTCCGCGATCTCGAGTCGATTTCGACCCGCTCGCTTGGCCACGTAGAGCGCCTCATCGGCAAGCGCGATCAGCTCGTCGGCACCCGCCTCAGGGAAAAGCTCACTTGAAACGACGCCTGCGCTAGCGGTGACCCAGAGCGGTGCCTGGCCGATCATTACCGTCTCCTTTGCAATTTCCCGCCGCAGCCGCTCGCCCAACATCACGGCCGTGTCTACGTCGCAGCCGGGGTGTACCGAGAGGAATTCATCGCCGCCGTAACGCCCGGTCGCGTCATAGGTGCGGACACAATTACGCATTCGCTGCCCACATTCCAGCAACACAGAGTCGCCGGCCTGATGGCCGTAGGAATCGTTGATCCGCTTGAAGTCATCCAGGTCAATCATTGCTAGACCCAAATACTCGCCCCTGCGTCGTCCCCGATCGAGCTCGCGGTCGAGGATTTCTAAGATTGCAGCTCGATTCCAGAGGCCGGTCCCCGAATCGGTAGTCGCTTGCGAATGCAGCTTATCCCGCGTCTGGATGAGCTGTTCCTGGATTTCCAGGATGCGTTTGCCGGCTTCAAGCCTGGCCTGCAATTCGTGGGACCGGAAGGGCTTGACGATGTAGTCGTCGGCTCCGGCGTTCAAGCCGGCGACAAGGTGCCTCTCCTCATCGTACATCGTGAGCAGAAGGATATAGATGTACGGCTCCTGGGATTGCTCGCGCACACGGCGCACGATCTCCACGCCGTCTATCCCTGGCATGCTCTTGTCCAGGATGGCCATTCGCGGTGCGTCGTCACGCTGGAGAATATCCCAGGCCTCTTCGCCATCGTCGACGGCCACCACCTGATAACCCCATTCGCCCAGCACCTCTCCCAAATGGTCGAGGGTGCTGTCGTGATCGTCCGCGATGAGTACTTTATTGCTGTCGATAGACACAAAGACATTCCCGAAGGAAAGGTGGTTTGTGTCCATTCTAAAAGGAACTGAGGGGGAAACAGCTTACAGAGAACTTACGAGAGGTGCCCCCACGGGGATTCGAACCCCGGTCTTGGCCTTGAAAGGGCCACGTCCTAGTCCCCTAGACGATGGGGGCGGGCAAGAATTCTAACACGCAGGCTCTAGAGAGCCCTCGATACGAGCGAATGGATACTGGCTCCCACGAAATCACTCGCCCCTCGATAAGACGGGGCGGTCAACGGCCCCTCGATAATACGAGGCGGTCAACGGCCCCC
>CBDTZL010000092.1:0-8920 GCA_965364895.1 uncultured bacterium
AGCGTGGCGTTTTGCAGATCTCGGGGACGGATCTCCTGCGCCTGCGGTGGAATCCTTTTTTCGATTACGTGGAGTCACGGGTCCTGCGATTCACTCAGCTGGGCGATCAATGACGGCCTGCCGGTACGGCACCGATCAGAGGCCCGCTATTGAATCGGTGCAGTGAGTGAACTCAAGCGTACGGCGAACCGGAACCAGAATGGCTTATCGTCGTATTCCCCTGCCCTCATAAGGCGGGACTTCTGGAAATCCGCTTCAAACATCTTTTCCATCTGCTCGATGAACTCCGGTTCCGCGACGATGGCCGTGATCTCGAAATTCAGACGAAACGAACGATTGTCGAAATTTGCCGTGCCGACGGCTGCCGCCAGATCATCGATGATCATGGTCTTTTCGTGCAGGAACCCATCAGTGTATCGATAGAACTTTGCGCCGACGTTCGCCAGACTATCGAAGTACGAGGCTGCCGCCAGATCCACCATGCGATTGTCCGACTTATCGGGAATTAGCAGTCGAATGTCTACCCCACGCAGTGCAGCCAATTGCAGTGCGTGAATCACCCCTTCGTCAGGAACGAAGTAAGGACTGGCGATCCAGATTCGCTCCTTCGCCGTATTGATGGCGTGCGTGTACATCAATGCTGCGGTTTCGAGCTCGTCGGCGGGTCCGCTCGGAAGAATCAGCACCCTGGCCTGGCCATCCTTCGCGGCGTACATGGTCCAATCCACCTCGAGATGCCGGGTCGTCGCCCAAAACCAGTCTTCGACGAACGACAGCTGCGCACCTACTGCGGCGGGTCCCTCTATTCGCACATGGGTATCGCGCCAATGGCCGATTTTAGGATCCCTGCTGAGATACTCGTCGCCGACGTTGTGTCCGCCCACCCAGGCGACTCGCCCGTCGACGATCACGTTCTTGCGATGATTGCGGAAATTGATCTGAAATCGGTTGCCCGGGCCCTTACGGGTGTTGAATGGATGGATCTCGACACCGGCAGTCCGAAGTTCGCTCTTGTATGTGTCCGGCAGGTCGTGACTGCCCAGCTCATCATAGAGAAAGTAGACTCGGATACCCTGTTTCGCCCTTTCGATGAGGCACGCCTGCACCGCACGGCCAATCTCGTCGTCGTGCACGATGTAGAACTGAATCAGGATGTAATCGGTGGCTTGCGCCATTCCGGCAAGGATGCTGTCGAAGGTCGCTTTGCCGTCGATTAAAAGCTCCACGTCGTTCTTGACCACGAAGGGGAAGTCAGCCAGCGATTCGGCGGCCCGGCCTGCTTCGGGAACGCGCATCTGAGTAAAGCGGTGGTTTTCCAGCTGTTTACGCAATTTCTGTTCCAGGTGCTGGACCTCCTTATCTCGGGATTGACGCAGGGTCACATAGCCCTTGAAGCGACTGCGGCCCAACACCCAGTACGCCGGCACCGCGACGATTGGCAGCAGATTCAGTGACAGGGCCCAGGCGATCGTGCCCTGGGCGGTACGGGTGCCCATGATGGCGTGGATAGAAGAAATGAAACCAACCACGTGAAGTGTGGAAAAGAACAGCGTTAGCATATTTCACCTCCGATACCAGGCGAGCACGCCCCCGTGATCCGGTTTGAATGCATCTTCGTCCAGGGTGCCGTAGGTCGCTAGTTTTGCACCGCGGCGGGATTCTGGATTGCCTTCAGTGCCCAAGGGGGGAAATCGCCCAGTATCGGCGGGGCGTGTGTCCAGGGATTGGATTTCTTCGCCATTGCGCGCCCTGCGTCGAAGCCAGTCCGCATCTGCTTCGGGTCGAACGCGAGCATGTCGTGCCCGATGTCGACAGTTTCGGGGATCTGTACATAGTTGAATTTGTACCCGTGCACTAAGGTCGCGAAGTATGCGCGCAGCACGATCGCCTCCATGGCGTTGTCAAACATCACTCCAATGGTTGTTCCGGCAATTTCCTCAATATCTGCGGTGACGGCATGCGGCGGCGCTTTGCCATGCCCGTTGTGGATGAGGAAAATGTTGCCCGGCCCATGCAGTGGAGGCTTTGGTTCTCCTGTCCCGGCGAATCCCACGACGACCACGTTTTCCCGCACTCCGCCGTCGCCGAAGAGATGGCCGGAAATTTCCACCGGCGGGAATGCAACCGGGGGCGCTGCCGATGCACGCAGTACTTTCCGATAGAGTTCCAGGGCGTCGGCGCCACCCTCCTTGGCGATGGCCGTCATATTCCACACCCAGGTTTGGTTGTAATCCAGATTCGTCATGCCCACCCAGAGGCGCCGATTGTCGTCGTACTCAGCAGCCACGCGTTCCAACACCTCTTGGGTGATGTACTTGGCCAGGTACGTCTCGAACGGCGAGGTATCGAACACCGAGCTGGAGCCCTCCAGCAGCACGTTCAGGATCCCCCTGCTTTTGTAGACGTCCTGCGGGGTTATGTGGGTAAAAATTTCTTCGAGCGTTGCGTCATCGACGGCGATTCCGAGAAAGGCATGGGTTGCGAGCAGTGCGCCAGTGCTCACTCCCGTGACGATGTCAAACTGGGGGCGCGTACCGCTTTCCCGCCAACCGTTGAGGAAGCCCGCGCCAAACGCGCCGTTCTGACCGCCACCGGATATCTCCAGTATGTTCAGAGAATGACCGCGCACACGCTCGAAGTAGGGGATGATACCTTCCACGCCATCGGCGTCCGCCGGCATGGACTGCGGCATGAGTTGTTCGGGATGCAGCGGGTTATGCCCATTGGGCAAACTCACGTGGCGTGGTAACTCACGAGAAAGCTCTCGTGGTGGTGGTGTTGTGCAGCCGACGAGGATCAACGCCGCGAGCGTGCCGAGTAGAATTCCCAGTCTTCTGTTTTTCACCGCCGCCCCTCACGTGTACTCGCGCCTGGGTGAAATCGCTGCCAATGGTCACATTCCTTCGAATTGTATTCCCCGACGCGCGAGAATCACCTTTTACCATGACTTCGCCACGAATACATCCAACATTGCGATGCTGGCCATAGCAAGCAATGCGGGTGCGAAATCCGGTTATTTGGCGCCACATTCATCACGGGAAATGGATCTACTCAAGAACAGAACAGGGTGCCGGACTTGAAGATATTCGAAATGAGATATTTCCCCAACAGGCATCGGCCACATGGCTCACTGGGTCACCTGGCACCGGTTGCGCACGTGGAACAATTTGACAAACAGGCGACCTCAGAGGCCACGAATTTCTAGTACTGAATGGTCTACCTGAAAAATCAGGTTCCTCAACGCTCGATGCTGCCCCGATTCCCGACGTACGCTCGCTACCTTGGCGGTCACGGGATAGAATCGCGCGTACGTCAGCTTTTACCAATCCGCAACCCAGACTCTTTGGACATGATCCTCGACGGAATGACTGTTGCCGGACTACCAGAGTAGGCTGTCAGGTATTCCTGTTGCTGGCTGACTTGAAATCCATGGTCGTGCTCCTCGTTGAACATTCCGAACTCCCTCTCGAACTGATGTCCGAGTCCCCGTGACTTCTGCTGGTAGGATACTGTAAGGGTCATACCTCGATTTCTCAGAGAAACTCCGCGGAGTTTCGGGAGGAGAGGCTATGGCCTGGCGCCGTCGACTAATAAGGGGATTAACGTTGCTGCCACTCGATCAATCAATTCCGAGCGGCACCATTGGAGGAGTTATGAAGGTCGCGATTTGTACCTTTTGTGCACTGATCTCTGTTGGAGTAATCGCTAGTGAAGCCGGAGGCGATGAGGGTCACGTAGGTGAAGAAAGACATCACAAGCACACTCTAGCCGTTTTCGCGGGGATAACTCGTGAAGACAGTGACAATCACGGAACGTTGGGTTTTGAGTACTCGTACCGCATCAGTGAGAGCTGGTCGGTGGGGGGCTTAGTTGAACGTGCGGAAAGGAAGAAGGATTCCACGCTCGTGATGGCGTTTGCTCACTTCTGGCCATATAGAGGCCTGTACTTAGGTACTGGGGTTGGTCGAAAAAATCCCGGTGATAAAAGGGAGAATACTCTGCGAGCAACAATCGGTTACGAGTTCGAGTTCAGCGGAGGCTGGGTGCTCTCACCGCAGGCTAATCTGGACATGATTGAGCACGAAGACAGTGAAGTGGTCTTTGGTATTGCCTTTGGTAAGCAGTTCTAAAAGCCTAAAACATTTTTCTCGACAGGAGTGAATGATCATGGCAGCTGCCAATCCTCAAACTGCTGCGCCCCTGCCGAGGGGGCGGCTTCTCTTCGGAGGCACGGTCTTCGTGCTCGGGCTGCTATGCCCGCTGCTGGTGCCTCTCGTCGCCACCTCCGATCTGCCCACCGAGTGGAAAGCAGTCCTTTCCGGTCTGTTGCTCCTTGGAATTCCGGAGTTGTTTATGCTGGCCGCGGTCGCGATCTTGGGCAAATCCGGATTCGACTACCTCAAAGGCAAGATCTTCGGTTTTTTCAAGGACTACGCGCCCCCGGACACCGTGGGCCGCACGCGTTATCGGATTGGACTGGCGATGTTCCTGCTGCCCCTGCTTCTTGGCTGGCTGACACCCTACGTGTTGCCCGTGCTCCCTGACTACGAGGCATATCGCATCGCATACGGCATGCCGGGTGACCTGTTGCTCCTGGCCAGCCTGTTCGTGCTCGGCGGGGACTTTTGGGATAAGCTGCGCGCGCTGTTCGTACGCGACGCCAAGACACAGTTTCCGGATAGTGAGCCCGTTGCAGGGCTGGGTGGGTAAGGGCCCAGCCCACTTCGAACTAATCGTGGTGCTAGTTCTGGAGGGAGGTTCTACCGTGCAGGAGGGGATTAGGCGATGACGCCGATCCTGCGCAGCACCGTAACGGCCAGAAAGATGAAGGTGACCACCGTCGCGCCAATGATATGTGCGCGATAATTCCGCCAGATCGCCAGTACGAGGACAAGTGCGAATATCCCCGCGTTGAATGCTCCTGCACGCGTGAATCCTCGTCCTAATACGATATCCACTCCGACGATCCAAATCTGCAATAGCGCGAAAAGAAGAAAGAACCCCCACTTACCCGAAAGTAGTGCGCCCGAGCGCCCACATCAGGTGAATCCGATAATTCCGCGACCAGTATACCGGTACAGAAAAAAATCAGGACCGGGCCGCTGATTACATAAAGGAAGCCCGTGAAACTCCAGCGCTCGACTACCAAGAGATCGAGGGTGTGCCAGAAGAGGTTGAAGTGCGCGCCGAGGAGGAGTGCGATCCACACAATGTGGACAGGATCGAGTTGGGCATCGCGCCCCTTTCGGACTATCTCGGCCAATGCGCCGAGCACGTTACCAATGCCCAGTGACAGGATCGTGACATACATCAAAGCAACTAGAAGTGACGTAGAAACTTCCAACTTCTCTGTCCTAGTGCCTGAATGTTCGGGACGATGATAAATTATATACACGACCGGATCGAGTCAGTAGCCGATCAGCTTCGCGAACTCCCCTCCTGAACTGATGTCTGAGTCTCCGTGAATTCTGCTGGTAGAATTCTGTAAGGCTCATACCTCGATTTCTCACAATAATTCCACCGGATTTCAGGAGCAGAAGCCATGCCTGATCGCCGTCGATTTCTCAAGGGATTAACGTCATGTCCTCTCGCCACCGTCCGTGCTAATCCCCGTCTAACTGCCGCAGTTTCCGCGGGATTGCAAGAGGTTGAGGCCGAGCTTGCCGATGGGAGTACCGTCAAGGCCGCATTGGCCACGCCTCAGAGCCAAGCTAACGGCAGCATTCTACTGGTCCATGAGTGGTGGGGGCTCGTTTAGTAGCGGCGATGCCGGCAGGAGATGTGGGTTCCCAAGTTGGTGGTGGACACTGGTGCGAATACTGGCATGGGGTAATGTCAGAGGTGGTATGGCCTGAATTGGTTGTAGAATTACGCGTTACAAGATGCTGAATGCCTGGCCATCCGGCAGCCGGTAACGTGAATAGTCGCGAACATCTACAGTCATGATCTCCCGTATACCCGTTTCGTTGGCAAGCCAGTAAAGAGTCGCGTCGGCAAGATCCATTTCACGTTTCCCGGGTTCTGTGTACTGCTCCATCCAGCCGACGATATCAGTCAGGTGTTGGGGTTCGAACGGATAGACCAGAGCACCGCCCAATTCGATCCATCGCAGCAGCTCATAACGTTGAGGGATACTGAGAAGATAGCTCGCCTCTACGACACAGGGCCAAGTCGTGAGCAGGCGCAACCCGCTGGCGGAGAGTTCGGATACGAGGCTGTCGTAGTGATGATGATGGTTATCGTCGACTGCGAAAAGCGCAATCTGCGGACCGGCATCAATTAGGATGCTTCTCACGGAGCTTTGCTCGTACCTTCTGCGATACTCGCGCGGAAGTGTTCGCCGCGCCAATCGGCGTGCCACTACGGACTTGTTTGAGCAACTCGGCGGGATCCTTCAGACCCAGTACGCGCTCGAGCGCATCTTTGACGAACTCGGACTTGCTGATGCCGAGACGCCGCGCCTCTTGCTCGACGCGGGCCTCGAGCGCCGGCTCTAGCCTGACGGACATTGCCATGGTGAAGCCCCTGTACTAATGTAATACAGTAATACTAGCGTCCTTTGCCCCGTGGGACAAGGGGAGGGGGAATCTTGCGGCGAATTCCGGGCACCCATCAATCGAACCCGGTGGCCGAGTTTCCGGAAGGAATCGACCCCGGGACTTTTGACCTTCAGTCCAACGCAGCCACGTGACTTCTTGGGTGACAAGAAATTGCTCGTGCACGGCGAGGCGAAGCTCTGGGCGAGCTCGAAAATGCGGTCCTCCAGCCACCGTTTGCGGTGGTCGACGGAGCGGGCCCGTACGGGAGTCTTCGCCACACAGCCATGCACGGCACACGCAGCGCGAGATGCAGTGGTAGGTCCCGGACGTGTCGGGAGGCAGACAGAGGCGGCGTGGATACCCCATGCGAAGAAGAATGGTACGGGTCCTCGCTCCGCGATATGGGGCAATTCACCGGCAATTGTAGGCCTGAGCCTCCTTCGACAGGTTCATGGGTGTCCAGGACTTCCCAACATGGGTGTCCAGGACTTCCCAGGACTTCTTAGCGGCGCGTACCGAGACGTCGTGGGGCGGCAGGGACAGTAGCGAAGGTCCCAGGCAGCGAATGGCTGCCTGTCCAGGCGACGGCGCACACTGAGATCATGCGCCACGTTCGGTCGCCTACTCATTCGACCTCACGAACTCCCGTCCAGAACTGAAACCTTAGTCTCCGGGAAATCTGCTGGTAGAATTCTGTAAGGGTCATACCTCGATTTCTCAACTCACAATCCGTGTTTAAATTCAGATCTGTCAGCTGGCCCTTTGAAATGGGTCACGACAGGATGCAGATTTCCGAAGGATTGAAAATCCGGACGGTTGTACCAGCCCCTGGAACACTAGGGGAGTAAGGTGGCGCCCTACGCGGTTCGCCTATTGCGCAAGCCTGCAATCCCCTTCCCAAGTTGACTTCCCCCACTGGTTGTCAAACCGTTTCGACGGCCAAAACTTTCCGCTCCCGGACATGCCCGCGAACTTGCCGGTTCCGGTGCCGCTGACGAATTCCCAGGTGCCTTCGCTAAAATCACTTTGCCAGCGCAGGTGGAAGACATCCCCCGCCATGTCGGTATAGGTGCAGGACCCGACCGCGGCTCCGCTCTTCCCGTCCGGTGCGATCTTGATGCCGCCGGCGCAGATGCGGTTGACCATGTTTGCCGGATGGTTGGCGGGGTTCAGAACGATGAAAAGCCCCTCACTGCTGATCCACTTCACCTTTGAGCCGTCCGGCGCTTCGCGCATCGTGATCGAAGAAAGGGCCTTGCTGACGACATAGCCGTTGCATTTCTCTGCCCACGCGTTGTTTGCGGTAAATGCTGTCAAGACCAAGCCGAGTGCCATTGCAGACTTCAAGCTCTTCATGGAACTGTCCCCCCCTGTAAGCCGCTATTTCCCCGTTGAACACTTCATGCCGGACGCACCCTTGGACTGTATCATTTCTGACTAGCTGAAGACACATCTTTGGGATGAAACTAAGGACTAGAGTGGCAGCGGCGACGCCACGCCATAGCGTATTGATCGCTTTGGCGGCAGGAAAGCGATGACTGGATGTACGTCGCAGTCTGCATTATGGACATCTTCGCTTCCGTCGCGCGCCGAACTCGCGACCAGAACCGATGTCTGAGTCTCCGTGAATTCTGCTGGTAGAATTCTGTAAGGGTCATACCTCGATTTCTCAGCAAAACTCCGCGGAGTTTCAGGAGGAGAAGCCATGTCCGACCGCCGTCGATTTCTCAAGGGATTAACGTCACTGCCACTCGCTACTGTCCTCGCCAACCCCCGTCTAGCCGCCGCAGTTTCCGTACATCAAATGCAGAATTCTGGGAAGAATTCCGGAGACACTATACTCAATTCAGTGCTGTCTTGATTTTAGCCTCGGTTTTTGCTTACGTGATTTTCGTTGCACCTTGCCGCTGGTCCTAGCGTCCGAACGCGGTCGAAAGGAGATACTGGAGATGCTCGGTCGGTATGTTAGACAAAACTGATCGGCCGGATTCGACGATGTGTCTCCGCAATTGAATGTGGTTGGCCACCTCCAAGTGGGGGTCAGATTTCGCCCGGAAAGGATTGCGACGGCTCGAATCCGGTAGCGAAATCTGACCAATTTCTCCTCCCTGCAGCGTTACCAGTCGGTGCGGTACGCGCCTCGAAAGTCGGCAATGAGTCAAAACCCGCCGAATAGCGAAACTCGTCTTTCAGCCAACCTCCCGAACTCGCGTCCAGAATTGATGTCCGAGTCTCCGGGATTTCCGCTGGTAGAATTCTGGTAGGGTGATGCTTCGACATCGAGTAACGCACCCATAAGTTCTCAGCTCCGCCATCACAAACGGAGGTGAACGCTCAGCCCCAAACGGCACGCGCCGTCAAACAGAGCACCTCGAGCTTCT
>CBDTZL010000093.1:0-8812 GCA_965364895.1 uncultured bacterium
TGTTTCTGGTACTTGCCTTTCTTATCCGCATAGGAAATTTCACACTCTTCATCCGCCTCAAAGAACAAAACCTGTGCAATGCCCTCATTGGCATAAATTTTGGCTGGCAGGGGAGTCGTGTTGGATATTTCCAATGTGACATATCCTTCCCATTCCGGCTCGAAGGGGGTGACGTTGACGATAATCCCGCATCTTGCATAAGTCGATTTTCCGAGACAGATCGTCAGTACGGATCTCGGGATGCGGAAGTATTCGATGGTGCGGGCAAGCGCGAAGGAGTTTGGGGGAATGACGCAAACCTCGCCGTTGAAATCAACCATCGAAGCCGGGTTGAAGTCTTTGGGATCAACAATAGCTGAGTGCACATTGGTGAAGATCTTGAACTCATCTGCCACTCGAATATCGTACCCATACGACGATACTCCGTAGGAAATCGTCCCATCCCGCACTTGAGTTTCAATATATGGATCAATCATCCGCTGTTCGCGCGCCATGCGCGTGATCCAATGGTCGGGCTTTAACCCCATAAACATCCTCCTTTGAATGGTTCGTTACTCGGGAAGCACTTCAGTACGGACCCGGTTGGTTAGCACTCCGATTCCTTCAATTTCGACACTCACCTCATCCCCTTCGAGCAGCGGACCCACTCCCGAAGGAGTACCGGTCAGCACCACATCGCCTGGCTCAAGAGTCATGATGGACGAGATATAGGCGATCAGTTCATATACCGGGAATACAAGATCACGGGTCGAGCCCATTTGGCGCAGCTGGCCGTTGACCGAGCAGGTTATCAATGCATCAGCCGGGTCAAGATCGGTGTCGATCCAGGGTCCTAACGGACAAAACGTGTCAAAGCCTTTGGCGCGGGTCCACTGATTATCCATCTGCTGCAGATCTCTGGCGGTTACATCCAGTGCAGCTGTGTACCCGAGGATATGATCCGGCGCATCTTCAATCGTTATCCATCTGCCTCGCTTGCTGATGACCAAAGCCAACTCGGCTTCATGCTCTACCGAGCTTGATTGGGGCGGCAGGCGGATGGCCGAGCCCGGTCCGATAACGGAGGAGGGTGGTTTGAAGAAGAGCAGGGGAATTTCTGGGACGCTGACCCCGTGCTCAGCGGCGTGCGCGGGATAGTTCCTCCCCACACAGACAATTTTGCCGGGTTGTACGGGGGCGATCAAAGTCACCCCCTCCAACGACAAGTCTGCCTTCTGGCGCTTAAATTTTTCGAACGGGGAGCCTTCCAGCAATCCGATGCGATCGCCTGTGATCCAGCCCCAGAGCGGAATCGACTCGGGCTCCCGCTGAAAACGAACGATACGCACGGTCTACATCCATGGTTTGCGGGCCCAGGCAATATCATAATCGACCTGCCAGGGGAACACGTCCACCTGCTCGAACCCCAATTCCTGCAAGTATTCTGGAAATCGGTTTCGAGCTACCGTGCGGCCCAAGATCAATGGCGCTTGCCATCCAATCCTGTTTGTAAGCAATGCCCAGCCGCCGGGTCGAAGGACCCGCAATATTTCGTGAATTGTCTGCTTAGGATGAGGGGTGAATTCTAGGATTTCCAGGCAGACTGCCACATCGAACGATGCATTAGATATGGGCAAAGGTACAGCCCAACCTCTGACCCACTGAACCTCTCGTCCGACCTTCTGGCGCCCGAGCTCCATCATGCGGGTGGAAGGTTCCACGCCGAGAAGTAATTTCGCATTTGAGCCTTCGACGCCGCCACTTAATTCCTGGCTATTAGGAATCCCTCTGAGGGAGCGGAAGGTCCGAGCTGTTCCTGCGCCAACATCTAGCAGACGTGCTTCAGGCAGATCGGACAATATTTTCGTTAGCGGTTCTCCCAGGAATTGTCGTTCCCACTCCGGGTCGAATCGCTTGATCCCATCGTATCGGGTCGCAGCAATGTCGTAGAGCCAGACAACGATCCGTCGGCCCATGTGCGCGCCCTCACAGACCCATAACTCCCAAACCAGAAGGAGAATGATCACAATGATCAGTAGAAGTAAGGGCATTCGGGAGCTAAGGCGTAAATTGAATTCTGAGCTGACTAGCGCGAGTCGCCGGCAAGGCGTTGCCTCATCTCGCCAACTTGGCCTTGTATTTTGGAGAAACGGCCGGGGCGATTGCGTCGCAGCAGTTGGACCAAGGCGTACACAATGGCTTCAACGACCACCTGACCAACCCCCGGGTCAGGGCTGGCATGACCTGCCAGCACATAATCGGCGTGGTTGGTCGACAATGCAGAGGGTGCCGCGACAAGTGCTGCGGTGCGCAAGCCTGCTCGGCGGGCCTCTTCCAGAGCGCGAGCCACAGCTGGTGCCTGATTTTCGACCTCTACCGCAATCGCGATGTCTTTGCGGTGTCCTCCAACGATGGCACGTGCGATCTCGTCCAAACCACCAAAGCCTAACTGAACGGTGTACCCTGCTGCCTCTAGCCAGGCGCCCAAGCTGCGGGCTGGCCCTACTCCCAGCCCCTCGGCAAGCAGTACTACGCGCTCCGCTTCATCCAGTGCGTTAACGAGGCTCGAAGCGGCCTCCATGGGGAACGAGCGGCGCGTAAGCTGCAGGTACCGTTCAACTTCTGCCAGCGCCGCATCGGCAGCCTGCTGTGGGCTGTTGACTGTCGCCGGCCGACCGGTAAGCAGCTCGTCTTTCACGCGCTGCTGGATCTCGCGCTGCAGCTCCGGATAACCCGTATACCCGAGCTTCTGCGCAAAGCGCACCACGGTAGCAGGATCCAGGTCTAGCGAGTATGCAAGTTCGGTAGCAGTAAAAAATGATGCGCTGGCGTAGGAATCGAGCAGAAAGTCAGCTAAAGCTTCGAAACTAGGGGACAGATCTGAGCGGATTCCCCGAATCCGCTCTTCGTAGGTCTGCATTTAAGGACTTTGAATGTGAAATTCATGCCCAGCGCCGGTTAAGGACTATAGCATGATGGGTACCGCTACGCAACAAATATTGCAGGATAACCCCCGTGGGGCAGTACTAATGGGTGTCTAAGCTATAATGGCGCCCCAGGGCGGGTAGCTCAGTTGGTTAGAGCGCTTCTCTTACACAGAAGAGGTCGCAGGTTCGAGTCCTGTTCCGCCCACCTTCGGCGTCCGGGAGGACGCCGACTTTGTTTTCGCCATGCTTCGGTCACTTATTCTGCCCCTGCTCGTACTCCTGGCTGCATGTCAGACGCCGTCGCCTGACGCTCCTCCGACTCCAATTGCAACATCAACGCCTCAACCCAGCGCCACACCCAGATTTACGCCGACGCCCCTGCCGACGCTTGCAGCTACCCCTGAAATCGAACGAAACTCACAGGCGGAGGCTATGCGGCCAGATTTTGCAGACGACGTTCGCTTATTCCCCGACGCAACCCGTTACTGGATCGATGTGAATATAGATTTCGATCCCAGGCGCGAGGTTGGTACCATCGAGGGCATTGCACGGATTCAATATACCAATCCCCACAGCGAGCTTCTTTCCGATATCGTCTTAATGCTGTGGCCGAATGACATCCAATACCGGGCGGAGGCGAGTGCCGGGCCGGCTTTGATCGATGGCCAACTGGTCCCTGCTCAATCCGAGCTGGGGGGATTGGCGCTGCGCTACGAGCTGCCAGAACCGCTCGAGCCCGGCGCAACTCTGGACTTAAGCGTGCCGTTCAGCGTTTTAACCGAAGGTCTGATTGAAGGAGGCAATGTTCATCGTTTCGGAATTACGGATGGTGTGCTTTTTGCCCCTACGTTCTATCCACTGGTTCCGCGGCTCTTAGACGGCGAATGGGATGCACGCACCGCCCCGTTTGGAGGTGACACAACCGTATCGGATGTGGCCTTTTATGAGGTCCGCATCTCGGCTCCTTCGGATCAGACGTTGGTAGCCACGGGCGTGGCGGTCGATGGCGAATCGCTCAATGAGCGCGTGACGTATGTAAGCGGGCCAGCCCGGGATTTCGCATTTGCGCTCGGTCCATTCATCTCCGAAACGGAGCAAGTCAACGGAGTCGCAGTAAATGGCTGGGCCCTGCCGGAACACGAGGATGATCTCAGGATCATGGTCGGCGCCGCCGCGACCCAACTCGAAATCCTGACAGACTTGATCGGCCCCTACCCATACACGGAGCTAGACCTGGTAGATGTGCCAGGCGCGTTCGGTGGGATCGAGTATCCAGGATTGGTGACGATCGGGACCCTGGGCGGCGCGAACATCATTGAACCGACAGTACACGAAGTTGGCCATCAATGGTTTTATGGTTTGATTGGTGACGATCAACTTGAAGAGCCCTGGCTGGATGAGGCCGCCGCAACTTACACACAGGTTCTATATCACGAGCAGGCCAGCCGGCGGGGGTTTGCAACCGGAATGCTGACCTTCTTCCGTGATCAAATTCGCGATCTTCCCAACTCTGAGCTGCCGATCGGTCTTGCCGTTGACGATTACGCCAGCCAAAGAGACTATGCGATATTCGTGTATCGAAAAGGCGCATTGTTTTTTGACGCGTTGCGCGGCGAACTTGGTGACGATGTGTTTTTCGAATTTCTACAGACTTATCTGGAACGGTATCGCTACGAAATCGCAAGCGCGGAGAATTTTCAGTCGACTGCAGAAGAGGTTTGTGATTGTGATCTGGATGCCTTATTCGACTTATGGGTATTCGAGGGTGGCAAGGCTCCTGGCCTATAAGCACCCCCTACTACCCACCCGGAGGCGGGTTACAATCGCGCGGTCCGGCTGGAGGCGTGTGTGAACGATTACCTCTTCCGCGGGAGCTTGGAATCCCTCGATCCTGATGTCCACGAACTAACCCAAATTGAAGCCGAGCGTCAGAACCGGCGATTGATCCTAATCCCATCGGAGAGCACCGCTCCCATAGCCGTGCGGGAGGCTCTGTCAAGCGCATTCAGCAACATCTATGCGGAGGGATACCCGCACAAGAGCACTAGGGAAATGTCGGAAAGTGAAATCCTGGACTACGGCCCCAGGTTAGCCCACTACCGGCGCTATTCAGATCCCCGTTTCTACAAAGGAGTGGAATACGCTGACACGGTGGAGGCGCTGGCTCGTCGCCGCTGTGCGGTGCTATTTGCGGCAAATGGGCTCGATCCTAACGATCTTTATGTCAATGTTCAGCCGCTTTCCGGCGCGCCAGCCAATAATGCTGTCTACCATGCGCTGATCGATCCAGGGGACACCATTATGGGTATGGATCTCATGCAGGGGGGACACCTGACGCATGGGTCGGCGGCAAATCGATCTGGCAAGCTTTATCATCCGGCAAGCTACAGCGTCGATTCCCAGACCGAACAGATTGATTACGACGCAGTGGCTGCTCTTGCACAAGAGCACACCCCGAAGATCATCATCGCCGGCTACTCTTCCTACTCCTGGGTACCGGACTGGCAGAAGTTCAGGGAAATAGCGGATTCTGTGGGCGCCATCTTGCTGGCCGATATCGCGCACATTGCCGGACCGATCGCTGCTGGCGTGCTCCCGTCACCAGTTGGAATCGCGGACGTGGTGACGTTCACGACCCACAAATCGCTCTGTGGCCCGCGCGGCGGCGTGATCCTCACACATTCGGGGCAGCTCGCTAGAAAATTGGATCGGGCGGTGTTCCCCGGAGAGCAGGGCGGCCCCCACATGAACAACATTGCCGCTCAAGCTGTGGGATTCAAGCTTGCAGCCTCCGATCAGTTCCGAGCTTTGCAAGAAGCGATTCTCGCTAATTGCCTTGCGCTCAATCGCTCGCTCGAACAAGCAGGACTGCGGATCCCATTTGGCGGAACGAATACGCACCTCACAAATGTCGACTGCTCCACCATTGTTGGGCCTGACGACACACCGCTTTCCGGAGATATGGCTGCACGCATCCTGGACGTGGCAGGCATCGTAGTCAATCGCAACACGATTCCGGGCGATAAGAGCGCTCTGCGTCCCGCTGGCATCCGTCTGGGCACGGTCTGGGTCACCCAACGCGGTTTCGGCGAGGCCGAGAGCGAGCGCCTTGGCCAGCTCATCGCGCAAGTTCTGAAGGCATGCCGCCCGTATCAGATGGCCGGAAGAAACCGGCCGCAGCATCGGGCTAAGATCGACTATGAGATTTTGGCGCACACACAGACAGAAGTGCGAGATTTGGCCGCGGAGCTTGGCATCGATTTTGAGCCGGCGAGCCACGGATATCCGCATTTCTATTACAGTGACGATCCCGCTCCTTCAGGCGCCGCTAGCACAATCGCCCTGGAGGGCTCGGCTGTGGATGCGTTCGTCCGATTTCTCACAAACGTTCGGCCGCTCGAGATCGCAGCCGATGAATCAATTCGCGCTCGTTTGCGAGGCTCCGAGGGCGAGCTAGAGATCGTATTGGCCAGAGAAGCGGATGGCTGGCGCCTGAGCCTAGACTCCGCGCTCGCTGTGAAGGCTGCAGCCTGGTTGCGTGCGCTATCCGATGGCTATGTGGAGTTTGATTCGGAGGACAACCACCGCAAGCCGCCCGGGCCGATCGTTGTACGCCTGGAAGTTGGGCCTGAAAGCCTTGCAGAGGCGTCGGCTGATGCAGACGGGACTGACAAGCCCTGGTATCTCGGTGTGGCGGATAGCGAAGGAAGTCCGCTCCCTGTCTTCAAATATGAAGATGCAGCGGATGCGCCGCTCCGCCGGACGGCGCTTTACGAGGCGCATCAATCGCTGGGAGCGAAGCTGATCCCCTTCGCGGGTTGGGAAATGCCGGTTTGGTATGGCTCCGTAATAGAAGAACACTCCGCCACCCGAAATGCAGCCGGCCTGTTCGACGTGAGTCACATGGGCGTCTATCAAGTGGAGGGCGAGCAGGCCAAAGCCTTCCTGGATAGCGTGGTCGCCAACGATGTTGCAGCATTGAACGTGGGTCAGTCGCTCTACACACAGTTTCTCGATGTGGAAGGAAGCGTGCTGGATGACGCGATGGTGTACCGAAGAAATGACGCGGCATACCTGGTCGTCGTTAATGCCGCAAATGACGACAAGCTGTGGGCCTGGTTGAGCGGCGTTCGTGCGGGTGAAATTCAGATTGACGCGGATCGACCCAGGGCTGCGGTGTATGGCCGCGGATGCGTCTTGAGAAACTTGCGTGATCCTGCGGTAGGGGAATCCATGCTGGTAGATATTGCCTTGCAGGGTCCGAGGAGTCGTGAGATTCTGATCGCTCTAGGTTGCTCGCCTGACGATAAATCCACGCTGGAGGCGCTTCCATGGGCCGGGCTCATGGAAGCCAAATTCGGTGGCTTCGATTTAGTGCTCAGCCGAACAGGCTACACGGGTGAGCGAGTTGCCTATGAGCTGTTTGTCCATCCCGAGAAGAGTGCGGAGCTCTGGAATCGATTGCTCGAGGCTGGTGAACCGATGGGCCTCAAGCCGGCCGGGTTGGGGGCGCGCGACTCTCTAAGAACCGAGGCCGGATTGCCGCTCTATGGCCAGGAAATGGCCGGCGAGATGAATCTCGGGGTGGGAGACGCAGGCTTCGCGGCGTACGTCAAGACGCATAAGCCATGGTTCATCGGCAGATCTGCATTTCTTCAGCAAGAACAGGAGCGAACCCGGAAGGTTATTCGATTCCGATTTAACGAACAGCGAGTTCGAATGGCACACTATGGGGATCTGGTCGTAGACGACAGCGGAGAGCAAATTGGCGTGGTGACTTCGTGCGCGATCGATAGCGATCGATCGCTCACCGGCCAGGCGCACATTTCGCTCGATAAGATAAAGCGCGGGACTCCAATAGGCATATTCCAGGGCACAGCCTCTGATCATTCCAAGGCCAAGGGAACCGGCACTCCCGCTCAGGTCCTGAGGAGATTTCCCCGGTTCTAACTTACTCCCAAAAGCAAGCTTCCTTTTCAGCAAAGTGTTTTTGGTGCAGATCGAGACATGAAGGGGGCGTGGGAGCTGGGATGTTATCCCGCGATTATCCGTGAGTCATCTGTTAGGGTAAGACACATGCTTAATTTTGCTATCGCGACCAGGAATGCGCTGCTAATTGTTCGAGAGGGAACTGTCGAGCAACAGCTGAAGGGGCTAGCACCAGTGTCTATCTCCCTCGATGAGGCCGACCCAACCCGACTATATGTTGGAACCTGGGCCAATGGACTATGGCGTAGCGCCGACTCGGCCCGCACTTGGGAGCAGGTCGGCTCAGGAATTCCTCACGCTGAGATCACGGCGGTCGCGGTCGAACGAGCCGGCGATTCGCACCCCGGCGTCATTTACGTGGGAACCGAACCGAGCACGCTCTCGCGCTCCGAGGACGGGGGTGAAACCTGGCACGAGAGTACAACCCTCATTGACTTGCCATCGGCCACTCGTTGGGCCTTCCCACCCAAGCCCGAAACCCACCACGTCCGCTGGATCGAGGTCGATCCTATCGTGCAGGGCAAGCTATACGTAGCAATCGAGGCCGGCGCTCTGGTGCGGTCGACCGACGGTGGCGATACCTGGCAAGACCGCGTTCCGGGCGGACCCATCGACACACACACCGCTGCCACGCACCCATCAGCGAGCGGACGCCTTTATTCAGCTGCGGGAGACGGTTACTTCGAGAGCGATGACGGCGGAGATAGTTGGTCGCGGCCGATGGATGGCCTCCAACATAGATATTTAGTCGGTGTAGCGGTAGATCCAGGAGATCCGGATACGGTGGTGGTTTCCGGCGCCGCAGGCCCGTACGTGGCATATCGGCCGACCAACGCGGAGGCCTATGTGTATCGAAAGTCCAGCGGGCAGCCATTTGAGCGAGCGATGGATGGATTGCCAGACGGTCAAGGCACTGT